>CALHAB010000065.1 GCA_937934185.1 uncultured Ignavibacterium sp. | reverse complement strand
TTCAACAAAAGCACCAGCCTGCAACCTGTAGAAATAAATTCCTGATGATAAATGTGAGGCATCAAAATTTACTTCGTAGGTGCCGGCGGGTTTATATTCATCCACTAATGCTGCAACTTCATTACCAAGAATATCGTATACCTTTAAGACGGACAGGGCAAGCCCTGTCCCTACATTTGGAATGCTGAATCTGATTTTTGTTGATGGATTGAATGGATTTGGATAGTTTTGAAATAATTGGAATGACTCCCCAAAATTTTGTTCAATGACTTCTGTTGTTCCTGTGTATTCATAACATCCAAGGTCAAATCCATTTCCCCAAGGACGAAATGTACCGTCTTTATCAATAGTCGGTGCTAAATCGGAACTTCCTGCATCAATTGCAGGACTTGTAGAAATTAAATGGTAATCACCCGTTCCTCCCGATGGGTTAACAAAATAACTTGCTGCCTGACTCATTGTAATTTCCACATTATGATTCGCAGTAACTCCGTCGGTAAGAGCATAATCTGTCGCAATATTATTTCGAACAATTACACCCGATGAAGGTGTTCCGTTCTTATGATTGTTTATTCTGATCCATGGGTCTGGTGATGGTGATAAATTATTATCAACAACTGTGTTGTTAATTATTTTACAATTAATTGCTCCATAAAATGATATGCCGTGCCAATGGTCCACAATTATCAGATTGTTTTCAACAACCCAGTTTTCATACATTCCATCAAACAAGCCAATTCCCTGCATATTGCCACGGTACGGTTGGTTGGGATCTCCAAAGTTAATAATTGTATTGCCACGCAGCACAACATTTTTAACAACACCGGTTCCAACGCCACCAGGACCAACTGACCAGGATTGAAATCCATCATCATGGTTATCATCGACATCGAAAGAATTTTTTATTATGTTGTATTCATATACCGCATCATCACCCAATCCGCGGATTCCATCACCACGAAAATTTGAAATAACATTTCCGGATACGAGAGCATATCTGGCGCTGTTTGAAATTCCATGATCTACCACGCTGATAATATTATCTTTTACAATTATGTTTGTTCCGTACATAGTAATTCCATTGCCGGCGCGAGCAAGCCATGTTGAATCAGTCCATCCGCTTATATCATCAGAATAATTTATAATACAATTTTTAGCGGTTAGATAGTTGCCACTTAAGTTGAGAGCTTTTTGCCCGTCAGCACCGCTGGTGTATCTTGGTTTTATATGAACACCTGATAATTCCCAAAAACTGCTGTTATTGAAATTAATGGTTTTAAAGACAGCAGTTGTTCCGGTATTTGATCTTATTACTACAAAAGAATTATTATGCTTTGCATATATTTTTAGTGAACCATAGAAACCGCTTTGAAGTGTAATTGTATCACCGCCCTGAACATTATTAATTGCATTTGCCAATCCGGCTGAATCAGTTACAATTATTTCAGCGGCATTTATTGACTGAATGACGAGCTGTGTCAAGATTATTGAAAGAAAATATAGTTTAGGAATTTTCATTTTATTCTTCCTTACTTGATTAATAACATAGACTTTGTGGTGCTTTGATTACCTATACTTAACCTGTAAAAGTAAACACCATTTGATAATCCGGCAGAGTTGAAGGTAATCTCATAAGTTCCTGCTGGTTTATATTCATCTAATAGCGTTACAACTTCATTACCAAGTATATCGTATACTTTTAAAACGGACAGGGCAAGCCCTGTCCCTACATTTGGAATGCTGAATCTGATTTTTGTGGTTGGGTTAAATGGGTTGGGATAATTCTGAGATAGAAAAAATTCTTTCGGAGAATTTATATCATCAACATCTGAAGCAGATGAAGTGGTAAATGACCAGGTCTCTGACCATTCACTTACTCCCTTGAAATTTTCTGACCTGATTCTCCAATAGTATTTCTGATTTAAAGGAAAAGCTTCTGTCAGATGATTTGTTATCAGAAGAGTATTTCCTGAAAAAATTGTATCTCCGGTTATCGGATTTATCCTTACATAAAAACTATTAAAAAGTGAGTCTGTGCTTATCTGAAATCTGGTTAAACTATAATTTAGCTTTTCCCATTCGAAACTAACTGTTGTCTGTTCAAAATTAGATTCATCAGGCGGATAAATTTGTTGCGGCGTGACAGGCTCTGTAATATATGACAACCAACCATTTTCTATTTTATAAACCGAGCCGTTGTATATCGGAGCAGAAACAATTTTATGAGAACAAAACCAGCCGTTATTTAAATCATTAAAGAAAATATCTTCAACTGCTAAGCTGTCTTCAACTAAAATTGGTGTCCAGCTGTTTCCATAATCATTAGAATAAACTATAGCACTATAGCCAACTCCAAAACCAGCAACCCAACAGTGATTTTCGAAGGTTTGGATATTAGTGCAGAAAGTTAAGGGAATAAATTTTTTTTGCCAGGTATCTCCACCATCAGAAGTTGTTATAATTATATTGTCAATGTATCCTGCAAATCCGTTGAGTTGATCAGAGAATGATATATCCCATATTGGATGGTTTGCTGCGGAATCATCAAATACGATACTCCAGCTATTTCCGCCCTCAACAGTTTTATAAATTTTTGATGAGCTTTCATTTACAATAAATCCCGTCGATGCATTTAACATTTTAATTTTTGAATCACCCTCTTCGTATGCCACTAAAATTTTACTCCAGCTTAACCCACCATTTATGGTTTTTGCCAGGTAAAGATTTTGAGGATATTCATTTCCAACAGCATATCCCAGATTATCATTAATAAATTGAACCGATGAATAATGTACATTATCCTGATAGATTAAATTCCAGGTAATTCCACCATTTGTAGTTTTATAAATTCCATTAAATGCAGCACAGAATCCAACATCGTAATTCACGAAGAATAATGCAGAAGGTACTCCGCCAATATTAGTTTGAGTCCAGCTATCTCCACCATCAGTTGTTTTTAATATAAAAGACGGTTCGGGATATTGATAGCCTGCTATAAATCCGTAGCTGGAATCAAGAAAGAAAATTGAATTATAAAGCTGATAAACATCCGAATGTTTGTTAATCCACTGTGCATTTGTGATACTGCACAACAATAAAGATGAAACAAGTAAAATTTTATTCATTTTAAGTTTACCTAATGCTGTTTGCAGGTAACGAAATGGGCTCGAGAAATATGCCGAAAATGCTCCGAGGGAAATTGAAAAAAAGAGTGAAAATAAAATAAGGCAGGTAATATCTACATTTAATTTTTACAATTGTCTAATTCATTTCTTTAACTTAAACATAAACTTAAACTTACAAATACTCATCCCAGCTTTTAACCGGCAGTTCTGAAGGTTTGTATTGCTTTAGTGCTTTGATAAATCTTTTTGCAATCTGAATATTCGTAAGCAGAGGAATATTAAGATCAACTGCCTTTCTTCGGATTATATAATCACTATCGAGTTCAACTTTTTCTGCAGTCTTTGGAATGTTGATTACAAGATCAATTTTTCCTTCGCTCAGATAAGTTAGAATTGATGGTTCTTTATTATCAAAAGGACGATATAAAACTTCCACATCTATTCCGCCGTTTTGTTTATAGAAATCAGCGGTGCCTTTGGTTCCATAGAATTTCAATCCCATCTTTTTAAGAATGAGCAATTCATCAATCAACTCAGCCTTATTCTTTGGTGTTCCTGTTGAAAGCAGTACAGCTTTCTGCGGAACTTTATATCCTGTTGCAAGTGCAGATTTTAGGAATGCTTCATTAAAATCATCACCCAAACAGGCAACTTCACCGGTGGATGACATTTCAACTCCTGTAACCGGATCGCTTCCTTTCAATCTTGTAAATGAAAACTGCGATGCTTTTACTCCAACATAATCAAGGTCGAAAGATGATTTATCAATCCGCGGAACTTTCTCTCCAAGCATCAGTCGCGTAGCAATTTCTATGAAATTTATTTTTAATGTTTTAGATACGAATGGAAAACTTCTTGATGCGCGAAGATTGCATTCGATTACCTTTACTTCATTATCTTTTGCAATGAATTGTATGTTGAACGGGCCGGTTATCTCAAGTGCTTTGGCGATTTTTTTTGTAATAAGTTTTACTCTTCTCATTGTTTCGAGATAAGTTCTCTGGGGTGGAAGAACTATTGTTGCATCACCCGAATGAACACCAGCGTTTTCAACATGCTCGGCAATAGCATAACAAAATAATTCTCCGTCGCTTGCAACTGCATCAACTTCTATTTCTCTTGCATCAGTAATAAATTTACTGATAACTACGGGATGCTCAGTGTTTAATTCGGTGGCTTTTTTGAGATAAAGCTCAAGTTCATCTTCGGTAAGAACAATACTCATCGCAGCACCGCTCAACACATAGCTTGGACGAATCAAAACCGGATAGCCAACTTTTTGTGCAAACTGTTTTGCATCTTCAAGAGTTGTTACTTCTCTCCACTCCGGTTGATCTACTTCAATGGAATCCAGTATTGCAGAAAATTTGTGACGGCTTTCTGCATTATCAATCTGAACAGGAGAAGTTCCGATTATTTTTATGCCTGCATTATGAAGTTTCATAGCAAGATTGTTTGGAACTTGTCCGCCCATCGAAACTATTACGCCGGTTGGATTTTCTTTATCGCAGATGTCAAGAACCCGCTCAAGTGTAAGCTGTTCAAAATAAAGTTTGTCGCATATATCATAGTCGGTGCTTACGGTTTCAGGATTACAATTTATCATAATTGATTTGTATCCGCTTTTATTTACTTGTGTTGCTGCATTAACACAGCACCAGTCAAATTCAACCGAAGAACCAATGCGATAAGGTCCGCTTCCCAAAACAATTATCTGATCATTTTCGCCGGGAGTAATATCATTCTCATTTCCGTGATAAGTCAGGTAAAGATAATTTGTCTGAGCAGGAAACTCTGCCGCAGTTGTATCTATTTGTTTGATTACAGGAACTACTCCGAGAGATTTTCGATAATTGCGGACAGACATCTCATCACTATTCACAAGTTGTGCAATTTGTAAATCAGAAAACCCTGCCTGCTTTGCCTCACGCATTTGATCCGCGTTTAAACCTCCAGGGTTTTTAAAACCTTGGAGGTTTTTTTCTATGTCAACGATGTTTTTCATTTTATACAAAAACCACTTTGTGATTTTTGTGAGCTCGTGAATTCGATCAACCGAATAACCTTGCTTAAGTGCTTCTGCGATTGCAAATATTCTTTTGTCTGTTGGTTCGCTTAATTCTTTGTCGAGATTATCAAAGTGTAAATCATTACCAACAAATCCTTTCATACCAACATCAAGCATTCGTATTGCTTTCTGCAGAGCTTCTTCAAAACTTCTTCCAAGCGACATTACTTCACCAACAGATTTCATCTCAGAGCCAAGCTGAGTGGTTACCTGCTGAAACTTTTGCAAATCCCATCTTGGAAATTTTAATGCGACATAATCAAGTGCCGGCTCAAAGTTGGCAGATGTTTCCTGTGTTATTGCATTTACAACTTCATTAAGTGCATAACCGAGTGCAAGTTTTGTTGCAATGAATGCAAGCGGATATCCTGTTGCTTTCGAAGCAAGAGCTGAGCTTCGGCTTAATCTTGCATTCACTTCAATGATGCGGTAGTCTTCAGAGTTTGGATCAAGAGCATACTGAATATTGCATTCGCCAATAATACCAAGATGTCTTATAAGTTTTATTCCGATTGAACGAAGTTTAAAGTTCTCTCTTGCTGATAAAGTCTGAACGGGTGCGATTACAACACTGTCGCCTGTGTGAATGCCCATCGGATCAATGTTTTCCATCGAGCAGACAGTGATGCAGTTGTTGTATTTATCACGGACTATTTCATATTCGACTTCTTTCCAGCCGTATAAAGATTCTTCAATCAAAATCTGATTTGTAAATGAAAATGCTCTTCGTGCCTTTTCAATAAGTTCGTTTTCACTATTTACAATTCCTGAACCCAAACCACCAAGTGCATAAGCAATTCGTACCATCAACGGATAACCGATTTGTTTTCCTGCTTCAACTGCTTCATCAAGATTAGTTGCAGTTTTACTTTTTGCAACTTTCAATGATATCTCTTCAACTCTTTTTGCAAAGAGTAATCTGTCCTCGGTGTCTTTAATTGTTTCAACAGGAGTTCCTAAGACTTTAACATTATGCTTTTTTAGAATACCTTTATCGTATAAATCAACGCCAACATTTAATGCAGTTTGTCCGCCGAACTGAAGTAGTATTCCTTCTGGCTTTTCTTTTTCAATTACTCTTTCTACGAAATCGGTTTTTATCGGAATGAAATAAACCTTATCAGCAAAATTTTCTGATGTTTGAATTGTTGCAATATTCGGATTAACGAGAACCGTTTCTATTCCGTCTTCCTTAAGTGCTTTGATTGCCTGTGAACCGGAGTAATCAAACTCACCGGCTTGGCCTATCTGTAAAGCACCGCTTCCGAGTATTAAAACTTTTTTTGGTTTACCTTTTTTAATCATTTAATTATTTCTGCGGGAAGGGCAAGCCCTTCCCCTACATTTAATAATTTTATTTTAGAGACCGGCTTGGCCCAGTCCTTAAGTTATTTATTTCAAAGCTCTGACGAACATATCAAAAATAAATTCACAATCATCCGGCCCTGGTGATGCTTCAGGATGAAACTGTGAAGCAAAAAATGGTTTTGATATGTGGATTATTCCTTCGTTTGTTCCGTCGTTATCGTTTACGAACCATTCGCGCCAATCTTCAGTTAAAGTCGAAGCATCTACAGCATAACCATGATTTTGTGAGGTTATGTAACATCTTTTTGTACCAAGTTCATTACAGGGTTGATTGTGTCCGCGATGACCATATTTCAGTTTATAAGTATCTGCTCCGGCAGCAAGAGCAAGAATTTGCGCGCCGAGACAAATGCCAAGAATCGGTTTATTCTTTTCCACTGCTTTCTTTGTATGTTCAATTGTTGCCGTATTCATTTTCGGATCACCGGGACCGTTTGATAACATTATTCCATCTGCTTTAATTGAGTTAAAATCATAATCATATGGTACACGAATTACAGTAATGTTTCTTCCAAGAAAAGCACGTATTATATTATTCTTTGTTCCGCAATCAACTAATACAATTTTTTTCTTTCCCGCTGAATATTCTATCGGCTCTTTAACACTGACTTCAGAAACCAAATCTTTTTTATTCGGATCTTCAAAATCTACTTCAGAATTTTCATCAATTATAATTTTACCTGACATTGTTCCTCTTTCCCGAAGTTTACGGGTGAGTGTTCTTGTATCAACTCCATAAACAGCAGGAATCATTTCTTCCTTTAACCAATCTGCAAGACTTCGTTCAGCACTCCAGTGTGAGTATTCGAACGAGTAATCAGAAACGACGAGCCCACGGATGTGGATTTTATCAGATTCAAAATTTTTTAATAACCCGATTTCAATTTCTTTTGAAGGTACACCGTAATTCCCAATGAGAGGAAATGTGCAAACTAAAATTTGTCCGCGGTAAGATGGGTCCGTTAGAGTTTCGGGATAACCAACCATTCCTGTATTGAAAACAACTTCACCGTTTGTATTACCATTATAGCCAAAACTGTAACCTGAAAATTCAGTCCCGTCTTCGAGTAATAGTTTTGCTTTTATTTTT
>CALHAB010000064.1 GCA_937934185.1 uncultured Ignavibacterium sp. | reverse complement strand
CCAAATTTTTGTCCATAGTCTTTTAATTGAGAAAAATTCTGCTGATTCATTAAAAGAAGAACAGCAAATGTAAAGTAAAGTAGTTTTTTCATACATACCTCTTGTTTGTTGGTAAATTATTGATAATGAAACCCTTGAATTGCATAAGGAATTAAATTGCTTATGTAATATTTCCATTTTTAAATAAATTTCAAAGATATATTATGAATTAATAACTTTTTATTGACATAGAACAAACTTCTATTTAATTCTTGTAAATTCGATTCTTCTGTTCTTTTGCCTTCCTTCAGGAGTATCATTAGAAGCAATTGGTCTGTCTGGTCCGTATCCTTTAGCAATAATTCTTGCTGGGTCAATTCCATTTTTAATAAGCCAGTCTCTTACAGAATTTGCTCTTTTTTGTGAAAGTTCAAGATTCTTTTTATATAATCCAGTAATGTCAGTATGACCACTAATTTCAACAACTATTTCTGGATAATTTTGCAGTGTGGCGAGAGCTTTTTTTAGAGTAAATTCAGATTCGGCAGTAATATCAGCTTTGCCTGTTTCAAAGTAAATTCCTTCAAGCACAATCGGAACACCCACTTTTACAACATCATCTTCGGGATTTAATGGGTCTGTTCCTCTGTCTAATTCTGTTTTATCATCAACAGACCCTGAATCTGTGTCAGCTTCCAAAGGGTTAGTTTTATGCTTAAAAATTTCATCATAATCACTAAGCCCGTCATCATCAGAATCAGCTTTGAGAGGATTGGTTGTATATTTAATTACTTCTTCTGCATCATTTAATTTATCAGAATCACTATCTGCTTTTTTGGGATCAGTCAGATAAATTAACAATTCTTCTTTATCTGTAAGTCCATCCATATCCATATCAGCTTTAAGAGGATCGGAGAAGTATTTTATTATTTCTTCGCCGTCTGTCAATCCATCGTTGTCTGTGTCCTGATTCAAAGGATCAGTTTTGTATTTAATAATTTCTTCAAAGTCAGTTAGACCATCTCCATCAGTATCTGCAAGAAGCGGATTTGTATGAGATTTAAAGATTTCATCATAATCACTAATGCCATCGAGATCAGTATCTGGTTGAAGAGGACTAGTCTGATACTTATTAACCTCCTCACCATCTTTCAGACCATCTGCATCTGAATCAGGATTTTTCGGATTTGTACCTATAGCTTCTTCCTGATTTTTATTTAAACCATCTTTGTCTCTGTCTGAACTTCCGCTTTCGCCGGTAAAAGTTATTCCGAGAGAAACGGCTAACATCCAATCAGCAAAATTGTCTTCTTTGAAGAAATTTAAGTCATCACTTAATGTATAAGCACCACCTACAGAAAAATCTAAAAGGACATAATCGCTAATCGCAAATTCACTTCCAATTCCGGCAGGGAAGTACCCGGTCCAACCACTTTCACTAACTGTTTGAAGCGAACTGTTCCTTGGAAAATCTTTAACGATAAAATTCATTGCTCCACCACCAACATATAAGTAAGGATTCCAATTCTTAACATCAAAAGGGCTGATTCGTAATTTCAGGCTAATTGGAATAATATCAGTTCTATATACATAATCTGTAAAATCGGAGCCGCGATAGAAACCATAACCAGCGGTTAATTGAAGCTCAGTTGCTTTTGTTAATTCAAACGCTAAAAATCCTTCAGCGAGCCAGGAGAACTGGTAATTCTTTAAGGTTAGTTTTTCAATTTTATTAAATTCATTTACAGGAAGAACCTGATTGTATCTGAATCCAACTTTTGAACCCCATTCCTTGAACTGAGATAGTGAATTGGGTGAAATTAAAAATAAAAGTGTAAATATCAACATAAAACATTTTTTCATTTGACTCTCCTATTCCTTGTGCTAATGATTTTACATTTCAAAATTAATAATTCTTTTGAGCAAATATTAAATTTTATGTTTCAATAAACTCAGCACCTTCCGGAATTTCAGGCGGGACTAAGAGTGTCTCTTCTTTTAACAAAGAAACCTTTCCGGGTTCCATTCCTTTTCTTTTTACAACAAATTTTTTTAATGTGTAAGAAACAGGAACTACTCCGGCAGTTTTAGCTTTGCTGTGATAAGCTGCTATTGAAGCCACTTTTTTTAGTACAGACTTAGGAATTGGCTCTTTAGTATTTTCAACTCGAAGTACTACATGAGAACCAGGAACTGCCCTTGCGTGAAACCAATAATCATTTTGTTTTGCAAATTTCAGAGTAAGCAGATCATTTGATTTACTGTCTTTACCGACATAAACTTTATACTTACCATCAATGATGTATTGCTTGAATTTTTCAGTAACATTTTCCTGTGTATTCTTCTCTGTTTTCATTTTAATTCGAAGTCCTTTTGCTATTTTTTCAAGTTCTCGGATATTGATCGAGTTTAATGTTTGATCTCTCAATTCGAGCAATTTATTTTTTTCGTTGTTTATAGTTTCAATCAGTTCTTTCGCTTTCTGATATTGAATTCTGCTCTCTTTAGCTTTTTCGAAATAACGATTTACATTTTCCTGCGGTAGTAATTTTGGATCAAGTTTAATTTCGATTGATTTATCATTGTTATAGATATCAGCTAACACAATGGAATTCATTCCCTGATTAAGTTTACTAATGTTTATTAACAGAAGATTGCCTAAGTGTTGATATTCATCTTCTTTATTTCCCCGTTCAATAATTGTAAGAAGATTGTTTTGTTTGCCGGATATTTTTTTAAGTTCCTTATCAATGTGTTTTAATATTAATTCTTTTTTCTCCTTGATGCCGGAAAGATGATATGATTCTTTGATGAAGAAAATTAATGCTTCATTGAGCGTTGTGAATTCTGAAACTTTGAATTCATTTTGTAAAGCAGGTAGATTTTTAAATGATATTTTGATTTCGTAATGGTTGTAATCAATAAGAACTAAAGGATTATAACTTTTTATTAGTTCAACTGTTTTTTTGATTCCATCAATCAATGTTGTCAGCTCAAATGCTTTTGCATATTGATAAATTTCTTTTCCGATAAAAGGGTATTTTGTTTTAAGTTTATCCTGCCCGGCAGAGTAGTCTTCTTCTGAAAAATCAGGTAAATTAAATTCGTTTATATAATGTTTATTTATAAGATCAGTTTCAATATTTATTAAATCTTCATTCTCTGTTTTTTTGAATGAAAGAAAATCATTATTTGACTTCAGATAAACATTTGTAAACTTTCCTCTTATCGTAAAGAACAACACCGAATTATCATCAAAACAGAAAGCAATAATACGATCGTCACTTGCAATGAGAATGTCAGATATAGTTTTGCCTTTCAAATTTTCGAATAGTTCCAATGAGTTTTTTTTCGCACGGATGTAAAAATCCCGAATCAAAATGTAAGGTAAACTGTGATTTACACAGAACTCCAGAAAAAGATTTTCATCGTCTTCAAGTTCAACAACAAGTTTATCTTTTTCCTGAGTAAAGATGGACTTTATTTTCTTATTTGTTAACTGGTTTCTAAGTTCGATGACTTGTCTGTTAAGAAAGTAATAATTCTTTAGCATACTTATAGAATGAATCAGATTATATCAAAATAAAAAAAATTTTCTATTATTTTCAGAATGAATCATATATATAAAATAAAACATACTAAATTTAAGATAATTTTAACGGTATTCTTCTTTTTTCATTGAATTATCATAATTGGCCTAAACAATTGATATTTATTCCAAATGTGTGTTTTGTTTTTATCCCTTTGAAAGATATTTTTGAGTAAACGAATAAGCGCTTATCAGTATCTGAAAGCGACTTTAATTATTAAAAATTATTTCTTGATATAAGGACTTGATCTCTTTGGGACAGGTACCAATGTTAAATCTAAACGACCCCAAATATCTGTTTGTCGGAAACGGAAAAGTTTCCCGCCATTTTCAATATTACTTTACGCTGCTTAAAATTCCATTTTTAGTTTGGACAAGAAACTCAACCGAAAGCTTTGAATCTTTATCTCAGGTAACCGAAAAAATTTTAGTATTGATTAAAGATGATGAGATAGAAAATTTCATCCTCAGCAAAAGAAATGAATCAATTAATAATAAGATTTATATTCATTTCTCCGGATCACTGACAACACCAGTTGCAGAATCTGTACATCCACTTATGACTTTTGGAAATGAATTGTATGCTCCGGATGACTACTCCCAAATTACATTCATAACAGAAAAAGGAAGAGCAAAATTTTCGGAGTTATTCCCGGAACTTTCAAATCAATCTTTTGAAATAGAACCGGAACAGAAACCAATTTATCATGCTTTTTGTGTAATGAGTGGAAACTTTACTACAATCCTTTGGCAAAGTTTTTTTAGTTATTTGGATTCACTGAATATTCCTCACAAGGTCTCTTATCTTTATTGTCAGAAAATTTTTGAAAATTTAATTCGATCTGATGATCCATTAAGCGGCCCATTTAAGAGAAAAGATCAGCAGACAATAAACAAAAATCTGAAAGCATTGGAAGGCCATCCAATGGAAAATATTTATAAATCATTTATCGAATACTATTATAAAAACAAAGAGATTAAATCTTGAAAAGCATAACTGAATTTCAGAAATACAAACAAAGCGGCATTCCTATTTCAATGATTACCTGCTACGATTACTGGTCTGCAAGTATTATCAACAAAACCGATATTGATGCAGTATTGGTAGGAGATAGTGTTGCAATGGTAATGCATGGTTACAAAGATACAATTGCTGCTGATGTCAGAATGATGGCATTACATATTTCTGCTGTTCACAAAGGTTTGACCGACAAATTGTTGATCGCAGATTTTCCTTTTTTAGCACACAGAAAAGGAAAGAAGTATGCTCTTGATGCTGTTGAAATTTTTATGAAGCAGGGAGCAAATGCTGTGAAGATTGAAGGTGGCAGTCCGGTAGCTGATTTAATTCGCTATATCGTTGATTCTGGTATCCCGGTTATGGGTCATCTCGGATTAACACCACAAAGTATAAATCTACTCGGTGGATTTCAGATTCAGGGTTCATCTAAAGAAGCTGCCGATAGAATTTTTACAGATGCAAAACGACTTGAAGATGCCGGATGCTTTGCAATTGTATTGGAAAAAATTCCATCCAACCTGGCAAAACGAATCACAAAGTCTTTGTCAGTTCCAACAATTGGTATTGGTGCTGGTAAACATACCTCAGGACAAATCCTGGTTTTACAAGATGTACTCGGACTTACAATGAATTTTAATCCAAAATATCTCAGAAAATATTTAAACGGTATCGAACTTATTACAAAGGCATTAAATTCCTATAATGCTGATGTTAAAAAGAAAAAATTCCCTTCATCAAAAGAAAGTTATTAATAACAACAGATTGAATGAGTTATGAAAATCATTAGATCGATTAAGGACTGGAAAAATATAAGAGTGAATAACTCAATGAGGAATAAAACTATCGGGTTCGTACCGACAATGGGGGCATTACACAAAGGTCATATTGAATTAGTAAATAAATCATTAAAACAAAATGATATTACTGTGGTTTCAATTTTTGTGAATCCAACACAATTTAATAATAAAGAAGATCTTCAAAGCTATCCGGTTACAATTAAAAGTGATATAGAAATACTTACTGAAATGAATGTTAACTATCTATTTCTTCCCAAATATAAAGATTTATATCCTGATGATTTTAAATACAAAATAATCGAAACTGATTTTAGTAAAATGCTTTGTGGAAGATTCAGACCAGGACATTTCGATGGCGTTTTAACAGTTGTTATGAAACTTTTTAATATTATTAAACCTGATCGTGCTTATTTCGGAGAAAAAGATTATCAGCAGTTGGAATTAATCAGGGGAATGGTCAGAAGTTTTTTTATGGATATAAAAATAGTTTCTGTTCCCACTGTAAGAGATAAAGACGGACTAGCTTTAAGTTCCCGAAATCTGAGACTAAGTGCAATTCAAAGACAACTTGCTCCCAGATTTCCGGAAATTTTAAAATCTGATCTTCCAATCAAACATATTAAAAGTAAATTAGCCCGGGAAGGATTTAAAGTTGAATATGTTGAACAAATTGGCAACAGAAGATTTGCTGCTGTTTATCTTGGAAAAGTAAGGTTAATAGACAATGTCAAAATATAAAATTCTATTTCAAATATCAGGTTCAATCGCTGCATATAAAAGTGCGTATCTGATTTCCAAATTGGTTCAGAACGATTTTGATGTTCAAACAGTTGCATCTCGTTCGGCCTTAAAATTTATTGGTCGGGCAACGCTTGAAGGGCTGACATCAAAACCTGTTTTAACAGATCAGTTTCAGACAGGTCATATGATGGCTCACATTAATTTAATCAAATGGGCAGATATGATTGTCCTTGCACCTGCAAGTGCAAACACTATAAATAAAATGGCAAACGGAATTGCTGATAATTTAATTACTTCACTTTTCCTCGCATATAATTTTGATAAACCTTATTTAATTGCGCCGGCTATGAATAGCAATATGTATGAACATCCTGCTACCCAGAGTTCAATTAAGAAGCTGAAAAGTTGGGGAATTAATATTTTACCCGTACAATCTGGTTATCTTGCCTGTGGTGATTACGGCAGCGGTAAGATGCTTGAACCGGATATGATATTTGAACATATAATTGCTTCAATTAATAAGTTGAAAACCGGTCAAGATAAAAAAGTTTTAATTACATCAGGAGCGACCCGCGAAAAAATTGATGATGTTAGATTTATCACTAACATCAGTACCGGAAAGACTGCTTCAACTATAGCAAATCATTTGATTAAACAAGGTATTTCTGTCATTTTTCTTCACTCACAAGGTTCAATATTACCAGAATCCAATTGTGAGTTGATTGAATTTGTGAGTTATGCTGATCTGAAACAAAAATTATTTAATTTGATTGAATCAGAAGACTTTGACTTTGTGATACATTGTGCTGCTGTAAGTGATTATTTCGTAGAAAAAATCGAGTTAGGAAATTCTTTTATAAACACAGGCGAATTGTTAAAAATACCATCAAAGTTCGATTCTGTAAAATTATATTTAGCCCCAACTGAAAAACTTATTGATAAGATTAAAAGTCTATCACGAAATAAAAAAGTAAAATTAGTTTCGTTTAAATTTTCAGGAGCTCAAAAACAAGAAGACTCATTGAGCGAAACACTTGAACTTTTTAGGAAGGCCGGTTCAGACTTTGTAGTTCTTAATCATATTAAGGACAGGAATAAAAATATTCAGAATAATTTTTTGATTATTGATAAAGAACAAAAAACAATTTCTGCTTCAACAGCAGAAGAACTTGCTCAACAATTAACTAAAATAATTCTGCAAGGATTATAATATGATATTGACGCTCGATATAGGTAACACACAAATATTCGGTGGAGTTTTCAGCGATGAAAAAATAATTCTGAATTTTCGGAAATCCACCCGTTCAGGATTTTCATCAGACGAAATCGGAATTTTCCTTAGACAGGTTTTAAGGGAGAATAATATTAAACCTGATCTGGTTAAAGGTATAGGAGTCTGTTCGGTGGTCCCCGATTTAGTTTACTCCATAAGGAATGGATGCATCAAATACTTCAATAATGAGCCATTTGTTTTGGAACCTGGTATTAAGACAGGATTGAAAATTAAATATCTTAATCCGGCTGAAGTGGGAGCTGATCGTATTGCAAATTCTATAGCAGGTATAAAACTTTTTCCTGATAAAGATCTAATTATAATTGACTTCGGAACAGCAACAACTTTTGATGTGGTTACAAAGAGCAAAGAATATTTAGGTGGTGCGATTATGCCTGGTTTAAAAGTTTCGGTTGAAGCCCTTGAATCAAAAACTGCAAAACTTTCAGCAGTAGAACTTGAAATTCCTTCAAAAGCTGTTGGACGCACCACAAAAGAAAGTATTCAATCCGGTTTAGTATTCGGTCAGGTTGGTGCAATTAAAGAACTGATACTTAGAATCAAAGAAGAACAATTCATTGAATCTGCACCTGTAATAATAGGAACCGGCGGATTTTCTCATATGTTCAGAGAATTCAATTTATTTGACAAAATAATTCCGGATCTGGTATTAAGAGGAATTTTTATTGCATATCAGCTAAATCAATAGGAAAAAATAATGCAGATAACTTTATTAAAATCTAAAATTCACCGTGCAAAGGTAACAAATGCTGACCTGAACTATGAAGGCAGTATTGGGATAGATAAAAAGCTTATGGAAGCAGCCAAACTCCATCACTTTGAAAAAGTTGAAATTTATAATATCAATAATGGAAGTCGGTTCTCTACTTATGTTATTGAAGGCACCGATGGAGAAATATCCCTGAATGGTGCTGCTGCCAGACTTGTACAGATTGGTGATCTGATAATCATAGCCAGTTACTGCATCCTTAATGAATCTGAAATAATAACTCATAAACCTGTAATTGTATTTGTTGATGAGAATAATAAGATGAAAAAAAATTATTCTGGTTAATAGCACCCATTTGTTCTTCTACATCTAAATTGATTTAGGTCCACTTAGTCAGAAGGCAGCTTTGTCCAAACCGGCTGACATTTTATTCCAACTCACAAACAAATGTTCAAAGATTGCACTTAATGTTTATTTGATAAAGTATAGTTGCATAAATATATTTGGAACGATGAAAAATCTTATCGAAAAACCATTCGTTAAAAAAACTCTTATCGGATTTGGAGTTTTTGTTTTGTTTCTGCTAATCCTGGATAATATTCTCTTACCATGGTATGTAAGTTCATCTGAGGAAGTCGTTCCCAAAGTAGTAGGACTTTCAGATTATGAAGCTATCGAAAAACTTAATGACAGCGGTTTCGAAGCGATAATTGCTGATACTTCTTATGGAACAAATCAACCGGCAGGTAAAATATTTCTTCAGAAACCTGAGGCGGGAAAGATTGTAAAGAAGGGAAGAAGCGTTTACCTGTTTGTCAGTGGTGGAGAACAATTGGTTACAGTTCCTCAATTGAAGGGAAAGAATCTGATTGATGCAAGACTTGCATTGGAAAGAGTCGGGTTGAAACTTGGTTCGGTTGAACTTGTTGCCTCAAATTATCCGAAAGATATGATATTTGATCAGCAGTATGTTGAAGGAACAAAACTCAAAAAAGGCGAAACCATTAAAGTATTCGTTAGCAGTGGTCAATCCGAAGGTTCAATTGAAGTACCTGATTTAATTGGTAAATCACTTACAGAAGCACAACGAATTCTTTCACAAAATTCTCTTGAAGTCGGAAAAATTACTTACCAGATTTCAAACACTTTGCTCCCGAATACTGTTCTTGATCAATATCCTGTACCCGGCAATAAATTAAATCCCGGAGAAAAAGTAGACCTGTTTATAACAAAGCAGGGAGTAATAAAAGAGCCATTGGAAATAATTGAAGAATAATATGAAAATTTTAGCCCCGTCAATCTTGTCAGCTGATTTTACAAATCTATCGCAGCAAATCAGACTTGTTGAAATGGCCGGAGCAGACTGGATTCATTGCGATATAATGGACGGTCACTTTGTTCCTAATATTACTTTCGGTCCTTTTATTGTCGAAGCTGTAAACAGAATTACTGATCTGCCTTTGGATGTTCACTTAATGATTGAAAGTCCGGAATTGTTTATAAAAGATTTCATTGATGCCGGAGCAGATTTTGTTACAGTTCACTTTGAGGAAGTAATTCACTTAAACAGAGTTGTCTACCAGATTAAGGAATTAGGAGCAAAGGCGGGAGTAGTTATAAATCCTTCAACGCCGGTTCATTCAATAAGAGATATTGCTGAATATATCGATTTGCTTTTAATAATGACAGTAAATCCCGGATTCGGCGGGCAAACATTTATTCCAAATTCCGTCAGAAGAATCCACGAAGCTGTTGAATTAAGAGAAAAATTTCGTGCAAAATTTTTAATTGAAGTTGATGGAGGAATTAATAATCAGACAATTAAAATTACAAGTGAAGCGGGTGCAGATGTTTTCGTTGCAGGAGCTTCAATATTTAAATCTGAAAATATAAGTGCAGCTACAACTGAATTAAAAAATTTAATCTCTTCAAAATAAATTACTTATCAATTTCTTTTCATTTTATGATTGCACAGATACTACAATCTGAAGACTTTGATTTTCTAAAATATCTATCTGAGAAATATTCCGTTGAAAATATTTTAAATCATCAAAACATTTTTATTGAAGTCAGAGATATTCAGAAAAATACTTTTTTGCAATCTGAATTATTTCTTCAGGAATTTATTAAATCAAAAAAAATGTTTTTAGTTGAATACTCAGATCAAAAGATTGACTTCATTCTTTTGGCAGATTCTATTCATAATTTATACAATTATTTCAATCAAATCACTTTAATTAAGCAAAATCATATTGTACAAGAAATTCTGGGAGCAATTGAACACTATTCCAAAGTTAATGAGTATAAGATTGGTGAAAGATTATTCAATTTTAATAAACCATATCTTATGGGAATTCTTAATGTAACGCCGGATTCCTTTTCCGATGGAGGTAAATATATAAATCCGGATATTGCTGTTACACACGCATTAGAGATGATTGACGATGGCGCCGACATAATTGACATTGGTGGAGAATCAACCCGACCCGGCTCAGAGCCGGTAACTGCTGAAGAAGAAATTAGAAGAATTGTTCCGGTAATAAAAGAAATACTTAAGCAAAGACCTGAGGCAATAATATCAGTTGATACATATAAAAGTAGAGTTGCTTCAGAAGCACTTGAAGCAGGAGCAAAAATTGTGAATGATATAAGCGCTTTTACTTTTGATCCTGAACTTGCTGATGTTTGCAAACACTACAATGCAACAGTTGTATTGATGCACATAATAGGTACTCCCAAAACAATGCAGAATAATATTAACTACAGAGAAGTTGTATCTGATATTTATGATTTTCTAAAACTTCAGACTGATCACGCTTTGGAAAAGGGGATAGAAAAAATTATAATTGATCCCGGTATCGGATTCGGAAAAAGGGTTGATGATAACTTCAAAATCATAAAAAGATTAAAAGACTTTAAATCACTTGGTTACCCGATTCTTATTGGTGTGTCGAGAAAGTCGTTTATAGGGAAAACTCTCAATCTTGATGTTGAAGAAAGAGACCTGCCGACTGCAGTTATTGAGGCATTATCAATATTTAACTCTGCCAGAATAATCAGAACACACAATGTTAAAAATGGAAAACAAATTATTAAATTACTTAGTGAAATTATTTGAGTTAATGTGATTGATTTATTCAAAATAGGATTTTTAACAGTTACGCTTTCAGATGTCATAGACATTGCAATCGTATCTTTTATCTTTTACAAGTTATATACAATACTGAGAGGGACTGTTGCTTCGCAGATTTTCATCGGTTTACTTATAATATTGTTCTTTTCATTTATCGCACAAGTAATTCATTTGCGTGCTGTAAGTTGGTTGCTGAAGCTAATAACAGATGTGTGGGTTATTGCATTCGTGATTCTGTTTCAACCGGAAATCAGAAGATTACTGGTTATACTTGCCCGTAATCCTTTTATAAGAAGTTTCTTTCGTCAGGAAGTTAATGAATCAGCAAAAATTATTGCTGATGCTGCACAAGAACTCTCTCAACATCAACACGGGGCTTTGATTGTTGTCGTTAAATCATCCGGCATCAGAGGTTTTGCAGAAACAGGCGAAATAATAAATGCCAAGCTTACAAAATCGCTTTTAACATCTATATTCTTTCCAAGGTCTCCGTTACACGATGGAGCAGTAATCGTAAAAGGAGATATTATTGAAGCAGCTGGATGCACTTTACCTTTATCAGCGTTGACCTCCTGGCAGGGAAATTCTTTAGGAATGAGACATCGTGCGGGTTTAGGAATTTCAGAACAGGCAGATGTAATAAGTGTTATTGTATCGGAAGAAACCGGAAGTATATCTGTGGCTGAAAACGGAGAATTGACAATGGGATTATCAAAAGAAGCCTTAATCAAGAAATTAACGACGGCAACTATGCAAACTCAACAGGCAGGATGGAAGAATTTTATTGAACAGCTCAGAAAGAAAAATTAAAGTAGCGGCGGTAATTCCGTTTTTTAATGAAGAGAATTTTATACTTGATGTTGTTACCCGAACTTTAAATTATGTTGATCTTGTAATTGCAGTTAATGATGGATCTACTGATAACTCAGAAGCTTTGTTACAGAACTTTGAAAATCTTATTCTGGTATCAAATGAAAAAAATTTTGGGAAAGGTTTTGCACTTCAAAAAGGATTTGAAAAAGCTCTTAGCCTGAAAGCTGAGATTATTATTACTCTTGATGCTGATGATCAACATAAACCTGAAATGATACCGGACTTTATTGAGGGCATTAAAGATTGTGATTTATTAATCGGCAACAGATTGCACGATATAAGCACTATGCCTTTGCACAGAAGATTCAGTAATAAGATTACTTCTTTTCTGCTTTCTAGAAAATTAGGAATTGAAATCAAAGATAGTCAGTGTGGATTCAGAGCTTATCGTCTGGAAGTTTTAGAAAAAGTTAGAACAATCTTTTGTGGCTTTGAAGCTGAAAGCGAGATGATAGTGAAAGCAGCAAGGAATAATTTTAAAATCAAATTCATTGATATTCCAACAATATATGGTAATCAGAAAAGTAAAATGAAATCATTTCAGGCAATTAAAGGATTTATAAAAGTGTTGATGATTTGATATGTCAAAGAAAAAGTGGAAAATAGAAAAGCTTCGTTACTCTAAAAATCTTCTGAAGACTGCTAATATTATTCTTCAGGACAGATTTGATAATCTTCTTAATTATATTGATAAATATTTCGAAACAAAAGATATAGAACCTTTACACGATGTAAGAATTGCTTTAAGACGAGTACGCTATAATATGGAGCTATTTTTTGTCTGTTATGAGAAGAAATTATTTATGAGATTATACAATAAAATTGAAAAACTTCAGGACTTATCCGGTTCTGTTCGGGATCTTGATGTATTTCTTGAAAATATTAATTCACTTAAGAAAGAAAATGTTCCTGTTAGTGAAGAGCTTGAAATAAAGATTAAGGAAAAAAGAAATTTGCTTCAGTCAGAATTTGAAGATGAACTGAAGAAGTTCATTAAAAGCAGAACACTAAAATCATTTTACAAAATCATCTCATAAAAAGAGAGGTTAATATGAAACTAAAATATTTTGGTCACTCGGCTTTTCAGATTAAGTCAGGGAAACATTCAATTCTTATCGATCCATTTCTGGACGATAATCCCGTCAGCAAAACAAAATCAAATCAGGTTGATGCAGATTTTATTGTTTTAACACACGCACACGGCGATCATTTAGGAGATGCACTTAAGATTGCTAAAAGATGTAACTCGTTATTCATTACAGTTAATGAATTGGCTGAATGGCTGAAATCAAAGGGAATGAAGGCACATAATATGCACATCGGTGGTTCGCATCAGTTTGATTTTGGCAGAGTTAAATTCACAATTGCTCATCACGGCTCTATCACGCCTGATGGTCAATATGCCGGTGAACCTGCCGGAGTTGTTCTTACAATTGAAGGAAAAAATATTTATCACACAGGTGATACAGGTCTTTTCTATGATATGAAACTTATCGGTGAAATGAACAATCCGATTGAATATATGCTTTGTCCGATTGGCGACAACTTCACAATGGGTATTAAAGATGCTGTTAAAGCAGTTGAACTTGTACAACCCAAGAATGTTGTTCCGATGCATTATAATACCTTCGGACTGATTCAGGCAGATCCTGAAGAGTTTAAATCAAAAGTTGCTGAAAAAGGATTCAACTGCAGAATAATGAACTTCGGAGATGAGATTGATATCTAAATTACTTTTTAGTAAGGCGGATAAAATTTATTTTAGCACACTAAAATTATAACAGTATTTAATGGCAAAAATTATCTCGATAGCAAATCAGAAAGGCGGAGTAGGGAAGACAACTACAGCAATTAATTTGTCTTCCTTACTTGCCGCTGCAGAAAAGAAAACTTTACTTGTTGATATTGATCCTCAGGCGAACTCATCTTCGGGGTTGAGTGTAAACAATCAGCAGATTTCCGTATATGATGTTTTAGCAGGAACAAAAAACATCAATGAAGTGATAATTAACACCTTTATGCCTTTTCTGGATTTATTACCTTCTAACATTAATCTTGTTGGTGCAGAAATAGAACTTGTTGATGTTGAATCAAGAGAAGCTAAGCTGAAAAATGCTTTGCGCGAAATAAATTCAGAATATGATTTTATTCTTATTGATTGTCCGCCTTCACTTGGTTTGCTAACACTTAACGCATTGACAGCTTCAGATTCTGTTTTAATTCCTGTTCAGTGCGAATACTTTGCTCTGGAAGGTCTTGGTCAGCTTCTTAATACAATAAATATTGTCAAAAAACATTTCAATCCATCTCTTTCAATAGAAGGTGTTCTTTTGACGATGTTTGATACAAGATTAAGATTATCTCATCAGGTTGCAGAAGAAGTTAGAAAATATTTTGGTGATAAAGTTTATAATACAGTTATTCACAGAAATGTTCGTATTTCAGAAGCACCAAGTTATGGTAAACCAATAATTTTATATGACGCAATATCTTCAGGTGCTAAAAACTATATGTCACTTGCGGCGGAGCTGTTAGAAAGAAATTCAATGTCAGTAAACAATAAACAAGGTAATGAGTAAGATGAAATCCAGTTTAGGAAGAGGACTTGATGCTCTTATCAATCCTAATTTAATTGAAGATAAGAGCAGTGAGAAGGTTACAGATCTTTCAAACATTAAGCTTGATGATGGAAAACAGGTTGATATTCTTGCAAAAATCGCTGTTGATCTTATTTCACCAAATCCATTTCAGCCGAGAACCAATTTTGATGTTGCTGCTCTCGAAGAATTAAAAAAATCAATCTTAATTAACGGATTGATACAACCAATTACAGTTAGAAGAATTCAGGGTAACAGGTATCAGTTAATCTCCGGAGAAAGAAGATTAAGAGCTTTCAAGGATATTGGTTACAAAGAAATTCCTGCTTACATCATTAAAGTTGATTCCGATGAAATTCTTCTTGCACTGGCATTAATTGAAAATATTCAAAGAGAACATCTTAACCCTATCGAAGTTGCAAAAGCATATAAAAGATTAATGGAAGAGTGCCACCTGACACAGGAAGAGATTGCCGAGAAAGTCGGGAAAGACAGAACTACAATTGCCAATACAATTCGCTTATTGAAATTACCTGAAAGAATACAGGATGCTCTTATAAAAGAGGAAATATCGATGGGTCACGCCAGAGCATTGATAAGTTTACCTGATGAACAATTACAACTTTTTGCACTTGAAAAAATTCTTAAGGATGGATTATCAGTCAGAAAAGTTGAACAGCTTGCAAAATCTATCAGTAAAAAGTCATCCGATTCAAAAAAACCGGGCGGAATTTCAATCAGCACAAATTCTTTTTCAAATATTCATACAAATGACCTCGAAGACAGATTAAGAAGAATCTTTGGAACAAAAGTGATTTGTAATCAAAGGAAAGATGGAACCGGCGAAATCAAAATAGAATTTTACTCAAACGATGAACTGGAAAGACTGCTTGAATTATTCGAAATCATTAACAAAACTTACAGTTAAGTTAATTTTTATAATTATCTTCTTTGCTGAGTTTTCTTATTCACAGATTATTGAAAATAATTATTCGACTGAATCATCATCCGACACGACTTTTCAAATGTCAAAATCTCCATGGGGAGCAGTAGCAAGAAGTGCAATTATTCCCGGCTGGGGACAATTTTATAATGAGTCATACTGGAAAATTCCAATTATCTGGGGAACAGCTGCCTGGTTTGTCTATAACTGGATTGACAATGATAGACTTTACAATGATTACAAATCTTTGTATCAGACAACTGAAAACGAATATTACAGAAGACTAAGAAACTTTTACAGAGATCAACGCGATAATTTTACTATTTATATGGGATTACTTTATTTACTTAACTTAATAGATGCTTATGTTGACGCTCATTTGTTTGACTTTAATGTACAGGATGATTTGACCAGAACCGGTTTTCAGATTAATCTGAGGATTAAATTAAATTGAACTTTAAGAACGAAGTTTCCTGCCCAAATTGTGGCAGTTATAATTTTGATTATGATTATAAATGTCAGAATTGTAAAGCATTCCTTCGTGAGAGGATTATAAATATTGATTTGGGCGAAACTTTAATCAGATTAATTGATAATCCATCTGAAACATTTCATAAAATAAAATTAGCTGAACATAAGAATTATGTTTGGTTTTTGCTTTCTTTCTTAGCGATAAGATTTTTAATTATATCACGATTCATTTCTGTTCCATCTTCAGGCAATAACACAAATTATAATTTATTTCTAGTTATTCTACTTTCTTTGATAATTACATACCTGCTTGTTTTATTCCTTTCTTACTTAATAAAAAAAATTGCTTCATTTATTAAAATAAAAGTAAGGTATAAAGATGTATTAGCTGTTTTAACTTATTCATTTATACCAAATCTATTTGCTCTTTTTATTTTATTTCCTGTAGAATTAGTTTTTTATGGCCAATATCTTTTTTCAAACAACCCTTATCCATATCAGATTAAAGAGAGTGTTTTTTATTTTTTGCTTGTGCTTGAGATTCTAACAATTTTGTGGTCAGTATTTTTGCTTGTAATTGGATTGAATGAATTTATGAAATCCAAATTATTATCATTAACTATTTCATTAATAAGCTGGTTTATGATATCAGTTGTATTATACTTTCAATCAATTGTTTTTTTTATCCAATAGAAAGTTCATAAATGAAAACAGATGTTCTAATAATAGGTAGTGGTATAGCCGGGCTTTTTGCAGCTCTGAAAATATCGGATTATGCAGATGTTATTGTTGTGACCAAAAAAGAAAAAGCTGAATCAAATACAAACTATGCTCAGGGCGGAATAGCATCCGTAATCGATCAACACGATTCATTTGAGAAGCACATAGAAGATACATTGATTGCAGGTGCAGGTCTTTGCAGAAGAGAATCTGTCGAGTTGATGGTACAAGAAGGTCCTGATCGTATCAAAGACTTAATCGAAATTGGAACACAGTTTACTAAAAGAGGAAATGAATTTGATCTTGCCAGAGAAGGTGGCCATTCGATGCCCAGAATTCTTCACGCAAAAGATTTTACCGGTAAAGAAATTGAAAGAGCTTTGATTGAAGCTGTATCTCAAAGAAAAAATATTCAGATATTGGAAAACTACTTAGCAATTGATTTGCTTACAGAGCACAACCTTAATCTCAATAAGAATATAAAACTGGAAAATCAGAATTGTTGGGGAGCTTATCTGCTTAATTGTCTTAATAATCAGGTTGTTAAGATTACGGCAAAAGCAACTATTCTGGCCACTGGCGGCTTGGGACAAGTATATCTTCATACAACAAATCCAAAGATTGCTACAGGTGATGGATTTGCAATGGCTTACAGAGCTGGAGTTAAATTAGGAAATATGGAATTTATTCAATTTCATCCCACCGCATTGTACGGATCAGCGAATCTGCCGGAATTTGACTCCAGATCTTTTTTAATCTCGGAAGCTGTAAGAGGTTTCGGCGGAATTCTTCGTACTAAAAACGGCGAAGAGTTTATGCATAAATATGATGCAAGAAAAGAACTTGCACCTCGCGATATTGTGGCAAGAGCAATTGATAATGAACTGAAAAAATCCGGTGATGAATTTGTATATCTGGACATAACTCACAAAAAAGCAGAAGAAATAATTGATCACTTTCCGAATATTTATAATACTTGTTTAAAGTTAGGTATCGACATAACCAAGCAGATGATTCCTGTTGTTCCGGCTGCACATTATGCCTGTGGTGGGATAGTTGTTGATAGTAACAGCAGAACTTCTTTAAGCGGACTTTATGCCTGTGGTGAAGTTTCGATGACCGGTGTTCATGGGGCAAATCGTCTTGCAAGTAATTCATTACTGGAAGCGATTGTATTTGCATACAGAGCTGCAAGAGACATTCAACAATTTTTATCAGAGTACCAAAATAAAATTCCTGATTTTCCTGAATGGGACGATACCGGTACTTTAACCTATGACGAAAGAGTACTGATTACCCACACCATTAAAGAGGTGAAGCATACAATGTGGGATTATGTAGGCATTGTTCGCTCTAATGAGAGATTACATCGTGCACAAAAGAGAATTTCAATGCTTTTCGAGGAAAATGAAATGCTGTATAAAAAAACTAAAATCTTTCAAAGTATTCTTGAAGCAAGAAATCTGATTGCATGTGCACATGTGATTATTAAGTCTGCTCAGAAAAGAAAAGAAAGCAGAGGATTACATTATAACTTAGATTATCCTGAACCTGATCCTGAGTTTTTGAAAGATACAATAATTGAAAATCAGCATTATTGATTTGTATCTTTAGTTTATCTTAGATAACTACATAAGTTAAAGTCAAATCTTATTATTTTTACATTAAAAATTTGAAAATATATGAAACCACTTTCTCTTATTTCAAAAATTTTGTTGGCTTTTACTCTTGCTTCAGGTGCATTATGGTTAGGTTCTTATACTGTAAAGATATTTAGTTTTTTTAATTTGTTTGATTTAGATCAGAATAACTCACTTATTCTTAAAGCTTCTTTAATAAATGTAGATATGAAGCCCGTTATATTTGAATTAGTTCCTGTTTTAACTATTTCGCTTACAAGTTATATAGTTTTCATAATCTCCGGGTTGCTTTTTTTATTCATATCAAAGATCAACCTTAGAGAAAATGGCTGGATATTCATTTCTGTAATGATAGTACTACTTTGTTTTCCTTTTGAAATTTATTTATCAATCAAAGATTATGAATTGACAAGGATGATCTTAAGTGGTTCTTCGGATTCAACAAGTATGCTTGAAATAATTAAATCCAGAACTACAGCTTTAAGCTCTTTTCCAATTGTTGCATTAGTCTTACACTATTCAATTGTTTTCTTATTCGTATTCAAGCCATTAACAAAGAAAAAATAAAGATGAAAATAAAAGAAAAAGAATTTGAACAAATCATAGATGAATTAAAACAAGTAGCTTCCCAGTTAGGAGTATCAGTAAGATTTGAAAAAGGGGATTTCAAAGGAGGATTCTGTATTGTCAAAGAAAATAAAATAATCGTAATAAATAAATTTGCTAATACTCAAAGAAAAGCTGCTATCTTAGCTACCGCTTTGAAAGAATTGGGCATTGATGACATATATATCAATCCGCGCCTGCGCGAAATAATAAATGAAATGACGGAGACTTCGTGAAGATCTTAATTTTGAACGGACCTAACTTAAATCTTATCTCTCAAAGAGATAGCCAGCTTTATGGAAATAAGGATTTTAATAAAGTTCTTAACGAACTTAAAAATGAATTTCGAGAGGTAAGCTTTACTTATTTTCAATCGAATTCTGAAGGTGAGCTGATTGATAAAATTCAGGAAGCTTCCGACAAGTATGATGGATTAATTATAAATCCGGGTGGATATGCTCATACATCAGTTGCAATAAAAGATGCATTGGAGATTTGTAAAATTCCTAAGGTTGAAGTACACTTATCTAATCTTGCTAAGAGAGAAGAATATAGACAAACACTTTTAACTGCTTCAAGTTGTGATGGTTATATCTCGGGATTCAAAGATTTAGGATATTATCTGGCAGTAAATGCAATAATAAGAATTGCATCTGATAAGAAATAATTGAATTGTTCTTTCTGAAAATTATTTTGTTTTGACTTAAGATATATTGTGCTTTTATAAGAGATTACTTATTTTCACCTCAGAAATAAACTTAAACTTCTATGAAAGATCTGTCAATCAAAAAATTATATTACTCTATAAGTGAAGTAAGTAAACTTACAGGAATAGAGCAATATATTCTTAGGTATTGGGAAACTGAATTTGAGCAACTGAAACCACAAAAAAACCGGGCTGGAAACCGAATCTATACAAACAAGGATATTCAATTAATTTTGTACATTAAAAATTTATTAAGAGAAAGAAAATATACGATAGACGGCGCAAAGAAGATTTTAGAAAACTATTCGGCAGAAAAACTTGTAGAGGATCAAGTTCATAGTAATGAATCTGAGACATTGAAACCTAAAGTTGAAGAAGTAAATCCCGGAACCCGGGATAAACAATTACTAAAAAAAGACCTTGAAGAATTAAAAAATTTACTCGAGCTTTTGTTAGCAAAATTATAAAAACTCGGAACGTGGCGCAGCCCGGTAGCGTACCTGAATGGGGTTCAGGTGGTCGCGGGTTCAAATCCCGCCGTTCCGACAAATTCCGACCCTCAATTGTGAGGGTCTTTTAGTTTAACATCGGAGCTTTTATGAAAAGATTTTTAACTATACTTTTTATCTCTCTCTTTTTCATATCATCTACTTATTCGCAATCAATTCCTGATGATGCTGAACAACATTATAAGATAATTGGAAATTTTATTACTCAAACTGGTGACACAATAAAAGATTGTAAGATTGGTTACCGGTACTTCGGCACTGTTAATTCTGATTCCTCAAATGTTATTTTGTATTGTACTTGGTTCGGAGGTAATTCAGAAGCTATCGGAAGGCTTATCAGAAAATATCAATTTATTGATACGACAAAATATTTAATCATTGCCGTTGATGCTTTGGGAAACGGAGTTTCTTCATCACCTTCAAACTATGGAGGAAAATTTCCCGAGATATCTATTAAGGATATGATAAACTCTCAATATCGTCTCCTAACAAACTATTTGAATATAAAAAAGGTGTTTGCAATTGTTGGTGGCTCAATGGGAAGTATGCAGGCACTTCAATGGGCAGTCGATTATCCTGATTTTGCTAAAAAAACTGTTGCTTATGTTCCTTCACCAAAACTTTCCTCTTATGATATGCTATGGATAAATACTCAAATAAAACTTATTGAAACTTTAAGAAAGTACAATTCCACAGAAAGGGAAATTAAAACTTTAAGTGATATGATGACTGCTCTTTACTCAAGAACAGCTGAGTATATCGCCGAGAACATTAAACCTGAGCAGTTCGAAGATTATCTTAACTCATTTAATAAAGAGCCAGATAAAATTTTTACATTAGATAATTATCTTTCACAAATCCGGGCAATACTAAGTTTTGATATAAGTAAAAACTATGATAATGATTTAACTGAAGTTGCAAATCAAATCAAAAGTAAACTGTTCCTGATAATTTCAAAAAGAGATATGATGGTTAATCCAACTTATTCTTTGCAGCTTTCAGATATAACCGGCTGCAGAACTTTAATTCTTGATAACAATTGCGGACATCTTGCTGTAACCTGCGAGATTGAAAAAGTAAGAAAAGCTATTGCAGATTTTCTGTCTGATTAATCTGGATACTTTCCAATTATTTTATTTATCCATCTGTGAAATGAATGAATTGATTTTACAGGTTCAGCAAACATCAGAATGCATTCACCAAATATTACATTTATACCATTTGAAATACATTTCTCTTTTGCTAATTCTGATTCAGAACCTTGTTGCATCCAGACTTGACTGATTGAAAGTTTTATCATTTCGTCAATAATTTTTTCGGTTTCAAAAGGAGGGATTACAGTTACAACAGCATCAACATTTGAAGGAATGCTACTTAATGATTGGAACAGCATTTCATCATCTGTTTTTCCACCGTTTTTATTTACTCCAAATACATTATAACCTGCATTCTTAAGATGTTTGTAAACAGCCACTCCAAATCCTTTTCCTAATGAAGATACACCGACTACTGCAATATTTCGACTGGATAAAAATTGATTTATTGAATTTATTGTATTCATTATAACTCCTGAAAATTTCAGTTCTAATCTAAATAATATTCAGGGAAGTGTCTTAATCATTTCATAAAATTTTCACTTATAGTTAACTTTGTTTGGAAATATTTTCAAACTAAAAAAAACACTTTGAATTATGAATTACGAATACGACAAACCGATTTCATACTGTGGAATATTCGGGATATTCGGACATCCGACAGCATCACTGCAGACCTATTACGGATTACACGCACTTCAACACAGAGGACAGGAAGCTTGTGGAATTGTTACCCGCTCTTTCAATGGCGATGGCAGAGCACATTTTAATATTCTGAAAGGAGAAGGTCTTGTTTCTGAAGTGTTTGATAACTCCGAAGCGTTGACTTCATTATTATCTGGTAACTCGGCAATTGGACACAACAGATATTCTACAACAGGTGCTTCAAAGTCAAGAAAGAATATTCAACCATTTATGGTTAACTATCGTTTAGGAAATTTAGCAATTGCACACAATGGAAATCTCACTAATGCCAAAGAACTGAGAGAAGAATTAGTAAATGAAGGTGCAATATTCCAGACGACAAGTGATACCGAAGTAATCCTTCATCTAATCGCGAGAAGTAAACTTGAAAATCAGATTGATCAGATAATTGAAGCATTAAACAAAATTCAGGGGGCTTACTGTTTGGTTATTCTTACAGATGATAAATTGATAGCTGCCCGTGATCCACTCGGTTTCAGACCACTTGCTTTAGGAAAATTAGATAACTCATTTTTAATTGCTTCAGAAACCTGTGCATTTGACATTCAGTCTGCCGAGTTTATTAGAGAAGTTGAGCCGGGAGAACTTATTATAATTGATGATGAAGCAGTTAAAAGCGGAGTGATTAAATCTCAAAGAATTAATGGTAATCCTGAACCCAAAAAACATTGTGTATTTGAATACATTTACTTTTCACGACCTGATAGTTTTATCTTTGGTCATAATGTTGATAAAATGAGAAGACGACTTGGAAAAGAACTAGCAAGAAAACATCCTGTTAAAGATCCTGATGATGAAAGAGTATATGTCATCAGTGTTCCTGATAGTTCAAATACCACAGCATTAGGTTATGCAAGAGAATTAGAAAAGCAGGGAATAGATGCACGACTTGAAATCGGATTGATAAGAAGTCATTACATCGGCAGAACATTTATTCAGCCCGGACAAAGTAACAGAGAAATCGGGGTAAAGATAAAATTCAATATTGTTAAAGGTGTACTTGAAGGAAGAACAATTGTTGTTGTTGATGACTCCATTGTTCGTGGCACAACATCCAGACAACTTGTTCATTTATTGAGAGAAGCAAATCCTAAATCTATTCATTTGCGAATTTCATCCCCACCAATAATGTACCCATGCTTTTACGGTATGGATTTTCCAAGTAAAGAAGAATTAATTGCTCATCGTATGGATGGTGATATCAAAGCGATAAAAGATTACCTTGAAGTTGATAGCCTGGAATATTTAACTATCGAGGAAATGTTGGAAGCAGTTTCCGAAGCAGGTAAAGATAATTTCTGTACAGCTTGTTTCTCAGGAAACTATCCAACTTATGTTGATAGCAACTTCAAAAAGGAGATGTATGAAATTTAATTTTGTTCTCACCTCATTTCTTTTAATTCAATTAACATTATTTCCACAATCAACATTCTTTATAAAATATAAAAGTACAGTACCGCTTACTGAAATAAGTACTAAGGTTTTTGAAAATAAAATTAGCAATGCTTTGGAAAACCGCCCGATTACATTACCTGAATTCAGGATGAACTATCTTGCAAAAGGATTAGCCAAAGAGGATGAAGTACTGGGGCGAATCATAACAATCAACTTTACTGATAAAGTTGATGAAAACAATCTTTCTTCTATACTGAGGAATGATCCTGATATTGAATATATTCAGGCTTCGCGGATATATAAAGTTGATACAATACCAAACGATTCGCTTGTTTTGCAGCAATGGGCTTTGGAAAAAATAAAAGCATTTGATGCGTGGGATATAACAACTGGTTCGGACACTGTTCTTCTTGCAATTATAGATACAGGAATAGAATATGATCACCCTGATTTAAAGAATAAAATTTATTACAATCCCGGCGAAACAGGATTAGATCAATTTGGAAATGATAAAAGATTTAATGGTATTGATGATGACAATAACGGTTTTATTGATGACTACATGGGCTGGGATTTTACAGACCGTGTTGGATTTCCATTTGATTCTACTGGGGGTGATTATCTTAACTGGGATAATAATCCTTATGATGATCATGGTCACGGAACTTTTATAGCTGGAATTGCTGGCGCTGAAACTAATAATTCAATCGGTATTGCCGGAACGGCTCCAAATATAAAAGTACTTAATCTTCGTGCATTTGACCCTGGTGGATATGGAGAAGAGGATGATGTTGCTGCAGCTATTTTATACGCAATTAAAATGAATGCTAAAGTTATAAATATGAGTTTTGGTGATAATTCTTTCTCCTTAGTGTTGCGTGATGTAATTCAATATGCTTATTCAAAAAATTTAGTATTAATTGCTAGTGCAGGAAATTCAGGTTCAAATTTACCTCATTATCCCTCAGGATATTCAGAAGTTATTTGCGTTGGTAACTCAACATCGGATGATTTCGTCGCAGCATCGTCGAATTGGGGATCAACTATTGATTTAGTCGCTCCCGGAACCGGTATTATGACTACTGCAAGAAATAACGGTTACGCGTCAATAAATGGTACATCAGCTTCTGCTCCATTCGTTTCAGCAACTGCTGCGCTTATCTTATCGCTTCAGAATTTTTCAAATGAAGAAATTAAACAAATTATAAAATCAACTACTGATGATATCGGTGAAACAGGTTGGGATTTAAGAAGCGGCGCAGGAAGATTAAATGTCGGGAGAGCTTTAAGGGTTTTAGCTCCCTCGATAATAAAATTTAGTAATCCTAGTATGGATTTTGCTACTTCATCCAATAACATTGAAGTGATTGCCACTGTGCTTTCAGCTTATTTTCAATCATATAATTTGTATCTTGGGGTGGGCTTAAATCCAACCTCGTGGCAGACTCTGATTTCAGATGGGCGCAATCAGTTTAATCGTCATAAAATTTATGACTTAAACACTTCAAATCTTCCTGATACAGCTTTCACTTTAAGACTGCTTGTAAATCAATCGAATGGAAGAACGCTTGAAGAAAGAGTTAATTTTCATATTGACAGAACACCACCACAGACTGAATTAATTTCAATTGGTCCTATGTATTATGGTGATAAACTAACTATAGTTTCTGCTGTTTATACAGATGAACCATCACTTGTACGACTTTATTACAAAAAAGCCGAAGATACAGAATATAAATTTGTCACTCTTGATGGATTCACTACAAACAATCAGTTTGTTAAGCAATTACATTACGGATTTATTCCGAAAGAACTTGTTGATCAAAATTCTGTTTATCATTCATATATAGAAGCTGAAAACCTTGTTGGTTTGAAAACAATTGTTAAAAATAATGGAAATGATTTTGTTATTTCGACAGTCAACAATGTGAGTTTAGTCGATGCCATTAAAATGCCGTTCTCACTGCCACCAGGGAGTCCATATAAAAATACGCTTAGTCTGACAAATAGTTTTGATTCAGAAGTAGTTTTACGAACTTTTTCTAACTCAAGAAACTCAACTATCTTCTCTTTTTCTGATGGAAATTTTTTGTTGAGGGATTCAATAGGTGATAGATTTGTAAAAGATCACGGTGATTTCAATAGAAATGGATTAGTTGATTTACTTACTTTCTTTGTAAGAGATGGTTTTATTATGGAACAAAATGCGGTTAATAGCACTGCCTTCAATACAAAATTCAGCAAGACAGGCGGGGATTTCTGGCCAATTCTTTCGAAAGATATTGATAACGATGGAATTACTGAAGTGCTTGCAATTAAAAACGATTCCACAATAAGTGTTTGGGAAGTTGATCAAAATCTTAATTTGATAGAAAAGACATCACTCAAAAATTTCACTCCTAAAAAATTTGGAGGAAATGTCATTGATTTTCCCAATGCAGTTATATGCGATTCGAATGGAGATGGAATTTTTGAACTATGGTTAGTTGATAATGATGGGGATATTTTTAGTTTCAGGATCACCGGAAATAATACTTTTGTTCCTGACATTGTAATTCCTACTGAATTTATCGGTTCGAATGCATACATTGATGCAGGTGATTTTAATTACGATGGAATCACAGACATTGCAGTATTATTGCACTCAATAGAGCCCATTGATATCGCTCCTTATTACAGATTGATAATTTTTAGTCTCGCAGGAAATCAACTGACTACTCTTTTTGATTTCCCATTCATTGATGCAGCAGTTGAATTTAATAATTCATTCAGACGAGCAGAAAATTCTTTAAGATTTGTTGACATAGATAGTGATGGCGGAAGAGAGTTAGTTTTATTTACATTCCCCTATGCTTATATCTTTAAATATTTTAATGGTACTTCGAAACTAATTGCATATTTTGAAAATATTAATTCAAATTCAATTCTTGTAACTGATTTTAACAGGAACTATATCCCTGAAATCGCTTTCCCGAATTCCAACGGAATTGATTTCTATGAATTCGCATCAAGCTACAAAACTCCAACTCCCTTTGCAGTTGATGGTTATAGTATTGACAGTTCTAATGTTAAACTTAGTTGGATTAGTGAAGGAGAGAAATTTATTATTTATAAAGGAACATCATCAGAGAATCTGACTCCTTTCGACTCCGTTAATACAAATTTTTATATCGATAATTATGTAACTGATAATACTCACTTTTACTACTCTGTTCAAGCTTATAATAGCAACTATCCCGAACCATATTCTGGTCTTTCAAAAATTATTGTTGTATATGTGCATAACCCAGCAAAAGTAGTACGGGTTGATGCTACTACTTCAAAAAATATTATTGTCAGATTTGATAATAAAATAAAATCAACCATTGAAAATCTACATTCTTTTGAAGTTAAAAATTTTGGCTACCCCAATTCTATTTCTCCGGCAGATCAGTTTTCATATTTACTCTCATTTGATTCACATCTGCCTGAAGGTATGAATTCACTGATAATAAAAAACTTAAGAGATTTTTATAACTCACCAATTTATCAGGATACTGTTAATTTTAATGTTGTAATTTCGCCTGAAAGTGAAGAATTTTTTGTAATCGGATCAGAAATAATTAATCCTTATAAAATAAAAGTAATTTTTAACCTACCTGTTGATGAAACTACTGCTTCAAATAAAAACAATTATTCTTTTTCACCATCGAACAATATTAAGTCAATTTCCGTGAGTGAGAATATTCTTACAATAGATATAACCGGAGGAAAACCAATCGGTTCGGTAGGGAAGGAATATGTTCTTCGCATTGAAAATTTGAAATCATCCTCTTCAGCTGGTAGTATTCCAATTAAATCCGGTGCGGGAAGTTACATCGTTCTCACAGGCGTCGCAAATGATTTATCCGATGTCTATGTTTATCCAAATCCTGTAAAGATTGGTGAAGGTACAACACAAGTAACTTTTGCTAATTTAACAAACAGAGTTAAAATCAATATTCTTTCACTAAATGGAAAACTCATTAAAGAAATTCTGGTTAATACAGACAATGGTGGCTTTGATTATGATTTAACTGATGAGAAAGGGGAGAGAATCCCGAGTGGAATTTATATTTATCGAATAGTCAGTCTTGATGAAAGTAGAAATGAAACTCAGGAAATCTTTGGTAAATTTGCAGTAATAAGATGAAAATTAATAGTAAAGAATTTTTAACTGTCTCAAACTTACTCTCATTACTAAGGCTGCTCTTAGCAATACCTTTGTGGATTCTTTTTGATTATTATAATTCAGTTGATTCTGTAAAATACTGGTTATTTGCACTTTGTATTTTCGCTGCCATAACTGATATACTCGATGGATATCTTGCAAGAAAACTTAATCAGGTAACAGAAGCAGGGAAGATCATTGATCCTCTTGCGGATAAAATTGCAATGGCTGTGGTGGTAATCAGATTAGCTATGTATGGTGAGCTACCTCTTTATTATTTGGCTATGATTGTTATCAGAGATGTGTTGATTTTCTTTGGTGGAGTTTATGTCACAAATAAAATAGGTAAAGTATTACCTTCAAACATTTTAGGAAAAGTAACTGTGCTTATTATTGGTATAGTTGTGCTACTTACTTTGTTACAGATTGATAAAAGTAGTTTACTTTTCTTCATATTTTTCTATTTCAGTATGATTATGATAGTTTTATCATTCATTGCTTATGTAATAAGGGCTAATGAATATCTTCAAAGGACAAAAACGGTATGAGTTTTTTTAAGAATTTCAGTCTTGATAAAATTAAAAATGGTTTGTCAAAAACCAGGAATAAAATTGTACAATCAATCTCAGAAACACTAACCGGAAAAGCTCAGATTGATGAAAATACCCTTGAGCAGATTGAAGAAATTTTAATTACTTCAGATATTGGAGTTGAAACAGCTGAGATGATAGTTGATAATGTCAGAAAAGCACTCAAAAATGAAAAAGATCGCTCTGTTGATAATGTGCTTAATTTGATTAAAGCTGAACTTGCCAAAATTCTGCCTGAAAGTAATAATAGAAATGAATTATCAAATAAACCATACATAATTCTTGTCGTTGGAGTAAACGGAGTTGGTAAAACCACATCGATTGGTAAATTGGCTTATAATTATAAAAATCTTGGTTATAAGGTTATTGTCGGAGCCGCGGATACTTTCAGAGCAGCAGCAAATGAGCAACTTGAAATCTGGGCAAAGCGCGCCGGTGTTGAAATTATAAGTAGTGAAAAAGGCACTGATCCTTCGTCAGTTGCTTTTGAAACAATTAAAAAAGCTATTGAAGAAAATTATGATGTTGTTTTGATTGATACAGCAGGACGACTTCACAACAAAACAAATTTAATGAATGAACTGTCTAAAATTAAAAAAGTAATAAAGAAATTTTCAGAGTCTGCTCCAAACGAAACTTTACTGGTTCTTGATGGTACAACTGGTCAGAATGCACTGGTACAGGCAATGGAATTTTCAAAAGTAACAGATTTAACCGGATTGATATTAACGAAGCTTGATGGCACCGCCAAAGGTGGAGTTGTTTTTCAGATTAGTAACAAATTAAAAATTCCAATTCGTTATATCGGAGTAGGTGAGGGAATTGAAGACCTTCAGGAGTTTGAAAAAGATTCGTTCATCTCTGCTCTGTTTGAACTAAAGCAGCAAGGATAAAAATGTTTATGAAAAGACCTCAATATCGCAGATTTGATTATACTCCGCGTTTCTATAAACCTGAGTTTGATGAAGAAGAACGACGCAAAAGAAAATTAGGTTTCAGGAATGCGAGATTAGTCAGCAGACGCAAAACGAAGAGTCCTCTGGTCTGGCTGATTCTTATAATTCTCTTGATACTTATTTTGCTTAAGTTCGGTAAGTTTTAGGATAATTATAATAGTTTACATAATATATATTATCGGACAAATGTTTAACTAGTCAAGTTCAATTTCAAATTGTTTAAGTTTTTCATCCTTGCCGAAAATTACTAATTCATCTTCCGCTTCAAATCGGTAATTTGGTTCAGCAGTTATTATTGTATCTTCACTTACACCATCGATTGATGTTTTATTCTTTTTAATCATAAGTATTTCGATATTGAATTTATTTCTGATACGAGTCTCGGCTAGTGTTTTCCCAATAAGAGAATCCGGGACTCTAATTTCTTTGATTGAATAATCATCAGATACTTTTATAGTTTGTCTTGGCTTCAATGTTTTTAATTCCGCAGCAAGACTGGAAGTAAACTGGTTTTTGAAACTTTCTTTTGACAATATGGACTGAATCTCTTGTAAAGTTATAATTCCTGAAACTTTTTTTGTGTCAGATGATTTATCAACTACAGGAATCTCAGTCAGGTTGTATTTCATCATTACTCTTAAAGCATCATCAAGACTACTTTTTGAATCAATGGTTACGACACGAGGATTAGATATATCTTTGGCCACAAGAACATCTTTTATGATTTCATAATCATTAAGAATTGGTCTTATTTCTTTTTCTTGTATAAACCCAACTAATTCATTGTTGCCATTCATTACATAAAGAATATTCTCAGGAGTTTCTAAAAACTTTGATACAATTGCGGAGATATTTGTATTTTCATTTATCGAGTGAATTTCTTTTAAAGGAATTTCTTCAATTTTAATTTCATTCAATACTGAATAATCATCATTCTGTTGAAAAGAAAATCCGTCTCTTTCGAGCTTTTTTTTGTGAACAGTTCCTTTCAAAGAAATCTGAACCAAAAGTGTACTTGAAATGATTGCAAGCATTAACGGCAGAATGAATGAGTAATCCTGGGTCATTTCAAAAATCATCATTATAGCAGTAATTGGTATGGTATGAATACCACCTAACATTGCACCCATACTTATCAGAATAACTGAGGAAAGATCGAGATTAATACTAAGGTAATTCAAAAGAGCAAAATGTATTATATAACCGAAGCTTGCTCCCAGAAACAATGATGGTGCGAATAACCCTCCAAAAGCACCGGCATTTGTTGCAATTGGGACCAAAATGAATTTTAATATAAAAATTATCAGAACGACCTGAATTGTCAGTTGATTAGAAAGTATTTCATTTATTGCTTTATAACCGATACCAAAAATTTCCTTATAAAAATATCCTGAGATTCCAATTATTAAACCAACAAAAACCATCACAAATATTTGGGAATAATTCCGGTCATAAATCTTCTTAAAGAACTTCCTGAAGAAATCGTCTAATCGTATAAAGAGAATTGAAACTATTCCAGCTATTATTCCAATCAAGGCATAAAAATGTAAATGTGAATATTTGATCGGCTCTAAAATCTGAAAAATGAAAATTGATTCGTTGCCGAGAAATATTCTTGAGATGGTACTGGCAGAGACTGAGGCAATAATCAAAGCTGAAAAAGTAGGGGTATGAAAATCATTTAAAAGTATGATTTCGAGTGTAAAAAAAACGCCAGCCAACGGAGTGTTAAAAATTGCTGCGATAGCTGCACCTGCTCCGGCAGCGGTAAAAATCCGTTTCCTTTCATCATTTAGCGATATAAGACTACTTATTTTACTTGCAACCCCTCCTCCAAGTTGTGCAGCGGGACCCTCAGGACCTAAAGTAACACCGGAACCGATACTTATTACTGGAGCAAAGAAATGAAATAAAGTAGTTCTGAACCTAATATTTCCCCCTTTTGTTGCAACTGCTTTCACAACTTCATAAACACCCTTTCGCTTTGACTCATCAGGTGCAAATTTAATCATCAGCGCTTGTATCAACATTCCGATTGCAGGCAGAAGAATGACTGCAGCACTTCCTAAGAAATATAATCCATCCTTCGTCTGCTCGAAAAAAACATTATTGAAAAATTCAATAGCATTATGAAATATTACTGCTGAAAATCCAGCTGCTATTCCAATAAGCACAGAAAAGAAACTGAACGCCGCATAATCAGTAAGTTCAGTTCTGCGAAATATTTTGGGATAAGCAGAAAGACTGGTTTGAAGCCTGTCAAATATCTTTACTAATTTTTCTTTCAAAACTCATATTTGCTTAATATTTATAAAATCCTTCACCGGTTTTTCTGCCAAGTTTACCAGCTGCAACCATTTTTTTTAATAACGGGCAAGGTCTGTACTTTGGATCGTTGTAACCATTGTATAAAACTTCCATAATAGCCAGACAGACATCCAAACCAATAAAGTCTGCCAATGTTAAAGGACCCATCGGATGATTCATTCCTAACTTCATAACAGTGTCAATGGATTCTTTAGAGGCAACACCTTCCATAAAAGCAAAAATCGCCTCATTTATCATTGGCATTAAAATACGGTTTGAAATAAATCCCGGATAGTCGAAAACCTCTACAGGTGTTTTGTCAAGTTTAACAGCTAAATCATAAATAGTTCGGAATGTTTCATCAGAAGTCGAGTAACCGCGAATAATTTCAACAAGTTTCATAACCGGAACAGGATTCATAAAATGCATCCCGATAAATTTATCAGCTCTGCAAACTGAAGAAAGTTCTGTTATTGAAATTGAGGAAGTGTTCGAAGCAAATATCGAATCTTTTTTAATCTTATTTTCTAATTCTTTGAAAATTTTCAACTTGGCTTCTTTATCTTCGTAAATGGCTTCGATTATAAGATCAGAGTCATCGGGAACAGAATTAATTCCAATGGACTTTTTAATATTTTTGAGTGTAGACTCTTTTTGTTCCAAAGTAATGATTTGTTTATTTACCTGACGGTCTAGATTTGCCGAAATGGTTGAGATTGCTTTATTATATCTCTGTTCATCCATTTCTGTCAGATATACTTCGAAATTTTTTAACGCAAAAATATGAGCAATACCATTACCCATAGTTCCGCCGCCGATAACCGCTACTTTTTTAATTTCCATATTCCCCTCTCTATTATTTATAGTTTTTTACAATTAAAGCAGATGCTTCTCCACCTCCGATACATAAAGAGGTTAGTCCATATTCTGCATCACGTTTTTTCATTTCGTATATCAAAGTAGTAAGGAGTCGCGCTCCGCTTGCACCGATTGGATGTCCAAGAGCAACCGCTCCGCCATTTACATTGACTTTATCAACAGTAAGATTCAATAATCTATTCACTGCAAGTGAGACTACAGCAAAAGCTTCATTTATCTCATACAAGTCGATATCGTCAACACTCATTTTCACCTTATTGAGTACTTTTTTAATTGCATCAGCAGGTGCGGTAGTAAAGTCAATAGGTGCTTTGGCTGCTGAGGCCTGAGCAACAATTTCTACTAAAGGTTTAAAACCTAGTTCTTTTGCTTTTTCTTCGCTCATTACTAACAAAGCAGCAGCTCCATCATTTATTTTAGAAGCGTTTGCAGCTGTTACAACTCCGTCTTTTTCAAAGGCAGGTTTTAAAGAAGGGATTTTTTCAAATATAACTCTTTCAGGTTCTTCATCTTTATCAACTATAGTTTCACCTTTTTTACCTATGACTTTAACGGGTACTATTTCATCTTTAAATCTTCCTGTTTGAGTTGCACTGATAGCTCTTTTGTAAGAATTGATTGCAAATTCATCCAATTCTTCTCTGGTAAGCTTAAATTCCTTTGCACAAACTTCAGCACAACTTCCCATATGAATCTGATTATAAACATCCCATAGGCCATCAAGCACAATTAAATCCTGAATTTCACCGTGTCCAAGTCGATAACCATTTCTTGCTTTTGGAAGGACATATGGTGCGTTAGTCATACTTTCCTGCCCTCCTGCAATAATGATATCAGCATCACCAGCTAATATGGCTTGCTGAGCAAGCATTACAGCTTTAAGTCCGCTTCCACACATTTTGTTGATAGTCATACATTCAACTTTATTTGGTAAGCCAGCAAATAATGCCGCTTGTCTTGCAGGCGCTTGTCCTTGCCCACCAGTAATTACATTTCCCATAATTACTTCATCAATAAGATTTATATCAATTTTAGAATCATCCAATACAGCTTTTATAGCAATCGAACCTAGTTGACCTGCAGTAAAAGAAGACAAAGACCCATTGAATGAACCGATTGGAGTTCTTTTTGCTGAAACAATTACTACCTTTTTCATAATAATTCCCTTTCAATTAAAAATTCTTATTTCAAAATTAAAAATAAATAAGGTAAAAGACAGATAATTATTTAGCTGGTATAACTGATGAGATTTCGGAAATAACATTACTGATTGCAAGATTCAGATTAATATTATTTTTTAGTCTTGATGATATTTCATCTAATTTATTTGCCAAAGGTAACAGATCAATTTCGGGATACTTAGCGTAGAATTTTTCAAATGTTTCTATATGTTCACTGAAAATAATTTCACCGGAGTGGGTTCGAAACTTATTAAAATCATTAAGCCATTGAATGAGAAGACTTATAATAATCTCAAAATATTCTGTATCTGATTCTTTACTTAAATTTTCAAGCTCTTTATATGCTGAGTAAAATTTTTTGCCAAAAGAATAGCGTAAAATTTTTATTGCTGTTTCCTTTAACTCATCTAAGCCGTAGTTTAATATTTTTAACCCATGAATAACCGAGCCATTTGAAAGTTTAGAAATTTTTTTTGCTAATGAATCTTCAACATTGAATTTGTTGAATAATACCTTTTCAACTTCTTCATCACTTAATGGTTGAAAACTTATATTCCAGCATCTTGAAATAATAGTTTCTCTTAGTCTTTCAGGATAAGAAGTAACTAAAATGAAAATTATATTCGCAGGTGGTTCTTCAAGATTTTTAAGCAAAGCATTCTGAGCAGGTTCGTTCATCAGATGGGCATCTGAAATAATAACAACTCGTTTTATTGACTCTTCATAAGATAAAGACAGAAAACGATTTATATCTCTTATGCTATTAATTTTAATATTATTTGCTTTAGGAATTTGAATTTTATAAAAATGATTTGCTGCCTTCTTTGCAAGTTCTTCCTGAATAAATTCTATTTCGTCTTGCTTCAGTTTTTCATAAGGATTATCATCATCAACTTCATTCTTTCCACGTGGTAACGGGAAGATGTATTTTATAAACGGTTCTGAGAGTTTTTCTATATGAGAAATATGATTCAGTTTTTTTTCCTCAGGAAGATTAGAATGAAAAACTAATGCCTGGGCGAATCTTAAAGCAACATCCTCTTTCCCAACTCCTTCAAGCCCACGAAATAAAAAGGCATGAGAAATTTTTCCGGAAGAAATAATTTTTTCCAGAGTTAGTTTTACTTTTTCCTGACCAATTATTTGGCTTAGAGGATTAATCATAAAAAAAGGCGCCTGGCAGCGCCCTTAAAATCAGTTTTCATCTTCGTTATAAAAGAAGTCTTCGTCGGATGGATAATCCGGCCAGATATCTTCAATTGACTCGTAAGGTTCATCAGAATCTTCGAGCTCTTTAAGATTCTCGATTAGCTCATAAGGTGCACCAATTCTTTCAGCATATTCAATCAGCTCTTCTTTTGTTGCCGGCCAAGGTGCATCATCAAGATATGATGCCAATTCAACCGTCCAGATCATATTTATTTTTCTCCCACTCTTTTAGTTATTTTTTTTGACTCGAAGTAATTAAAATCCTCAAAGAAATAATTAATTGGATCCTGAGGAATTCCATTCAAATGTACTTCATAATGTAAATGAGGACCAGTTGAAAGTCCACTATTACCCGTTAAAGCAATTTTGTCTCCCCTTTTAACACTCTGACCTTCTTTTACCAGCGCTTTAGATAAGTGAGCAAATACTGTTCTATAACCGAAGCCGTGATCAACTTCTACTACTAAACCATAGCCGCCTCTTAATCCCACATAGGTAACCTTACCATTGCCAGGGGCAAAAACTGGTGAACCAACATCAGTAAGAATGTCCAAACCTTCGTGCATTTTCATAACCTTGAGTATTGGATGCATTCTCATTCCAAATCCTTCAATCGAATAACCGCCTGTTGTTGGAATAATTGCTGGTAAAGCGTCATAGAAAACAGAATTTTCATTTAGCTTTTCAGTTATTCTCTCATATTCCCTTTTTTCTATCTCAAATTTATTGATTAAAGTTTCAATCAGTTCAAGAGAATTAGAGACATTTTCATCCTTGGTTAAAATTGATGCAAATTCTTCTGTAAATAAATTTCCACCCTTGCCAATCAACTCCTGATTCATCAGTGGCTTCAGGTTAGTCAGTTTTCTTAAATTCGAACTTAATTCTATTAAATTATCAAGTTCATCCTTAATAGACGCATATTGGGCACTTAAGTTCTTCAGCTTTTCTTTTAACAGAAGATTTTCTTGTTCCAAATGAGCCTTATCTTTGGAATTATAAATTGTATAAAAAAGGTAATAAGTTCCGAAAAGTAAAGAACTTAGAATGATGGATGAAACTATAACAAAAGTAATAGTTTTAGCTTTAAAGTTCTTTATTTCGACGAATTTAAGATTCTTATTTGAGTAGTAAAAAAATTTTTTCATAAGGTGCTGCAACTTATATAAACGAGAGCGATTTGTCAACATTAGAGAAGGGAAAAATTCTACTCAAAATCGTGTTCAAAATAGTTGATTCCACGATTATCAGCGCTGTTTTTCGATTTTAATTTTTCTGCTAACCTTTCCTGAAAAATATGAGCAGAATCATATCCATAATGTTTCAATAAATAGTTAAGTGCAATAACCTCCGAGATTACGGTAATATTCTTACCGGGAAGGATAGGCAATTTTACATAAGGAATCTCTACATCCATTATTGAGAGTGTTCTACCATCAAGACCGGTACGAGTGTAATCGGAAGTATCGTCCCATATTTCAAGTTCAACAAGAATTTCAAGTCTTTTTTGATAGCGTATTGCTCTGATTCCAAACATTCTTTCAACATCAATTATTCCTAATCCTCTTATTTCCATAAAATGTTTTCCCAACTCTGTTCCCGTCCCCATCAAAATACCTTCTCCTTTTTTGGTAAGAATAATAACATCATCTGCTACAAGACGGTGTCCCCTTTCAATCAGGTCTAAGGTTACTTCACTTTTACCAATTCCGGATTTTCCCATAAACATTATTCCCACACCATAAACATCAACGAAAGATCCATGAACCGTTAATCTCGGTGCAAATTGATCATCAAGAAAATCACTTAGAAGATACACAAGTTTTGTGGTAGAATATTCAGTTGTGAAAATTGGTATTTTAAATTTAGCAGCCTCATCCAGTAATATATCATCAGGTTTATTTCCATCAGTAATGACAATACAAGGAATATTGAATTCAAATACTCTTCTGAGTGATTGCCTTCTTTGTTCATCAGAAAGTTTTTCGAGATATCTTAATTCAGTATTCCCATAAACCTGAACTCTGGTATAAGAAAACAAATCCACAAACCCGGCTAAAGCCAAGCCGGGTCTGTGAAGATTCTGATCAATTATTTTATTTTCAAGGTTATGCTCTTTTGTAACCAGATTCAGCCGACAGATTTTTCTAGCGTGTTCATAAAGAAAGTTTACAGTTATAAAATCTTTACGAATAATATTTTTTTCATCAATTTTTATCATCTGGCTTTGGAAGTTCTTTTTGATTTGATAGTAGATAATTGATTACGCAATTTTTCCACGGCTCCGGTTACTGATTTTTTGAAATCATCAGATTCTTCTTTTGCAGTAAGTACCTGACCGGGAATGCTTAATAATACTTCGGCTATTTTAATACTGTTTTGTGTGTTCTGAAAACTTAACTTAACATCGGCGCTTAAAATGTCATCATTAAATCTTTTTAATGAATTAAGCTCATCCTTAATGAACTCTTTTAAGGTATCGTGAGCTTTGAACTTTCGGGCGGTGATTTGGATGTTCATATTATCCTCCGATTATTATTATGATTTAGGATGCGACTTTTTATAGGTCGCTTTTAGTCTTTCAATACTTACATGAGTATAAATCTGAGTAGTTGATAAATTCTCGTGCCCCAATATTTCCTTAACCACTCTTAAATCTGCACCATTATCAAGCATATGTGTTGCTGCACTGTGTCTTAATGTGTGTGGGCTCTTATTTTTGACATCAGTTACTTTTGATAAGTTCCGATTTACAATTCTGTAAACCATTCTTGGATATAATTGTTGGTTCTTTCTGGTTCTGATCAAAAAATCATTATGATTGGATACAGGAAATTCGTCAAGATAGAAATTAAGAAGTTCCAGAGATTTAGAACCTAACGGAACAATTCTCATTTTATTACCTTTTCCCAGAATTCTTATAGTGCTTCTTTCGAAATCAATATCTTTGTATCTAAGATTGCATAATTCGCCTACACGCAAAGCACAACCATATAATAGTTCGATAATAATTTTTTCCAAAATATCCGAACTATATTTGTTATCTTCAATCAATTCCTCTAAGGATGCAACATCAACAACTGAAGGCAATTTTCTTATTGTTTTTGGATTAGGTAAAGCAGAAGCAGGATTTGTTTCTACTAACTCGTTTCTGAATGCGAATTTGAATAAACTTCTAATTGCAGATAATTTTCTGGAGATGCTGGTTTTGTCAAGTTCTAGTTCAGTAAGATTAACTAAATATTTTTTCAGAAACTTTTCTGTTATTTCGTCAATATTCACTTTGGAATTTTCGGAGCAGAAAGAGTTGAATTCAGATAAATCTATTCGATATGCTTTAATGGTGTTATCTGAGTATCTTCTGATATTTGAAAGCTGCGAAAGGAATTGATCAATCACCTGGCTAATTGTTAAAGCCATTTAAACCTCATAAAAACTTTTCGAAAGGAAAAAATTTTTCTTTCCTTAACTATAATAAAATAAATTTATACTTTTTAATCAAACGGTTTTCCTGATTTTTCATTTTTTTTCTTTTGTCAGGAGTTAAATCATCATAACCGATTAAGTGCAAAATACCGTGGACAATTAACCTGCCAATTTCTTCGATATATTTAACTTTATATTTCCTTGCATTTTCTGCTGCATCCTGGTAAGAGATGAATATCTCGCCATCAATTAATGATTCTTTTTCAGAGTAGTTGAAAGTTATTATATCTGTTGAATAATCGTGTGAAAGATAATGTTTGTTTATCTCTCTAATCTTTTTCGAATTGATAAAGTTCAACTCAAGCGAAGCGAGAGAAAGTTCTAAATCTCCAAGTATTAATTTCACAAACTGATGTAACTTTTTCTTGGGAATATTTTTATCTGATGAATAGATTCTGAGATTTTTCATTAAACTTTCTCAGACGATTGATTCAAAGATCTCACTGTAATTTCAGTGTATTTTTTATACCTGAGTGCTGACCTCTCAAATTCATCAAGTTCTTCTTTTGTTAGATCTCTTATCACTTTTGCCGGAACACCAGCAACGAGTTTTCCTGAAGGAACAATAAAATTCGGTTTAACAACTGAGCCAGCAGCAACCATCGATTTTTCTTCAACCACTGCTCCATCCAAAACTATAGCACCGATTCCAATAAGACATAAATCCTGCAAAGTGCAGCCGTGCAACTTAACAGCGTGACCGATTGTAACTTTGCTGCCAATATTAAGAGGATATTTACCATTGGTGACATGCAACATTGAGCAATCCTGAATATTGGTCATCTTACCAATTTTTACATAATGTACATCACCTCTAATTACAGTATTGTACCATACACTTGAATCCTCATCAATCTCAACATCTCCAACGATTTTAACTCCTTCAGCTAAAAAAACTGATTGATGTATTTTCGGAAATAAATCGAGATAAGGGAATAACTTATTCTTAAAATTCAATTGCGATATTGCGGTGGAATCCAATTTTTCTTTTTCCATTCTTTAAGCTCAACGGTGATATTTCCAATTATAACGGACATTTTAGCATAAATAGGAACTGCGTGTTCATCATTCGAAAACCAGCCCTCAAAATAACCTGTTAATCCGAATATACCTTTGAATTCTGTTTCACCATCAAGATAAACACAATTTATTTTGTAGTCAACAGCATCAATTTCGATTGGTTCCGGTTTATCATAACATCTGATAATTGTTTTTTCCCCTTTTTCATTTATAAAAACAGGAGTGTTGAAAGAAGCTTTTCTTCCAGTACGCATTCTTGCATAATAAAATAATGAGAGTCCATCAAGATATTCACGATCAAGTGCTGCAGTAGAATCAGTCCATATTTCTTTTTTGGTTCGACTGCCTTTCAGAATATGAATGCTTTTGTTTTTATAATTAAAAGTATATTCAGTAAAAGTTGTGTCTTTGTCTATAATCGTTCCTCTGAAAAAAAAAGGTATTTGTCTGGAATTAAATTTTGTCTCATAAATCTGGTGGAGATTTACAAAAGGTAATCCTTCGTATGAATCAATATAAGCTATTGCAGAATAGATAGTATCAGAATCTGTAATTTCCCTTTTTGTAACTTTAAGTTTAATCTCACCTATTGAAATGAAAAGATACTTAACGACATATGTTATTTCTTCGCCGACATCAATTTTTCGGAACGGCAAATCAGATTGAAATATTTTGTTTTCAGTTTGAGTATAACTACTGATAATGAGAATTAAAAAAGCGAAAATAATTACTATTATTTTTTTCACTTAAGATTAGCCAGATCTTTTGCTTCGTTAAAAAGTTTTAGAGCTTTATTGAATTGTGAGTCACCTTCTAAAAGCACTGAGTACCAACCATCGTTTTTCCAGAAGTTTCTTGCAATCTGAGCTTTCAGTCGAGCTGAGATGTAATCTTTATCTTTGTCAAAATCTGATTTAACAAATTCAACTTTTTTTGATTTTGCATAATTGATAAATGAGTTTAACATATCTTCAGAAATAGAAAATTCTTTTCTGAATTTATTCAGATTTTCACCGTATTTGTTTTTGATATCCTTTGTGTTTGTATCAAGATAATTTAATACAAATGAATAGAAAAGATTTTCCTTTAAAAGGTTTTGAGTGTATTCAGTGAGAGTTTCTGATTTAACTATATAATCGGGAGTAATTCCGCCTCCGCCAAATACGGTTCTTTTCTTGATTAAAGTCTTATAAGTGGGACGAGTTGAATCTTTTTCAGCAGTATGTTCAATGTTTTCGCCTTCTGTTTCTTCTCTGTCAGAAATTTCTGAATAGTAGTCTTTTTTGTTTTTCTTATTCTTGTAATCTCTCTGAATTAATCTTCCGGAAGGTGTAAAGTATTCAGAGATAGTTAAACGAATTGCAGAGTTATCAAACAGTTGAAATTGTCTTTGGACAAGACCTTTACCAAAAGAAGTTTCACCGACAACTAAACCTCTGTCCCAATCCTGTATTGCACCCGAGACTATTTCGCTTGCTGAAGCGCTGCCTCGATTTATTAAAACAACCAAAGGAATTTTTTCGTATGGATAAGTTTCAGAAGCATAGTACTCTTCATTGAACTCACTTCTTCTGCCGGATGTATAAACTATTTTTTTCTTTCCATCAATAAACAAATCCGCAATCTGAACAGCTTGATTTAAGTAACCGCCAGGATTACCGCGTAAATCGAGCAGTAATTGTTTCATACCTTTTGTGTTGAGATCTTTCAGAGCATTGTATAATTCATCAAAAGTTGTTTCAGAAAATCGTGATACACTTACATAACCAGTTTTGTCGTCAATCATAAAATGTGCATCAACTGAATAAATAGGAATTTTATCTCTCACAATTGTGTATTCCAATAATTTTGAAACGCCGGGTCTGTGAATTGTAACATTGACTTTTGTTCCCGCTTTCCCTCTAAGTTTCTGACGAACTTCATCATTTGTAATTCCAATAACAGGATTACCATCAATTTTAACTATTCTGTCGCCCGGAAGAATACCAAGCTGTTCGCTTGGACCGCCGGTAATTGGAGAAACAACAGTGAGTGTGTCATTTACAATCTGGAACTCTATCCCGATTCCTTCAAAATCACCTCTGAAAGATTCTTCAACTGCAGTGAATTCTTTTGCAGGAATATAAACTGAATGCGGATCAAGCTGATTGAACATTCCGTTTAAAGCTGCTTCAACAAGTTTCTGAGTATCAACTTCTTCGATGTAATATTTTTCAGTGAAAGTAAGCACATCATTAAACTTTCTGATACTCTCACGAAGGTTATCACCAGAGAAGACTTTTTCAAGCTGAATTCCTATCAAAGCACCAATAGTTAGTACTAAAAACAAAAATGGAAATTTCGTCCAGTTAGAAAACATATTATCTCCGATAAAACTTTTGCATTAAAATGTAAAAAACATAATTTGAATAAAACAGTTATTTTAATCCCTACTTAACTTCAGGTTTCATTTGAGGAAAGAAAATAACATCTCTGATTGACGGCTGATTGGTAAGTATCATTACTAATCTGTCAATTCCAATACCCAGACCTGCAGTTGGAGGCATTCCGTATTCCAAAGCTCTCAAAAAGTCTTCATCAATCTGATGAGCTTCATCATCTCCGGCTTCACGCATTTTAACCTGCTCTTCAAATCTTGCCCGTTGATCGAGAGGATCATTAAGTTCAGAAAAAGCGTTACAGATTTCTTTACCAACCACATAAGCTTCGAATCTTTCAACTACACCTTCTTTTGAACGATGCTTTTTAGCCAACGGTGATAACTCGACAGGATAATCAATTACAAAAGTTGGTTGAATAAGTTCCCCTTCAACTGTTGCACTGAATATTTCATCGATGAGTTTAGCTTTGCTGTTTAGTCCTTCCATATCGATTGATAATTTTTTGGCAATTGATTTCAAAGTTTCAATATCTGCTTTGATAACATTAACTCCTGTTTTTTCTTCAATTGCTTCAATCATTGAAATTCTTTTCCAGGGACGAGTAAAATCAATTTCCTGATTATCATATGTAAACTTCAGAGTACCAAATACTTTTTTACATACATATTCAAAAAGTTCTTCTACAAAATTCATCATCCAGTTATAATCTTTGTAAGGGACATATAATTCAAGCATTGTAAATTCAGGATTATGAGAGCGATCCATTCCTTCATTTCGGAAGTCTTTAGATATTTCATAAACACCGTTAAAACCACCGACGATTAATCTTTTCAGATACAATTCATCTGCTATACGAAGATAAAGATCAATATCGAGAGCATTGTGATGAGTTATAAAAGGCCTTGCTGCAGCTCCACCGTAAAGCGGCTGCAGAATCGGTGTTTCAACTTCGAGTAAACCTTTAGAGTCAAGGAATTCTCTTATTGTTGAAATGATTTTACTTCTTTTAACGAAGACATCTTTTATCTCAGGATTAACAACCAAATCCACATAACGCTGTCTGTAACGAAGTTCCTTATCAACAAACTGATCATAAATAATTTTGTTACCATTTTCATCTATAACTTCTTTTGCAATCGGAATCGGTCTGAGTCCTTTTGCAAGAAGAACAAGTTTTTGTGTGTGAACAGAAATTTCCCCGGTTTTTGTTTTGAAGACAAAACCTTCAACACCAATAATATCACCAATATCCATAAGCTTAAAAGCATCATACATTTCACCGAGTTCATCTTTTTTCAGATAAATCTGAATTCTACCTTTATGATCCTGAATATGAGCAAAAGATGCTTTCCCCATTCTTCGGATTGCCATAATTCTACCGGCAATCTTAACTTGTCGTTGTTCATCATCTTTAAAGTTAGTTTTAATATCTTCAGAATCAGAATTGACATCAAATTCATAAGCGTATGGTTCAATGCCCATCTTTTTTAATTCATCTAATTCTTCAAATCTCCTTTTTATTAAATCATTATATTCTTGTTGAATATTGTTCTCCATTTTTACTCCGAATGTTTTCTTTTAAATTTTGACAATAAAATACAAATTGAATCCTGAATATTTTCAGCAAGTTTAACAGGAACATTAAAGTTATTTACAATTATACTGAAAGCAAGAGGTTCTCCTTCAGCTGTAAAAGCGTAACCGGATAAACTACGGACAAAACCGATGTAGCCGGTTTTTGCACGAACTGAATTTTCAGCTCTTGAATTTTTCATTCTTCTTACTAGAGTACCATCTACTCCTGCAATTGGTAAAGAATTAAAAAACGCACCGAAGTTTTTTGTAGCATACATATATCTCAGCAACAATACTATTTGTTTAGGGGTTACACGATTCAAATGAGAAAGTCCGCTTCCATCAGCCATTAAAATATGATCAGAGTTTAATCCTATTTCGCTAAACCATTCTTTGCAGGCAAGAATTCCATTTTCAGCAGAACCAAATCCTTTTTTTTCAAGCCCGATTGTTTTAAGTAACTGTTCTGCAAAAAAGTTTTGTGAACCTTTATTGATTACTTTAATTATTTCAAAAAGATACGGCGAATAATGAGAAAAAAGATATTGAGCTTTTGAGTAATCAATATCTTTTCCATAATCGTCGATATCAATTGCATTTCCTAAAACTTTAATTCCTTTTTTCTCAAGTCTGTCTTTAAGAACCATCATTGCAAATAATGTAGGATTCAATACTGTAGCATAAGTTTTTAATGTATCACTTCCTTTGCTGAATGTTCCTGAAACAGTGATAATATTTGTGCCTCTTTCACGATAAATATCAATATCAGTACTACCAGAGCCCGGAGAAACAGGAATAATATCATTTATTACAATTATGCCTTTTACAATTGGGGAATATTTTACAATCACGCTGTCTAATTTTCTATCATAATAAATTGTTATATCAATACAATTATCATTAAATGAAATTGCACTTGATTGGGCAGCATACCAATAAGTTTCATAATCCCACGACCATCCGTCACCCAACCCTTTTTCATCAAATAAATCATCATCGCCAATGATGTTACCCTTAATTTTTGTAATTCCTAATGCAAGAAGAGAATCAGCCCAGTTATCAAAAACTTTATTTATGTTACCTTCAAAGAATCTTCCTGAAATAGTTGGATCGCCTGTTCCCTGCACAATCAGATTACCATCGAGTGTGGAATAATTTATTTCTCCATCAGCATAAAAATTTGTGACATACCTGTAACCACTACCCAAAAGAGATAAGCCGGCAGCAGTGGTAAAAAGTTTGAGATTGGAGGCTGGTGTAAATAATTTATCTTCATCTTTCAAATAAAGATATTCACCGGTTTTTAGTGAACGAATTACTACTCCCCAATTTGCAGTTAGAAAATTATTATCGTTTAAAAGTGCAGAAATTTTTTCCTGAAGTTCGGACACTGTGAGGTATTCGTAATCTGCAGTTGTGTCTTTTACAGCATACTTCAAGGTATCCTGAGCAAACAGCTCAGTGATGGAAATAATACAAACAACTAAAAAATATTTAAGCATTCTGATGGAGTATTTTTTTAATTTCAGATAAATTTAATTCTCTGTAAGAGCCAACCGGGATATCTGATTCGATCCCGGCAAAACTTTTGCGATGAAGTTTTTTAACCTGATAACCTAATAATGAAAACATTCTTTTGACAAAATGGTTTCTTCCTTCAACACATTCAACAGTAACTCTGGTTCTGTCTTTGATTTTTTCAAAATAAACTTTTTCAAATTTGCTTTTTCTTTTATCAAGTAAAATTCCTTTGAGTAATCTATCAATATCTTTATCATCAAGTTCTTTATCCAGTTTTGTTTCATAAACTCTGATTATTTTATTTCGCGGATGAAGAAGCTGGTTTGCAAAGTCTCCATCGTTGGTCAGTAATAGAACTCCGGTTGTATCAGCATCAAGTCTGCCAACGGGGAATAATTTTTCACGCACGGGAATTAAATCAAGAACGGTTTTTCTTCCCTTCTCATCGTCAGTTGTTGAAATGTAACCAGAAGGTTTATTAAGAAGAAAGTATAGTTTTTTTTTAGGTCTTATTCTTTCTCCATCGAGAGCAACAATATCTTTTTCGGGATCAACATTAAAAGCTAAAGATGTAATTGTTTTGTTATTAACAGTTACTCTTCCCTGAAGTATTAGTTCTTCGGCTTTTCTTCTTGATGTGATACCGCTTTCAGAAATAAATTTATTAAGTCTCATCAGAATTCTCTTCGTTCTCAATTTCCTTTTCAAGAGTTTCTTCAACTGCATTCATCATTATTTTGTTCTTTTGTTCGATGAAATCTTCATCCTGCATAATTTCTTCGATCTCTCGTGGCTTTGGCAAATCACTCAGACTATTTAGTCCGAAGTACTTTAAGAACTCGTCGGTTGTTGTGTAAAGTAATGGACGACCAATTGTCTCTGCTCTGCCCGATATTGTGATTAATTTTTTGTCTAATAAGGTAGCAAGAATGTAATCTGAATTAACTCCACGAATTGATTCGAGTTCGGGTTTTGTAATCGGCTGCTTATAGGCAATTATAGCCAATGTTTCAAGTGCTGCCTGACTTAAGCGCCTTTTTGTTTTTTCTGAGGAGAGATAACCGATATATTTTGCAAATTCCTCTCGGGTGGCGAATAAGTAACCTCCAGCGATTTTCACGATCTTAACTGCTCTGCCTGAGGTCTCATATTCCTGATTCAGTAAGTCAATTGCAGAGTTGATATCTTCTGGTGTTATCTCTGCATCTTCACCATCAATTCCTTTAATCGCTTTTATTATTTCTGCATTAGTTAAAGGTTCATCCGATGAAAATATTAGTGCTTCTATTATTGTTTTATATATGTTTTCCATTGTCAATCTTATAAATTACAAAATCATTAAAGTTAGAAGATTCTTTTAATCCTATCCTCTGCATTTTAACAAGTTCAAGGATAGCAATAAAAGTAATCACCACACGAATTTTTTCTTTCATTCCGTGAACAAGAGTAAGGAAATGAAGATTTGTATATTCTTCAATTTTACTGATTATAAAATTTATTTGTTCTTCTATGGTGATATTGATTTTTCTTATCTGATGAACAGGTTCAGGCTTAATTCCTTCGATTACTTTGCGGAATGCCTTTGCAATATCATAAACAGTAATATTTTTTAACAATATTCCATATTCATTCGGGTGTTCAACAGGATCGGCAGAAAAATTTCCTCTGAAACTAACTTTTCTCTGGTTAGATTCAAGGAATGCTAATTCTTCCGAAACCTCTTTATATCTCTTGTATTCAAGTAATGATCTAACCAAATCAGCACGGGGATCAATCTCTTCACCTTTTTCATCAACTTCCCGTGGTAAAAGCATTCTGACTTTGATGTGCATCAGAGTAGAAGCCATCAAAATAAATTCGCCGGCAGTTTCGAGATCAAGCATTCTAATATAATTTACATATTCAAGGAACTCTTTCGTGATTTTCGAAATGGGAATATCATAGATATTCAACTCATCTCTTTTTATGAAGAAAAGAAGCAAATCAAGAGGTCCTTCGAAATGTTCTAATCTGATTTTATACATTATCCTAATTTCATTTTATCGCGAACTTCAGACATAGTTTTTTCAGCAAATTCCCTCGCTCTTTTTTCACCATCGTGTAAAATATCCAAAACTTCATTCATACGATCTTCATAATACTTTCTTTTTTCTCTGAATGGTTCAAAGAATGAAGAAATTTTGGCGGCACAATTCATCTTACAATCAACACAACCTAATGCACCGCTTCTGCAATTAACATCAATTTCACTTACTTCTTCCTGATTAAATTTTTTATGATAAGAAAAAACCAGGCAAATATCAGGATTTCCCGGATCACCTTTTCTGATTTTGTTTGGATCAGTAACAGCTTTACGCAATTTGTTTTTGATTGTATCCGGTTCATCAGAAAGTAATATCGTATTTCCAAGTGACTTACTCATTTTAGCATTGCCATCAAGTCCTTGAAGTCTTGCAAACTTTGTTAACAATGGTTCAGGTTCCGGGAAAACTTCTCCGTATTGATTATTAAATCTTCTGGCAATCTCTCTTGAAATTTCAATATGCGGAACCTGATCTTCACCAACAGGAACATAATTCCCTTTGTAAAGAAGAATGTCTGCTGTTTGCAAAACAGGATAACCAAGATGACCATAGATGACATTCTCAATATTCAAATCTCTTATCTGATCCTTCAAAGTTGGATTTCTTTCAAGACGATTAACAGTAATTAACATACTAAAAATCAGATGTAATTCAGTGTGCTGTTTAATTTGCGATTGTCTGAACATCGGACTTTTCACAGGATCAAGACCAGCAGCAAGCCAATCTATCAACATCTGTATAGAATTTTCATAAATTTCAGAGGTATCAAGATTGGTTGTGAGGACATGATAATCAGCAATTAGATAATAACTCTGATATTCGTGTTGAAGTTTAATCCAATTTTCCAATGCCCCAACATAGTGACCAATATGAAGTTTACCAGTTGGACGCATTCCGCTTAAGATTCTTTTAACAGTCATAACAAGAAAAGATTTTTTTATGGGTGGAAAATAATAATATTGAGCTTAATAATTATGCCTTAAGACATATAAAGATATGGTTTCCATCTTTCATCTAATCGGCCGACTACATTTTTAATAAACATAATATGACTTGGTTTGAATGGTTTGAAAAGCAATTTCATATTGGCTTCTTCAGGTGTTCGGTCACCTTTAACATTATTACAACGAGTGCAGGCACAGATCAAGTTTTCCCATGAATCATCACCGCCGCGTGCTCGTGGAATAATATGGTCAACTGTCAGAGGAATATCTGATCTTCCGCAATATGCGCATTTGTATCCATCGCGTCTTAATATATTCTTTCTGGTAAGTATAACTTTTTTGTAAGGCACTTTGATGAATCGGCTGATTCTTATAATACTTGGCCAGGGATAAGTTTTGCTGACAGAGTGCAAAGCTTTCTTATCATCAATTATAACAGGTTCTGCTTTGCCCAGATAAATAAGCATTATAGCTTTTTTAATATTGCAGATTGTTAGAGGTTCGTAACTTTGATTTAATACAAGAACCTTTGAATTGAGTTTGCCGTTTGTTGGAACCGAACGTTCGAAGACTTATTCCCTTTCCCTGATTTTTTTTATTATCATTATTCTGAAGATTATTCTTAAAATAAAAATTATTATTGCCACAACTAATAAAGGCACATAATATTCTTTAGAAACAGAGTTGGTTAATATTACTAACAAAAGCACCGCTACAAATGCGATTGAGCCATAGTTAAAGTAAGTGTACCACTTAGGTTCCATAATTCTTTCCGATTTACTTGATCAAAACTAATAAGAATAGAATAGTTTTACAATGAAATGATTTGTCAGGATTTTTTGTAAACTATTGCGACGCAGGTAACATAATTATCAGAGTGCGAGAGTGAGATTTTGATTTCTTTATCATCAGATAAAAATTCTCTGAGTTTTCCAAAAGTGACTAATTTAGGAATGCCGCTTGACTCGTTAATTATTTCCATACTTTTCCAGGAAGCAATTGGCTGCCAGCTTGATGCAAGGGCTTTATAAACAGCTTCTTTGGCGGCAAATCTGGCAGCGTAATGCTGATATTTATTAAACTTTGATGAGCAATATCTGATTTCGTTTTCTGTGAAAATTTTTTTTATGAAATGATCACCAAAGCGATCAATGCTTTGCTTTATTCTGTCTATCTCAATTATATCTATTCCTATTCCTATTACCATTTTAATATCCTATTGCTGCACCAAATCCTCTTGGATCGGTTGCACCGAGATACAGATTATTTTCAACAGCAATTGCCTCAACTCTGCCAAGGATCTTCTTCTGACCGATGTATTGCCCTTTTGCAATTAAGTTTTCTCTGACATCCTTAGCAATTCCAAAATCTTCAAAATCAATTTTATCTGGCAGCCATTGATGATGGAATCGTGGTGAATTAACTGCTTCCTGAATATCCATTCCGAAGTCGAGATAGTTAAGTATAACCTGTAAAACTACAGTTGGAATTGTTGAACCGCCCGGAGAACCTAAAATTAAAACAGGTTTATTATTCCTGGTAATTATAGTTGGTGTCATTGAGCTTAACATTCTTTTGCCAGGCTCAATCTTATTTGCTTCACTACCGACTAAACCAAATTGATTCGGTTCACCCGGCTTTGAACTGAAATCATCCATTTCATTATTCAGAAGAAAACCCGCACCATCAACAACAACTCTTGAACCGTAAGATGAATTTATGGTTGTTGTTGCACTGACAGCATTTCCATATTTATCGATGATTGAATAGTGTGTGGTTTCCATACTCTCATCGAGTATTGAAAAATCTCCGGGATTTATCTGATTTGATGGGATCGCTTTATCAGAAATTTTATTAAACAATTCTTTTGCATATACCTTAGAAATAAGTTTATCAGTTGGAACTTCGTAAAAATCCGGATCACCCAAATGTTTAGACCTGTCAGCAAAAGAAAACTTAAATGCCTCGGTAACTGTATGAATGTATTCACTGCTTCCCCAATCATCTCTTGAGAAATTTTTATTTTCAAGAATGTTTAGTACTTGGAGAAGTGTTATTCCACCACCGCTTGGTGGTCCCATTGTAATAATTTCATAATCACGATAAGTCGAGATGAGTGGTTTTCTTTCAACAGGATTATAATTTGCTAAATCCTCAAGAGTAATTATTCCACCAAGCGATTGAACTTGAGAAACGATTTTTTCCGCAACATCTCCTTTATAAAATCCATCTTTACCATTTTCAGCAATAAGTTTTAGTGTTTTAGCCAAATCTTTCTGAACAAATAAATCGCCTTCGTTATATGGTTGTCCGTTATTTGTAAAAATTTTTTTTGAAGAAGGATATTTCAGAAAATCCTGATAAAAATAGTTTATTGACTGTGTTAATCTGTAATCAAGAATAAATCCATTTTCAGCAAGTTTGATTGCGGGTTCAAGTACATCTCCCAGATTCATTGTTCCGTATTTTTCCAAAGCGTAAATCATTCCGGCGACACTACCCGGCACACCCGCTGAGGTTGTGCCTTCCTGACTGAGCTCCGGTAAAAAATTTCCCAAAGAATCCTGGAACATTTTCTCGTGAGATTTCATTGGAGCTTTTTCTCTGTAATCAATTGTTGTTGCGCTACCATCTTTTAATCTGATAACCATAAAGCCGCCGCCGCCAATGTTTCCGGCTGAAGGATAAGTTACTGCTAATGCAAATCCAACTGCAACGGCTGCGTCAATTGCATTCCCACCTTTTTTCAAAATCTCAATTCCAACTTCAGATGCAAGTTTAGATGCTGAGACAACCATTCCATTTCGACCTCGGACAGGATCAGGTGCTTCTGCAAGAACATTAAGAGATAAAGCAATTAAAAGAATGAAGAAAAATTTAGAAAATATTCGCGTCAACATTAATTCCTTTTCCTTTGAGCTGCTCAATAAGAATTGAAGTAAGCTCATTTACTTGTTTAAGTGTTGCTTTAATATCGCGCATCATTTCTTCATCATATAAAATTTTGCCAAGATTATTTTGTTTTTGTAAAGTCTCATTGGTAATCTGATTCACATCATCAAGCAATTGATTGCTCTTGGAAACAGCATCATTCATATTTTTTAATAACTCATTCACTTGTTTTTCATTTGCCTTTAAAATTTCATTTGTATTTTCAGTCAAAGCTATTGCGTTTGAAGTAAGTAATTTTATATTCTCTTTATTCTGTGTTATCAATTCGTTTAATTCAGAAGTTAGTGTGTTAAGATTTTTAAGTGATTGTTTTACATCTTTAGATAGGTTTTCATCTGCCAGATAATTGTTCATTGCTGAGAGGGTTATCTTAACATCTTTCAAAACTGTTACAAAATCATCTTGTACTGAACCAAGCAATGACATAACTGCGGGAATATCAGATAAAAATTCTCCGTGATGTATTTCCTTCAAATTCAAACTAACTGAAGATTGACCCGGATAAATTTCGACTTTCTTACCTCCCATCAAATCAAGCATTGAAATTGAAAACCTTGCATCTTCCTTTAGAGTCACATCATTATCCAAAGCAATTTCAACAATCACTTCATTGGTTAATACTTTCATATCATTCACATATCCTTTTCTGAAACCATTTACAGTAACAGGATCACCTATTTCTAAACCGGCTACATTTCTAAAGCTGACTTTTATAATGTTTTCAGTGGATCGAATAGAAATATTCTTTGCCCAACCGAAAATCCAGAGAAATATCAGTATTGCTGCTAAAACAGTTATGCCAACTTTGATTTCAGTTTTTCTTTCATCTTTCATTTTTATCTCAGATTTTCAATTCAAAAATACAAAAGTCGTTATCATTTTGTTAAGATCTTTTCAATAATCACTTTGCGGATTCTTTTTCTATCCAGTTGTTTAACTGTTAACTTATAATTACCATAAATAAAATTATCACCTTCTTTGGGAATTTCACCTGAGATTTTCAATATAAATCCCGCCAGAGTATCAATATCAGGATCATTCTGATCTATAAAATTAATCCCCGCCTCTGAGGCCAGGTCTTCCAGAAGGATATCTCCGTTAACTAAATATTTACTTTCAGAAAGTAACTGAATATGTTTTTCTGCTTTATCATACTCATCCCAAATATCGCCTACGACCTCTTCAATAATATCTTCTAAAGTAATTAAACCTGCCGTGCCGCCATATTCATCGACCACAATTGCAAGATGAATTTTTTTTACCTGAAATTCACGCAGCAGATCCCCAATTTTTTTTGATTCCGGAACAAATAAAACTTTTTTTAGAAGTGCGGATAGTTTGGTCTGTTTTCTTAACTCGTCGTTGCTAATAAATTTTAGTAAATCTTTTGCGAAAACGACACCAGATATATTATCAATATTGTCTTTATAAACTGGTATTCTGCTATGTCCTGATTGACTTATAATTTTTATAACCTCATCGATAGTTTTGTTTTCAGTCACTGCTACAATATCAACTCTGGGAGTCATGATTTCAGATACAGTTGTATCGCGGAATTCAACAATGCTGTTAATAATTTCCTTTTCGTTCTCATCAATAGCTCCCTTTTCGGTTGACAATGTGGCGAGATCAGATAATTCCTCTGCTGATAGAGCCGACTTGGATTTGTCAAATGTCAGTTTACTTATTGAGAGTTTGATGAACTCAGTTATAAATTCAGACACAGGATAAAAAACTGAACTTATAATGTAAATTGGTATAGCAGCATATTTGGCAAATTTAATTGTAGATTTAGAAGCTATCATTTTTGGTAGAAGCTCGCCGAAGATTAATACAAATAGTGTTGTAACTATTATCTGGATTGTAATGATCAGATTTATATTCAATTCAAAAAGATTGGCCAGGTCTAAAGCTAATATAACAGCAAGGATTGAAAGTCCAACATTAACAAGAGTATTTCCTATCAGAATTGTTACAAGTAACCTACGCGGAAAGTTAATGAGGGTTAAAAGATATCGATGAATAAAAGGATTATTTTTGAAATGTCTGTCAACCTTTTTTTTATCAAGGCTAAATAATGCAACTTCTGAACCCGAGAAAAATCCTGAACAAATCAGTAAAACAAAAAAGCTTATTAGATAAAAAATCCTTTCAGAATCCAAAAATAATCCTTTAAATTATTCAACAATTAGAATGGTAAATCATCACTCTCATTAGCATCTGCAATATCTGGTTCAACAGATGGCTGAGAATCAGTTTCAACATCTTTTGTTGCATCAGTATTTGAATCAAGTGGAATAATTCTTTCAGCACGAACCTCAGTTACATACCTTTTAACATTATCCTTATCGGTATAATCTCTTTTTACCAATCTTCCTTCAACATAAACCTTTCTTCCCTTCTTCAAATTCTCTTTCATAAAATCAGAGAGATTAAAAGCAACTACATTATGCCAGGTTGTTTCATCTGTCCATTCGCCATTTTTATTTTTAAAACTATAGGTAGTAGCTAAAGTAAAATTAGTAACTGAAAAATTATCAACAGTGGTAAATCTTGTCTCTGAATCTTTACCAAGATTGCCAATCAACATTATTTTATTTAATGAAAAAGCCATTGTTTAACCTCCTATATTAAATTAAATAAATGATTTATTGTAATATGAGTGTTTCAGAATAAAAAATCAAAGAATTGTTGAAAAAATTTTTTACAACCTGATGCTGACTATAACCATTTTTTCCTATTCAGTAGGAAATTATTACCTATTTCCCAAATAAAAAAGCCTACTAAAAATAAAAAACAATGATACAGGGAAGGAATTACTGATAAAAAATTTCAAAACAATACAGTCACCCTTTGATTTTATTCAATAAATTGGCTTTAATTTGTTAAATCTAATGGCTTAATGATTGATAAATATAATAAAAAAAATAAAGGTTTTATAAAAATGAGTACAGGGCAAATGATGTTAGCTCTCGGAGCTGTAATACTTCTTTCATTCCTGATTCTTAGATTTAACGGAACGAGTTTTACAGCGCAGGAATTGACAATGGATTCTAAAATGGGCATTCTGGCCATCTCTGTTGCGAACTCATACATAGATGTAGCGAAGAAAAAAGCATTTGACGAAGTTGTAATGGATACAACAAAATCAACAATAACTCTCTCGGATTTATCCTCTGTTTTAGGTAAAGAACCTGGAGAAGTTTATCCGGATTTTGATGATTTTGATGACTACAATCTACCTGATGGTGAGGTTATAGTAGATACAACAACTTTAATAAACCCCTCAAAATCAGCTACAGCAACACCGTTTTACATAACTTCAAAGGTTTATTATGTAACAACTGCCAATCCTAATGTTCCGGCAATGATAAAAACCTGGAATAAAAAATTAGAAGTTAAAGTTTGGACAGATGGGCTTGTTGATACGGTTAG
>CALHAB010000063.1 GCA_937934185.1 uncultured Ignavibacterium sp. | reverse complement strand
CAATCAGAAAGTTTTGGATTGGCGGCTTTGGAAGCAATGGCTTGTGGTTTACCAGTAATCAGCTCAAGTGTTGGTGGATTGCCGGAGTTAATCAGACATAACGAATGCGGATTTATTGCCGAAATTGGTGATGTTGACAGAATGGCTAAATATGCTTTGGATCTTCTGACAAACAAAAAGAAATATGATATCTTTTCTGCTAATGCAAGAAAATGTGCTATAACTAAATTCGATAAATCAATTGTTGTTCCTCAGTATGAACAATATTATAAAAAAGTCTTGAGTCAAGAATCATGATAGTCTATTGTGCAGGACCTATCCGCGGAGATCAAACATATTTGAAATCTTATCTTGAAATAATTCAATATGTTGAAAATCTGGGAATCACAGCTTTGTCTGAAATGAATTCCAAATTTACTTCATCAATTCCACTAACAGACAGGCAGATTTATACAAGAGATGTAAAATGGATTGACGGAAGCGATGCAATGGTCGCGGAAGTTTCAGGTGCAAGTTTAGGAGTTGGATTCGAAATTGCTTATGCACTGTTTGTTAAAAAAATTCCTGTGCTCGCATTGTACAATGAATCAGTTCAGAAAATATCTTCAATGATTTCAGGATGCACTAATCCAAAGCTGAAAGTTAAATCATACAAAGATGATGATTCATTGAGGAAAGAAGTCAAAGCATTTTTAATGGAACATAAAAAGTAAATTGACGAAAAAAGACTTTGTTGATTTCTGGATTAAACAACTTACCGCAGCTGGAATAAAAATTTTTCCCGATGATTTTCTCGAGAATTTTGAAACCACACTGAAAAATATTCCTGCTAAAACACTAATTCCCGGCTCAGAACTATTTGGGACTTATGAAGTTATAACTACTGATGGTGAAGTTATAGCTAACGCAGAAAATTATACAGAAGCTAAGTATTATGTCTATGCCTCTCAGCAGCGAAAGTCTGAAATAAAATTTCCTACTGATAAGAGTGTTATCCCGCAGATAGTAAAAAAATATGAACAATACATTGACAATCTGATTAGCGAAATCTCAAAAGATTTTAAGAAAAAATTTCCCGATACTAAAGAAACAAGCCCCGTTTCTGAAATATTAAAGATTATCAACCTAGTGCGATATTGATAAATGGAAAGGTCATCTAAAGCATACGAATACTTCGAACAACTTTATGGGAAAGAAAGTGCTGAAGCTTATCAGCATTATATAGAACAAACTCCGAAAGACTACATCAGAGTCAACACAAACAAAATTTCTGTGGAAGCTTTGCAAAATCTTCTTGCAGAAAAATATAAAATCATAACCGAACCGGTGTTGAACTTTCAAAGAGCATTAAAGGTAGTTTCAGATGAAGCAGATTTAATAGGCAAAACCGTAGAGCAGATACTGGGATTTTATTACATTCAGGGTTTGTCATCTATGCTGCCGCCTATTGTATTAAATCCAAATGCCCGGGATTTAGTTATGGATTTGTGCGGAGCTCCGGGTTCTAAGACTACACAAATGGCAGAGTTAATGAACAACCGCGGAACCTTGATTGTAAATGAAATTGATATCAACAGAATAAAGTCACTGGTATTTAATCTCGATAGACTGAATATCATCAACACAGGAGTTCTGAACTTTAAAGGAGAGCTTCTTAGTAAAGTTTATGATAATTATTTCGATAAAGTTCTTGTTGATGCACCGTGCAGCGGCCTTGGTATTATTCAGAAAAAAGAAGAAGTCGGCAAGTGGTGGTCTTTGGATCACGCAAACAGATTGCACGATCTGCAAACTAAATTACTTGTGTCAGCAATCAAGATGACAAAAGTTGGTGGTGAAATTGTTTACTCAACCTGCACTTTATCTGTTGAAGAAAATGAAATGGTAATTGATACAATTCTGAAAAATTATCCTGTTGAAATCGTACCTGTTGAATTGCCTGTAAAAAGTCATAGAGCATTTACAGAATATCAGGGAATGAAATTAAGTCCTAAAATTGAAAATGCTGTTCGGATACTTCCGTGGGAAATTGATTCTGACGGATTCTTTCTCGTAAAGCTGAGAAAAATTTCCGGGACTGAACCTATGGAAAAGATGTCGCTCCCTGATTCAGATGCAAAAATTGTTTACTCAAACGATAAAGATTTTCAACCATATCTTTTATATCTGACAGATCATTTCGGAATTGATAAAAGAATATTTGATGATTATAAGTTTATATTCAAAGGAAGAGACATATACATAATCAACAAAGACTGGCACGATGATAATCTCTCCATCTTTAACAGAATTGGAACTAAGTTCGGAAGTCTGGATAAAAAGCAGCGGATAACATTGCACTCAAACGGCGCTCAGGTAATTGGTAATTTTGCTTCAAAATTTATTTTCGAAATAAAAAATATTCAGGATTTAGAATTATACCTCACAGGGATGAAAATCCGTAATGTTGATATTCCAACTGGTCAATACATTGTCAAGTATCAAAACATTGTTCTGGGAACTGCTGTAAATAATGAAGAAGGGTTTAAAAGCCGTTTCCCGAGAACTAAACGGACACAAAAATTTGAAGTGATGTGAATATGAATATTCAGATAATCGGGACTAAAAAGTGTAAAGAAACTCAGAAAGCAGAAAGATTTTTTAAGGAGAGAAGAATTCCGTTTCAATTCCGTGATTTAACTGAGAAAGGATTGGCCAAAGGTGAACTTGATAATATTTCAAGTGTAATTCCTGTAGAAGAATTAATTGATACAGAAAGTAAAAGATATAAAGAAAGAGGAATGCAGTATATGAAATTTGATGTTGCTGAAGAATTATTACTTGATCCGCTGCTAATTAAAACTCCAATTGTACGAAACGGAAGACTTGTAACCGTTGGATATAAACCAGATGTTTGGAAAGAGTGGATTTGATTAAACAACTTAAAAATTTTTCTCCTGAACAATTCTTTAAGACGGAAAAGTTTTTTGTTTCTGCAATTTCATTTCTGCCTGTTCTGATTGCAATAATCTTTATGCCCGGATTTATGGGCGATGATACATACATCCATGTTGGATTTATCAAGGGCTTACTTGAAACAGGAAAATTTACTTTTACAGGAAATGAAACCTACGGAACAACTTCTCCACTTTGGGTAATCTTAAATGCTCTTCTTACTCTCGTTATACAAAATCCCGAATTTAGCATAAGAATTTTCAGTGGACTATTCAGTATTTCAACTGTCTTATTATTGAATTATGTTCTCAAAGTTTTTGAAGTAAACTCAACTCTCAGGATAATTTTATTAATCAGTCTTGCATTAAATCCGTTTTTCATCAAATGGTCAATTTCGGGAATGGAAGCTTCAGCATCTATGACTGCAATGCTGCTTTGTCTTATTCTTCTAATTAAGTCTGACGATAAAAATTTAAATATCTCAGGAATAGTTATTGGTCTTTCATTTCTGCTTAGACCTGAATTCCTTGTCGTATTTATCGGCAGTTTATTTTTCTTTATAGTTAAAAAAAAGAGTATCAAATTTTTATTTTCATTTATAATTCAATTTATCGTCGTAATCACTATCTGGTTTATTTACGCTTATGTTCATTTCGGAACAATTGTTCCAAACACTTTTCGTGCAAAAGCAAAAGATAATTTTCTTGAAGTAGAGCCAGAGAAATTGATAAGAAATATAAAAGTACTTTTTGCAGGCAACTTACCTGAGTTAATCATTGTTGGATTGTTAGTTATCATATCACTTCTGATATTTTATAAGAAAAATTCGATTCGGGATTTTATTAAAAAAACATTCAACTTGACTTTAAATTCAAAAGCATCGGTTGGACTGATCTGGATAATAGGTTTTTATGGATATTACATTTTGAAAAATGTTACAATACTTTCAAGATACTCACTGATGTTTGTTCCAATCATAATTCTTCTGACAGGAATCTTTCTGCATAACACTAAAAGTTTAATAACAGAAAAACTCTATCATAATTTTCTGATTTTATATTTTGTATTGATTTTAACTTTAAACAATTTTATCACATTCAACACAGTCATTCCAACCAGCAATAACTTCGCTGATGGTTTTCAGAATACATTCAGAGAGATTGCACAAATAATTAGGAATGACAGAACAATAAAAAATAAAACCGTTGCACTGACTGATGTTGGAATTGTCGGAACTTATTCAGGAGCTAAAGTCTATGATTTAGCCGGCTTAGTTGATGAAGACAGATTTAATTATAAAAACTATTTTGAATATGTGATTAACAAAAAACCCGATTACATTGTTCTGAGAGAAGAAGCTGACATTTCAGAAGTGATACCACAAAATTTAAACTACGAAATATTGTATCAGAAAAAAGTCCCCGGCTTTGGAATAAATTCTCCCGAGCCGAGGACTGTAACTTTATACAAAATATTTTGGTAATCAAATATTAAACATCATAATACAAACCGAACTCAAACGGATGCGGCTGAAGCGCCATCGGTTTAACTTCTTTATCCATTTTATATTTTATCCAGGTTTCAATTACATCTTCGGTGAATACATCTCCTTTCAGAAGATACTCGTGATCTTTAGCCAATGCTCTCAAAGCATCCTGCAGGCTTTCAGGAGTTGAAGGAACATTCTTTAATTCTTCAGGCGGCATATCATAAATGTCTTTGTCAAGCGGTTCGCCGGGATCAATTCGGTTCATTATTCCATCCAAGCCAGCCATTAACATAGCAGAAAAAGCAAGATAAGGATTAGCCGATGGGTCAGGACAACGGAATTCAATTCGCTTTGATTTTGGAGAAGATGAATACATCGGAATTCTGATTGAAGCACTTCTGTTTCTTTGTGAGTATGCAAGATTAACAGGAGCTTCAAATCCAGGCACTAATCTTTTATAAGAATTTGTAGTAGGATTAGTAAATGCGAGCAAACTCGGTGCGTGTTTAAGAAGTCCGCCGATAAAATACAGAGCCATTTCACTCAAACCGGCATAACCGGAACCAGCAAATAAAGGTTTTCCTTTTTTCCATAATGAAGTATGAACATGCATTCCACTTCCGTTATCACCAAAAATTGGCTTAGGCATATAAGTCACAGTTTTATTATTCTTTTTTGCTGTATTCTTAACGATATACTTAAACATTAACAACTGATCAGCAGCTTTTACGAGTGGTGCAAATCTTAAATCAATTTCACACTGACCACCACTTGCAACTTCGTGATGCTGTGCTTCGACATCAACTCCACAGTTGATCAGATTCATTACCATTTCGTTGCGTAAATCCATCAAAGCATCAGTTGGAGGCACGGGAAAGTATCCTTCTTTATATCTCGGTTTATAAGCAAGATTGGGATTTTCCTCTCTTCCGCTGTTCCATCTGCCTTCAATTGAATCCACGATATAAAAACTTCCGTTTGGTCTTGAATCAAAACGGACATCATCGAAGACAAAAAATTCTGCTTCAGGTCCGTAGTAAACAGTGTCTGCAATTCCTGTTGAAATAAGATAAGCTTCTGCTTTTTGTGCAATGTTACGTGGACAACGGGTGTATTTTTCTTTTGTCGCAGGTTCATAAACATCACAGATTAAACTGATGGTTGGTACTTCGACAAAAGGATCAACGAACATTGTAGCAGGATCAGGAATAATCAGCATATCACTTTCATTAATTGGTTTCCAGCCGCGGATTGATGAGCCGTCAAATCCAAAACCATCTTCAAATGAACCTTCATCAAATTGCGAAACCGGAACGGTGAAATGCTGCCACTGTCCTGGAAAATCCATGAATTTAAGATCAACGAATTTTATTCCGTTATCTTTAATAAATTTCAGCACCTTCTCTACCGGTCCTGAAGAGGAACTTTTAGCCATAATTACTCCTTTATTTTATTAGATGTTAATTTCAAAAGTTTCTTTAACTGTTGACAGAACATAAGTTGTTTTGGTTGCTGTTACACCTGGCCAGGACTGAATTTCACTCAACAACTTTTCAAGTGCCTCTGTGTTTTTAACAACGGCTTTTAATAAATGTGAACCCTCACCAAGCACAGCATGACATTCAAGAATCTGCGGCATCTTTTCAACTTTGGTGATAAGTGTTTTATAGTTTTTTGATGATTCCATCATCACCTGAATGAAAGCTGTAATATCATAGCCGAATGCTTTACGATTAAGCTTTGCAAAATATCCTTCGATGTAACCCTTGCTTTCAAGTTTATTCAATCTTTCACTTACTGAAGGAACAGAAAGCTGGACTTCTTCAGCCAATTCATTTCTTTTTTTTCTGCCCTTCTTTTGAAGAGAACGGAGAATTTTTAGATCTATCTCGTCAAGCATAAAATTCCTTAATTATTTAGGAAGTTTTTAATTGTTGGTTTCGAATATAAGGTGATACAAAAATTATCCCAAACTTATTTTAGTATTTTTTAAAGAATTTACTAAAATAGTTGAGCCAGAATGAGATTTTGTATTATTTTTTTAGGTGATACAGAGAGAATCATAAAAAAGGGACAAGCAATTTCTTGTCCCTTAATAAATATGCTTACCTGAGATACAACATTTTTTTAGAAACAGAAGATCCATTGATTGTTAGATTATAAATGTAAACTCCACTTGGAATATTGCTAGCGTTGAACTTAACTGAATGAAATCCTGAACTTTTTTCTTCATCAACAAGCGTCGTTATTTTTTCACCAAGTAGGTTATAAACAATTAACTTAACTGGCAACGAACCTAAACCAAAATCAGGTATGCTGTATGTAATTATAGTGCTTGGATTAAAAGGATTCGGATAATTTTT
>CALHAB010000062.1 GCA_937934185.1 uncultured Ignavibacterium sp. | reverse complement strand
GGAAATCATACCTGGGATAAACACCCTTCGCAGGAATATTTAAAGATCGAACCTCGTTCACTCCGTCCATTGAATTATCCGAAAGGCACTCATGGTAACGGCTATATTGTGTGGGAAACATCAAAAGGGAAAGTTGCAATTGTCAATTTGCAGGGTAGAACATTTATGAGTGCGATTGATTGCCCTTTCCGCAGTGCTGAATGGGTTATTTCAAAAGTAAAGAATGAAACGAAAGTTATCTTTATTGATTTCCATGCTGAAGCAACTGCCGAGAAGATGGCGCTTGCAAATTTTCTTGATGGAAAAGTAAGTTGTATTGTTGGAACACATACACATATTCAAACCTCTGATGAAAGAATAATGCCCAACGGAACTGGTTATATAACTGATGTCGGAATGACAGGTCCGTATGATTCAGTAATCGGAATGAAGACTGTCGCAGCAATAAACCGTTTTCTGTATCAGACACCGCAAAAGTATGAAACTGCGAAAGAGAATGTACATTTGTCGGGTATATTCTTTAAAGTTGATACTGAAACAGGAAAGACTCTAGAATTAGAAAGAATATTCTTTCCGGAATTTGAAAAGTTAGCAACCAGGTCCAATGCTGAAACATCCGCTTCCAAGGCTTGATAAAGATGCAGAACTAAAAAATCTGCTTTTGCCTTACTGCAGATTTTCAGAAGGCACTATTTGGGTTGATAAGATATCAGGTCACAGAATAGCTTGTGGAAATTCAACAGATGAAAATTTTGTTCAGAAACTTTTCGATAAAGAAAAAGCAACTTTAGCAATTCACGATCCACCTTATAATTTTATTGCATTCCAGAAATCTGATTTAGAGAACTTTATTAAATGGAGTAAGAAGTGGATTGAAATTACTTATCAGTATCTGAAAAATAATTCTTCGCTTTACATATGGCTTGGTGCTGATCAGAAAAATCATTTTCAGCCACTTAGCTCTTTCATAGAAATGATGTCATCAACCAGATTTAAGTCACGAAGTTTTATCACAATGCGTAATCAGCGCGGCTTTGGAACACAAAAGAACTGGATGTCAATCAGACAGGAATTATTGTATTATATTAAAGGCAAACCATACTTTAATGTGCAAGCTGAGTACACAGATATTCCGAAAGTACTGAGAGGTTATTACAAAAGCATAAATGGAAAAGTGACTGAGAATATCGAAAGAAGTAAATCAGAAAATATTCGTGCCGGAAATGTTTGGATTGATATTCAGCAGGTATTTTACAGGATGGAAGAAAATGTTAATGGCTGTTATGCACAAAAACCATTAAAGGCGATTGAAAGAATTATTCTGGCAAGCAGCAAAAGGAATGAAATTGTTTGTGATTTTTTTTCACATTCAGGAACAACTCTGATAGCGGCTGAAAAATTAAATCGTAAATGTTTTACAATAGATATAGATCCTGTTTTTTGCGAAATTAGTTTAAGAAGATTAGAAAAATTTCGTAACGAAGGGAAAACCGGTTGGCAAAACTCCAATCCTTTTGCAGATGAAATTAATCGTGATAAGAAGTTGAAAAATTATCTCAAAAAAAAATATAACTTTGAATATTAACGAGGACTTTAATGCAATTAATCGATGGGAAAAAAATAGCTTCAGATATCAGGAAAGAGTTAAAAGAAAAAATTGATAAACTTAGAGCCGAAGGAAGAAATGTTCCCGGACTTGTTGCAATAATAGTAGGCGATAATCCGGCGTCTCAGATTTATGTTGCAAGCAAAAGCAAAGCTTGTGAAGAAATCGGAATGCGGACTAAAGTTGAAAAGTTTCCTGTTAAATTTCAGGAGAAGGAACTGATTGAAGTTATTGAAAAATATAACTCAGATAAGGATTACCATGGAATATTGGTTCAATTACCATTACCAAAACATATAAATGAAAACAAAATAATTGAAGCCATTTCTCCGAAAAAGGATGTTGACGGCTTTCATCCGATGAGTGTGGGAAATCTTGTTATCGGAAAAGAAACTTTTGTCTCCTGCACTCCGGCAGGAATTCAGGAATTATTAAAAAGATATTACATCAACACAAGAGGTAAACATTTGGTTGTTGTTGGAAGAAGCAATATAGTTGGTAAACCGATTGCTAACCTTATGCTTCAGAAAAATGATTACGCAAATTCAATTGTAACTGTTTGTCACTCAGCTGCGAGCGATTTGTCTTATTATACTAAACAGGCAGATATTCTAATTGCAGCAATTGGTCAACCGGAAATGATTAAAGGTGATATGGTAAAAGAAGGTGTAGTTGTGATTGATGTTGGAATTAACAGAATTGAAGATAAAACATCATCAAAAGGTTATAAAATTGTTGGTGATGTTGCTTTTAATGAAGTCGCTCCAAAATCATCTTACATTACACCCGTTCCGGGCGGTGTTGGTCCGATGACAATTGCAATGTTATTGAGCAATACTTTCAAAGCATATAAACTATACGGTGAATAAAATGAAATTCAATTCTGAATTAATTAATGAAAACATTATTAGCGAAATTTTGAACCAATTTAAATCGTCATACAAAGAAAAAACAGAGCTTCCGGAAATTTCTGAATCAGATTTAGCTAAAATGATTGATCACACATTGCTTAAACCTGATGCTACTGAATCAGAAATAAAAAAACTTTGCGATGAAGCAAGACAGTTTAATTTTGCCTCAGTTTGTGTTAACCCTTGCTGGGTTGACTATTGCTTTGATCAACTCAAAGATACTGAAGTAAAAGTTTGCACTGTTATTGGATTTCCTCTTGGAGCAAATCATACCAGTACAAAGTTACAGGAAACAGAAACAGCGATTGCTGATGGTGCAGAAGAAATTGATATGGTATTAAATATCGGACAATTAAAATCCGGCAACTATGAATATGTCTTCAGTGAGATTGAAAAAATTGCTAACATCACTAAAAAAAATCTTGCAATCTTAAAAGTAATTATTGAAACCTGTTTGTTAACTGATGAAGAAAAAATTATTGCTTCAATTATCAGTAAAGAAGCAGGTGCTGATTTCATAAAAACTTCAACCGGATTTTCTAAAGGCGGTGCAACTTTGTTTGATGTTGCATTGATGAATTACGCAGTTGATGGTAAAATAAAAGTCAAAGCAAGTGGTGGAATTCGTTCAAGAGAAGATGCATTAAAAATGATTGCTGCAGGTGCAAGTCGTATTGGTACAAGCAGTGGAGTAAAAATCCTTCTTGGTGAATCAGGAAGTGCAGCTTACTGATGGTAGTTGATATTTTAATTAAAAAGTCTATTGATGGTTATTCAGCAGAAATTCCATCAATAAAAGGTTGTGAAAGCTGGGCTCACGATGAGGAAACTGCTCTCGATAAAATTCTTGAATTAGCTTCTTTTTATCTCAGACTTCCTAAAGATAAATTCAAAATTGACAAAGCAAGAAGAGAAGAGGACACTGTTATCTACAAACTGATCTTTCATAAAACTTAGGAATTATCATTTGAGACAACTGCAAAATATTATTTGTCATTACGACTCCGATTTATGGAAGGAGAAAACTTTTATTCTGATAGGATTTCTCATTTGTTATGTTTTTCTGAAATGACATCATGGAATTTTTCAGAAATTTATTTTAACTACAATTCATTGAATATTAGATTGTGAAAGAATTCAAATCGGAAAAGAGATTAAAAAAAATTACCAACACATTAAAACAACGCCAGTTCGATTTAATGGTTGTGCTGGAAAATATTCACGATCCTCACAATGTCAGTGCTATACTTCGCACTTGTGATGCAGTTGGAATTCCAAAAGTTTCTTTGGTTTACACAATAGAAAAATTTCCGAAGATTGGTAAAAAATCTTCAGCTTCTGCATTCAAGTGGGTTGAAAGACAAAAGTTTAATTCAATTGATTCCTGCTATTCTGAGTTAAGGAAAAATGGCTTTAAAATTTATGCTTCATCTATTTGTGATGATTCAAAAAGTATTTATGATATTGACTTTACCGAGAAGGTTGCAGTCGTTTTAGGCAACGAACATCGTGGAGTTTCATCTGATGCTGAAAAACTTGCTGATGAAAGAATTATGATACCTATGTTTGGAATGGTTCAAAGTCTTAATGTTTCTGTTGCAGCAGCAATAATACTTTATGAAGCAGCAAGACAGCGAATTGAAAAAGGGAAGTACGATAAATCCCAATTAGATGAAACTGAACTAGAAAGATTAATTGAGCAATGGTGCAGTAAATGAAAAGAGAATTCAAAAAAATAAAATCTGTGAAAGGTGAACTTAAATTTGCAGGAGATAAATCAATATCTCATCGTGCAGTTTTCTTTTCATCAATGGCTGAAGGTAAATCTGTAATTAAAAATATTTCATCAAGTGAAGATGTTAAATCAACTCAAAGAGTATTCAACGAATTAGGAGTTGAATTTACTAATGATAATTCTGAATTAATTGTTAAAGGCAGAGGCAAACAGAAATTCAAAGCTCCACTTGTGAATTTGGATTGCGGAAATTCAGGAACTACAGCAAGATTAATTTCAGGATTATTAGTTGCACAAAATTTTTCTTCTGTGATTATTGGTGACGAATCGCTTTCAAAACGACCAATGAAAAGAGTAATTGAACCATTAAGTTTGATGGGTGGGAAAATTGAATCTGCAAATTCAACTTTGCCTTTAAGCATTCAGCCATCTGATTCTTTAAGAGCAATTGAATATACCTTGCCTGTTGCAAGTGCGCAGGTTAAAAGTACAGTATTAATTGCCGGATTGCATTTAAGTGATGAAACAAAAATTATTGAAAAATTCGTCACACGGGATCACACTGAAAGAATGCTGGGGCTGCCTGTTAACACAATACAAAACTCTAAAGTAGTTTCTTCATCTGAAAACTTTTATCCGACTGCAAAAGATTATTTCATTCCAGGTGATATTTCATCCGCAGCTTTTTTTATTGTGCTGACACTTATTACAGAAAACTCCGAACTGATTATTAAAGATGTGAGTTTAAATCCTACACGAATCGGTTTTATCGAATTATTAAAAAAGATGAATGCTAAAATCAAAATTGAAAATGTCAGAGAATCAAGTAATGAACCTTACGGAGATATAATAGTTCATTCTTCCAATCTTAAAAATATTGGTATAGATGATTCAATTATTCCAAACATTATTGATGAAATTCCGGTTTTAAGTGTTGCAGGAATTTTTGCAGAAGGGAATTTTGAAATCAGAAATTGTGAAGAGTTGCGTTACAAAGAGTCAGACCGAATAAAAGCTATTTGTGACAATATGAAATTAACAGGACTTGATATTGAAGAATATCCTGATGGTTTCAGAATCTCTGGTGAAATTAAAAAAGCAAAAGTTGAATTTAATTCATTTAATGATCATAGAATTGCAATGGCTTTTTCTGTCCTGGCAATGATGATTGGAAATGAATCTTCCGTTGAAGGAATTGAGTGTGTGGGTATTTCCAATCCAACTTTTTATGAACAGATTGGTTATGTGAGCCAGCAATAAATATTTCTCTTCAGATTTCTATTATCTGGTGTTCAAAATCAGAGATTGATAATTCCTCGTAAAGCTTCTTGTAAAAATCTTCACCAAATTTATTGGCAAAATAAAAGTAATTTAGTTCTCTCTCCTGTAAATTCTCGTTAGGAAATAAAAGGTTTGAGAGTTTTGATATTTGTCTTAGTATTGTTTCGAACCTCGACTCGTGAGCTTTTTCTGCTTTTGATTTTAACTCATTTAATGCGAATAAAACTTTCTCACGATATCTGTTAGTTGAGTCAGAAATCGTTTTGTCAACAATAAATAATTTCTCTTTCAAATCATCAAAAATCAAATTCAGATTTTTTGAAGCTTCGTCAAAAATTGTATCTATGTTGCTTTCTGTTACCGAAGACAAAATCTTTTCTTTTAAGTGATCAACACCGAGAAAAACATCCCGCATCGTCAGATCATATTTTTCCATAAAACCTAAAACGGATTTTTCAACAAGTGTTGCAGATGATCGGGGATAGATTACAGGAGGTTCGATATCAAAAAATTCGTACAGAGGATAAATTTGTGCGAAGTAGGATATTTCACTCGGTCCGGCAATATAAAACGCAGTAGGGAAAAGATAATCCTGAGTAATCGGCCTTAATAAAACATTCGGACTAAATCTTTCAGGATGCTCATTTATTTCCTGAATAATTTCTTCTTTTGTGAATTGTTTCCTTTTTCTTCTTAACTTAAAAACTTCATCAACAGGTTCGATTGAGTATCTTCCGTTTTCGATATGATAAAAAAGATTTACAGGTTTGACTTTAACCTGAGCGTGATAAACATCTTCGAGGGTTGCACTCACTGATACAAGTTTCTGAGTGTGAGTTCGGAAATTATTTATTTCGTTAAGAAAAATTGGTTTTAATATTTGCTTTACTTCATCTTGCGATGGATCAAAAATTATCAAACCATATTCATCAAAAAGCCAGAATAGTAATTCACGAAAACTTTGTTTGAATGTTTTTCCGGATTGATAAATTTCTTTCAGGTTTGAAATTATTTTCTCTTTGAATTCAGTGCCTCTGAGACTTTGATCAAGTTGACTGAAGAATTCATTTATGGTTTCGTCAAAAATAAGATTACCAACACTTGAGCGAATTTCATCATCACTTACATCATCTTTGTATTTGATATTTACCAAAGCATTTTCATTATTTAAAACATTTATCTGATGAACTTCATTAAAATCGTGATCATCACTTTCCATCCAGAAAACAGGAACGAAATTATATTCAGTGTATCTCTCATTCAGATTAGCTGCAAGTTTAATAGCTGTAATTATTTTGTAAATTGTATAAAGTGGTCCGCCCAAAATTCCAAGCTGCTGACCAGTAACAACAGCAAGAGTTTTTGGTTGATCAAGCTGTTTGATATTCTTATTTGTTTTATCTGATATGCTGTTAAAATATTTGTATTGATTTGAAATCAAATCTGAAATTTTAAGATTCGATTCAGCTCTCTTTTTCAGAATAGATTTAAAGATTTCAGGATATTTTTCTTTATCTCTGAAATTATATTTATAGAATTCAGCTACATTTTCAAATTCATATAAATAATCCAGAAACAGATTATAGTTTTTTGGTATATCACCAAAATTGATGAACATTTTACCTCACATTTCAAAATTTTATATGCTAAACTATGAAAAAGACTTATGGTTGACAATAATTTCAGCTTTATCGCTGCTGCATCTTTTCAATCAAGTTCGAGTATTACTATCTTAGCAAGTAAAAAAATACCTGAAGTTGGAAATAAATTTATTAAAATATTTTACCGTTAAACGAGTAACTAACACCATAAAAATCTTAGCATCGTTTTGGTTATCCAGAATAATAAGAAGACCTGTTGTTTGGGGAATGCCAATATCATACTCAATTGAGCCGACCAATCATTGTAATTTAAAGTGTCCTGAATGTCCAAGCGGTCTTGGTGCGCTGACTCGTCCATTAGGTTTGCTGAAAACAGATGATTTCAAAAAATGGATTGATGAAATAAAGCAAACAGGATTTTATGTCCAGTTATTTTTTCAGGGAGAACCTTACATAAATAAAAATCTGCCGGAGATGATTAAGTATGCTCAGGAAAAGAAAATCTATGTTTCGATAAGCACGAACGGACATTTCATTAACGAAAATAATATTGATAAGATTTTAGAATCAGCACCTGATAAACTGATTTATTCAGTTGATGGATTAGATGAAGAATCATATCAGAATTATCGTGTGGGTGGAACTTTTGCTCAGGTTGATTCAGCTTTACGAACTTTGGTAAAAAGAAAGAAAGAACTTAGACTAAATAAACCATTTATTGAGTTTCAGTTTATTGTGATGAAGCAAAATGAGCATCAGCTTGAAGATGTTAAACGATATTGCAAAGAAGTTGGAGTTGATAAACTTGTATTTAAAACAATGCAGATTTCCTCTTATGAAAATGCAGTCAAATTTCTTCCATTAAATAAAAAGTTCAGAAGATATATCATAGCTGATAATTCATTCAGGATTAAAGCTGAAATTAAAAATCATTGTTTTGCTCTTTGGAGAACATCTGTTATTACCTGGGATGGAAAAGTAGTACCCTGTTGTTTCGATAAAGATGCTGAGTTTTCTCTTGGAACTCTAAACGGAAAATCAATAAAAGATATTTGGTTATCAGAAAATTATAATAATTTTCGAAAGCAGATCTTAAAAGACAGAAAACAAAATAAAATGTGTACAAACTGCACTGAAGGACTAAGGATTAATATTCTGGAAATTGAGCAATGACTGACACAGTTAGAAAAGATATTACTTTTGCAGACCGAATAAGTAATTATAAATCCGCAATAATTATTCTTACAAAAATTATAATTGCTGCCGGACTTCTTTACTACATAATAAATTCAGTTAACTTCAATGAAATTGCTTCTGCAATAGTTGGTGCGAATATCTTTTTAATAATTCCTGTATTATTACTTAGTCTGCTGAATTTATATCTGCAATATTGTAAGTGGAAGTTAACAACATCCTTTATTCTGAATAATTCTGAAAGCAAGAAAGTTATATATTCATTATTTCATGGATTTTCTGCAGCGGTTTTCACTCCTGCCAGAATAGGTGAATATTTCGGAAGAGCGTTAGTATTTAAAGATCATTCTCTGTTAAAGGTTACACTAGCAACACTGCTCGATAAATTTTTCCCATTGTTAATGGTAGCATTTTTCGGTTCGATATCGAGTGTTCTTTTCATACATTATTATTATGAAGTCAGTATTTATATAACAATTGGTTTGTTTGTTGTTCTATTCTCTTTGTTCTATTTCGTCATATTGTTGATTTTCAATCAAAACTTTTGGGACAATATATTATTTAGCAAGCTGAAGGATTCAAAAAGATTTTCGAAATACTTTCAAAAATTTTCCACACTGAAAAATCTTGATAGAAAATATTCAACCAAAATGTTTTTATTATCATTCCTTTTTTATAGTTGTTACATTGTCCAATATGCGATTCTTGTATCTGCATTTTCACATAATACTGCTATAATAGACTACATCTGGGCTGGCAATCTGACTATGTTTTCCAAAACACTTATACCACCAGTTAGTTTCAGTGAACTTGGAATTCGTGAAGGTGCATCAGTATTTTTTGTTCAGCAGTTTGGCGAATCAGCTTCAGTCGGATTTAATGCTTCGATTTTTCTTTTTCTTATAAATGTTCTGCTACCAGCTTTTATCGGGTTGTTGTTAATCTTCAGAAAAAACGATGATTGAAATTTTACTGTTTCTGTTTTTCATAATACTTCTGATTCATTATTTGTTTTTTCTTTTCAAAATATATTCAGGACTGAAAAAATTAAAACCTGAACGCTCTCATACACTCCCTGATGAGTTTATATCAGTTCTTATTCCATTCAGAAATGAGGAAAAGAATATTATCAAGACTTTAAAGTCAATTGAGTCACAGGATTATCCGGAAGAAAGATTTGAAGTTATTTTTATTGATGATCATTCTGACGATAATTCAAAAGAGCTTCTTAAAAAAAATATCAGTAGAAGTAACATTAAAGTAATTTCGGTTCCGAAAAATTATTCAGTGAAAGCTCATAAAAAGAGATCAATAAGATATGGAATTGAAAATTCAAAAGGACAAATTATAATTACGACTGATGCTGATTGTATTCATAACAAAGAGTGGCTCAAAACATTATTATCTTTTTTTGATGATCAAACCGGCTTTGTTTCTGGTCCTGTTAAATTTGTGGAAAGTAAAAATCTATTTGGCAGACTTCAGGAATTAGAGTTTGCAGGTTTAGTTATTACCGGTGCAGGATTAATCGGTAGTAACAGTCCAACAATTTGCAATGCAGCTAACATAGCATATAGAAAAAAAGTTTTCGATGAAGTCGGAGGATTTTCTCTGCAAATGAATTTATCTTCAGGTGATGATGAACTTCTGATGCAAAAAATCTTCAAGGATACAAATTATAAAATAAAATTTGCGCTTGATAAAAATGCTGTTGTTGAAACCGAAGCAAATGAAAATCTAAAACAATTTTATCAGCAGAGAAAAAGATGGGCAAGTAAAGGACTTTTCTATAAAAATAAATCGCTCGTTCTTAAGTTGATCCTTATTTATCTGTTTTATCTTTCATTGTTAATTCAGCCAATTCTTGGGTTCACTCTTGATTCAAGATTTTTTATTTCATTCTTAATATGTTTAATTGCTAAAGTGTTACTTGAATTTTTGATCCTCAGGAAAGGAACTGAATTATTATTTCACAAAAGTATTCTTAATATCTTTTTACTCGCCGAAATATTGCACATTCCTTACATAATCATCGCCGGATTAAGCGGAGCTTTGGGTAATTATAAATGGAAAGACCGTTTAATAAGCAGATAAATTAAACACATTCTGTTCAGTTAAACATACATTCCCTATGTTCTGAACCTTGATTCATTGAAATTTATTTAATTATTTCTGGCAAGGTTATTGGCAAATTAGTATCGCAATTGAAAGGAGAAAGCCATGAAAAAGTTAGTTGCAATAATCGTTTTCTTATTTATCGGTTTAACTGCAAGTGCAGAAACCAGCACACATTTATATAACAGAATGGGTGGATATTTCTACACTAATTTAAGTCCATACGGAACCTGGATAGAAATTGATTATGGAGTAGTTGCCTGGAGACCTACAATTATAAAAAGAAACTGGGCTCCTTATAAAATTGGAAGATGGGTCTGGACAGATTACGGCTGGTATTGGGATTCTTATGAACCATTCGGACACATAGTTTTCCATTACGGAAGATGGTACTATGATGATTATTATGGATGGATATGGATTCCTGATGATGAATGGGCTCCTGCCTGGGTAGAATGGCGCTATGATGACGATTATATCGGTTGGGCTCCTTTACATCCTTATGCAGTATTTTCAGTCAATTTTGGAATCAGAATTACATACAATTATTATGTTCCTTATGAACACTGGCATTTTGTTACTTATAGATATTTCTGCAATCCTTATGTTTATAATTACTATGTACCTCCAAAACATAAGTACAGAATTTATGGCCGAACTAAATCAAGATATGACTATAAATACTACAATGGAAGAGTTAGAAATGAAGGAGTTGATTTTGATTTAATCAGAAAGCGATCTGGTCAGAAAATAGAAAAGCGGGACTTGATAACTTCAAGTGATCCAAGAGAATTTGATAATATCAAAAGAAGAGATGAAGAAAGAATCAGAACATTTATTGCTGACAGAAATGAGATTCAACGAGACAGAGAAGCTTTGAGAGAAGTTAAGATTGAAAAATCAGAACGAAGACCAAATCTTGAAATAGAGAAAGTTGAACTCGCTGAGCTGAAAAGAAACAGAACAAATGAACGGAAAGATCTTGACGAAAGAAAACAAACTGAACAGAAAAGAAATGTAAATCGTGATGATAGGATCAAAGAGAGAAATGAAATATATGATAGAGAAAAAAATAAAGTAGATGATTCTGTTAAAAGAGAAGAAAAAAAGAGATCAGTTGAACAGGAGAATATAAGAACTTACGAATCAAGAGAACTTGAAAGAAGAAAAGAAATTGAATCTAATAATAATTCTTATCGAAACAGAGAAGTAACAACTGAAAGAAATGAAACTAATCGAAATGATAATAGAACATATGAAATGAAAAGAAATGACAATAAAATAAATGAAGAGAGAAAAGAAGTAAAAAGGAATGAAAATATGGAACAAAGAAATTTAGAACAGAAGAGAACTGAAAGCAAAACTCTTGATTCAAGAAAGAATGAAACCGAAAGAAAAGTTGAAACAAACAGAAACCAAACTCAGCAAAAAAATGAGAATTCAGACAGAAGGCAAAATTCTTCCCGAACTGAAAGAACAAGGTAAAACAATAGCTCATCTCTCTCCGAAGGCGGTATCAAACTTTTGATACCGCTTTTTTGTTATTGCCTCCAACGATAATAATTTTGATTGAAGTTTAGGAAAATTTATGAAAGACAAATCAAGCAGGTTATTCATTATTCTTGGAGCATTTTTTGTCTCAAATGCACTTTTGGCAGAATTTATCGGAGTCAAAATATTTTCTTTTGAGAAAACACTTGGAATACAACCATTAAATTTAAAGTTCTTCGGTTATGAAAACCTGTCATTTAATCTAACTGCAGGAGTTTTGCTTTGGCCGTTAGTATTTATAATGACTGATATAATAAACGAATATTTTGGCAGAAGAGGTGTTCGTTTTATTTCGTTTACAGCAGCTGGGTTAATAGCTTATGCTTATGCAATGGTTTATTTTTCGATGTCTCTTACTCCTGCCGATTTTTGGATAATGAGAGATACTCCGAGTGGTCAGCTGAATATGGAATTGGCATTTGATACTATTTTTGGTCAGGGTCTGTGGATTATTGTCGGTTCATTAGTCGCATTTTTAATCGGTCAGTTGGTTGATGTGACAGTTTTTCACTATTTCAAATCAATCACCGGAAGTTCAAAAATATGGTTAAGAGCAACTGGTTCAACTTTGGTATCTCAGTTTATTGACAGTTTTGTTGTGCTTTTCATTGCATTTTATATTGGAGCTGGCTGGGATTTAAAACTGGTTCTGGCAATTGGTGTTGTTAATTATATTTATAAATTTTTAGTCGCAGTATTTTTAACCCCTTTGTTATATCTGATTCATTTCGCAATTGATATTTACTTAGGGAAAGACCTTTCTGAAAAACTTCAACTGGAAGCAACAATGAAGTGACACTCCCTTTTTAAGTGGTTAAATATTTCCATAATTTTGTTACACGAAATTGTTGAGTTTATTTAAACTTGCTTAATTAAGGAACAAAGTGCATCACTTTCATCTGATATTAACTACTCTATGTTTTTATATTCTTAATCGGACATTTCTAAAAATTTTTCAATTAACAATTCAAATAAAAGAAATTCAAAAGGAGCTATTATGAAAATTACTAAAGAGGAAGCTCTGTTATATCACAGTTCTGAAAGGGTTGGTAAAATTGAAGTTATACCAACTAAGCCTTGTCTTACCTCAAGGGACTTATCTCTTGCTTATACTCCTGGTGTTGCTGAACCTTGCCGCGAAATTCATAAAAATGTAGAAGATGTTTATAAGTACACTGCTAAAGGAAATTTGGTTGCAGTAATTTCCAATGGAACAGCAGTTTTAGGATTAGGTGACATCGGTCCGGAAGCAGGAAAACCTGTTATGGAAGGTAAAGGAGTTCTGTTTAAAAGATTTGCTGACATTGATGTGTTTGATATTGAAGTGGCTTCTCACGATCCAAAAGAAGTAATTCGCGTTTGTCAACTATTGGAACCAACATTTGGCGGTATAAATCTCGAAGACATTAAAGCACCTGAATGCTTTGAGATTGAAGAAACTCTGAAAGCAACGATGAAAATCCCTGTATTTCACGACGATCAACACGGGACAGCTATCATTTCCTGTGCTGCACTTATAAATGCAGTTGAGTTAGCGGGCAAAAAGCTTGATGAAGTTAGAATTGTTGTTAACGGCGCCGGAGCATCGGCAATTTCCTGTTGCAAGCATTATATCAGAGCCGGAGCAAAAAGAGAAAACATCTGGATGTTTGATACAAAAGGATGTATCACAAAAGACAGAAAAGATCTCAATAAGTACAAAGAAGAATTTGCTCAGGAAAAAGGATTTGCATCTCTGGCCGAAGCGATGAAAGATGCTGATGTTTTCATCGGACTATCAGTCGGAGGCGTTGTAAATAAAGATATGGTTAAATCTATGGCAAAAAATCCAATCATCTTCGCAATGGCTAATCCAGATCCTGAAATTATGTATGACGAAGCTGTATCAGTTCGTGATGACTTAATTATGGCTACCGGTAGAAGTGATTTCCCGAATCAGGTTAATAATGTACTTGGATTCCCCTTCATTTTCAGAGGTGCACTTGATGTAAGGGCTACTCAGATTAATGATGAAATGAAAATGGCGGCAACAAAAGCTTTAGCCCAATTAGCCCGAGAGAAAGTTCCGGAAATGGTTATTAAAGCTTACGGCGGAGAAGAATTTGAATTTGGTAAAAATTATATTATCCCTAAACCATTTGACCCAAGAGTACTTTGGTATGTAGCACCTGCAGTCGCAAAAGCTGCAATTGAAACAGGTGTTGCCAAAATCACCGAAGTAGATTGGGATGCTTATCGTGAAAAGCTTAAAGAAAGATTAGGCCTTTCCAAAGAAATTATTCGGGTTATGATTCATAAAGCTCAGCAAAAGCCAAAGAAAGTTGTTTATCCTGAAGGAGAAGAAGAGAATATTATTCGTGCTGCACACGCAGTTTACAATGATGGAATTGCTCAGCCTGTTTTACTTGGTAATGAAAAAATTATTAAACAGGAAATAGAAAGAATAGGATATGATTTTAATGAATTCACAATTATTGATCCCGAAAATTGTGATAAATGTGAGGAATATGCTAAAGCTTTTTTTGACAAACGAAA
>CALHAB010000061.1 GCA_937934185.1 uncultured Ignavibacterium sp. | reverse complement strand
TGCAGTTGTCACTCCGGGCAGTGATTGAATCATTCTGTTTAAGTCCTCAACAGCACCTGGGGCTCTGCGGATTTCTTCTGCTGAAAGTGAATTAGTGCTTGTTACAAGTTCGTAAGGTTTATCAAAATATCTATCTGAAGAAACTATAACTTCTTCAGTTTCGTATGATGCAAGTTTTAATTCAATTACAATTTTGGAACTCTGTTTTCCCGTTACAAGAACATCTGTTTTGTAAGTTGTTACATAATAAGGTGCGGAAATTTTCAAGTTGTATGTTTTGGGATCAAGACCATCTATCAAAAAATTTCCTTGTAAGTCTGTTGCAGAAAGAATTCCTGTATTCAATATTTCAATTACAGCACCGACGATTTCCTGCTTTGTATCACGGTCAATTACTTGTCCGTTTATTGAACCTTTTGGATTCTCATTTGCTATTAAGCTATGGGTCATCACAAACAAAATAATCAACAATACAGCACTAATTACTTTCATTTTTTACTCCTTTCTGTGAACGCTAATATTAAAATGAACATTGTTTAGTTAAATCCTAAAAAATTTTTAGTAGGCTCTGCCTAAGAATTGAAGTGCCCCGCTGATGAGAGGCTTTAAAAATTCTGTTGGCATCATTGATAATCTTTCTCTTACAAAGAGAGCGGAAATGCCGTGAACAAAAGACCAGAGAGAAAAAGCCGCTACATCAAGATCAACATTCTTAAAATATCCTGCTTCCATTGCCTGCTTAATATTAAGCTTAAGTATCTCATAAGTTCTTTCACCTTCTTCCCAGTGCTCCGATTTTTTTATTTCCTTTGCCGGAGTTCTGGAAATAAACATCACATCATAATATTCGGGATATTCCATCGCAAACTGAATATAAGCCTCTCCGTGGGCCTTCAGTCTTTCAATAGGATCTTTAATACGCTGAACAGAAAGCTGTCTTTTATAAAACTCAGCAAACCCGCGGTTATGAAGCTCATAAAATATTTCACCTTTATCTTTGAAGTAGAGATAAATTGTTCCGACACTGTATTCAATTTTATCTGCTATTTTTCTCATTGTTACATTATCATAACCTTCATCCGAAAACAGTTTGAGAGCTGCTGAAAGAATTGCTTCTCTCATCTCTGTTTTCTGTCTCTCTTTTCTCTCCTTAACGCCCATAATCTCTGAATTTGTAATTAACTGAACGATGTTTATTTACTAATCGAAACTTAGTAAATATCATAATATGAGTCAAGGTCCGATATGGAAAAATTTTGTGTCTATTGTCAGAGGCGGGAATGAAAATAAAAAAGGCGTCTGTTATGACGCCTTTCTCAGAGCTTAACTAAAGAATATCTTTTTAATTACGCGATTTTGCTTCATTAACTACGATATTTCTACCTTTAAGTTCCGAATCATTGAGTGCATTAATAGCACTTTTTGCATCGGCTGAGTTCTCCATTTCAACGAATCCGAATCCTCTTGATCTGCCGGTTTCGCGATCTTTAATCACTTTGGCAGAAACAACACTACCGTGTTCTTCAAATGTTTCTCTTAATGTTTCGTCGTCAACTGACCATGGGAGAGAACCCACAAATAACTTAGTACTCACTAGAACCTCTATAAATAAATATTAAAAAATCCCGGACTATTTCCGGAGCACTTCAAACATAGGTAAAATAACTTTATAAACCTAATTTAATTGTTCATAATATGTGTTGTTCTTAACAAACAATATCGTTGATATTTAACACTCTTCTATTTCATCACAGAATATTATTTTTTCACAGACAAAAAAGATTCGTTTATGAGTTTTATTCCATCATATAAAAAAATTTCTGCAGAAGAATTTAATAAAAGAATCAAAATTGCAGATAGCATAATAAAGAACTGCATAAGTTGTCCCCGCAATTGTTTTGTTGACAGAACCCAGGGCGAATTGGGAACCTGCCAAAGCGGTGACAAACCAATTGTATCCTCATACACTTTACATTTTGGTGAAGAGCCGGTTTTATCCGGCACTAATGGGGCGGGCAATATTTTTTTTGGCAATTGTAATCTCAGGTGTGTCTACTGTCAAAACTACATAATCAGCCAGAATCCGAAAATCGAAAAAAGAAATGAAATTACTGTTGAGCAACTAGCTGAGATAATGATTGAACTTCAGAATATGGGAAGCCATAATATTGGTTTAGTTTCACCAACTCACTTTGCAGTTCCGATTCTTAAATCAATAAAGATAGCTTCTGAAAAAGGTTTAAATCTTCCGATTATTTATAACACAAATGGTTATGACTCGGTTGAAGTATTAAAACTTTACAAAGATGTTGTTGATATTTATCTGCCCGATTTCAAATATGGAAATAATGAAAACGGAAGAGTTTATTCAAAAGTGAATGATTACTATGATAAAGCAAAGTTGGCTGTAAAGGAAATGTTCAATCAGGTTGGCAGTGAGCTGATTTATGAAAATGGAGTTGTTGTAAGAGGTTTAATAATCCGGCATTTAATTCTTCCGAATGATTTATCCGAAACAGAAAAAGTTTTTAAGTTTATCAGTGAAGATCTCGACAAGAAAGTTCACATTTCTCTGATGACTCAATATTTCCCAACTAACCGAAGCAATAAGCATATACTTATCAATAGAAATATACGATATAGTGAATTTGCGAATGCTGTTGAGTTACTGGAAAAATATGGTCTCGAAAACGGCTGGATTCAGGAAATGGAAAGTAATGAATTTTACCGTCCATCTTTTGAAGTAAGTCGTGAAGATCCTTTCAACAATAAGGGACTAAAATTAATATAATCTTATTACGGAGCTGAAATGAATATTGATGTTACAACTCCTGCTTTATTGTTCCCTGCAATATCTCTTTTACTACTTGCATACACAAACAGATTTCTTACTATCGCTACTCTGATTCGTTCATTACATAAAAATTATAAAGAAAATCCCGATACTGCATTACTTGGTCAGATTGAAAACCTACGCAAGAGAGTTTATCTGATTAAACATATGCAAGGTGTTGGTGTAGCAAGTTTATTCTTTTGTGTGTTGTGTATGTTTTTGTTGTTTGCCGGACAGATTGAAATTGGTAAATATGTATTCGGGTTGAGTATTATTTTGCTGATGGCATCATTAATTTTATCGCTGAGAGAAATTGCTATATCGGTTGATGCATTAGAATTACATTTAAGTGATATAGAAGCAGGTAAATAAAAACCCGAGCGGGCAAAACCGTTCGGGTTAAATGTTCGTTAAGTTGAGAAAATATTAGAAGCGTCTTCTGTTCTGACCGTAGCCACCACTGCCGCCATTACGATTTCCGCCTCTTCCGCCGCCGCCTCTTCGGTTATTATCTCTTTTGGGACGAGCTTCGTTAACAGTAATCTTTTTACCTTTAACTTCAACCGTATTCAATTCATTGATCGCTTTTTGAGCATCGGCTAAGCCGGGCATTTCAACAAATCCAAAACCCTTGGACTGTCTTGAAAACATATCACGGATAATTTTAACTTCTTTTACTTGTCCGAACTCAGAGAAAAGATTCATTAAATCTTCTTCCTGAACTTCATTTGACAGATTGCCAACGAAGATATTCATAATAAAAACTCCTGAAATTTTTATAAAAATGTTAAATAATTATGAGAGACTTTAAACTCTCACCTCCTGTGGATAAAAACTAGAATGAGTAATCGGGAATGATTATCTTAATTTTTAAGCAGGCATTTGCAAGTTAGTAATAAATAATTTAGAAACAAACGAAATCCTTCGGTATTCCTGCGTAAAATTCAGCATTCATTAGATTCATTTTATCGCAGCAAGATCATCTTTTTGGTTTGGATATAGTTTTGTCCTGAGCTTGTCGAAGGATTACCTGATTGTAAACGATAAAAATATATTCCACTTGATAATCCTTCTGCATTGAATTCTACTTCATAATATCCAGGTTCTTTTTTTTCATTTACCAAGGTTGCTACTTCATTGCCAAGTATATCATATACCTTTATTACGGTCTGAGCAAGCTCAGACCCTACTTCGGGTATTGTGAATCTAATCTTCGTTGTTGGATTAAATGGATTTGGGTAGTTCTGCTCGAGGACAAATTGATTTGGATTAATAATTCCAACCTCTATTACTTTCGAATACCCGAATGTTCCATCAAAATTTATTTGTTTTAATCTGTAAGCATATTTACCGGCAGCAGGATTTTTATCCTCAAAAGAGTAATTCTTTGTTTCGGTTGTTGTACCATTTCCTTCAACAAATCCAACAACTTCCCATAAAAAATTCTTCGCTTCGCCAAGAATGACAGAGCGTTGAATTTCAAACCCACGATTATTAGTTTCAGTTGCTGTTGACCATGAGATCTTCACCTTCCCACTTTCAACATCAGCTTCAAATGAAATAAGCTCAACAGGTATAGGCAAGCTGAAAGGTATAAATTTTACTAGCCCGTGAAGTGGATTATCCACCTTGTGAAAAATATGATCTTCAATCGAAAGAGAATCATAAACTCCCCAATCATTATTCTGAGCATAAATATCATTCGTACAGTTATTATAAAGATCGTAAACATTCAGACCCTGAACATTACCATAAATTATATTCATTCCATCATCAGTTGTATCGGAATTTTCAACATTTCCAATATTGGGTTGTGGACCTGGCTGAACCGTTGAACCATTCTGAATTGTGATTCCCCACCAATTTCCGTAAATAATATTTCTTTTGATTAAAGGTTGATTGAATGGACTTCCATTAATATTAATTCCGCTTCCTGAAACCATAGCATTCGGATTGATGTTGTTGTTATAAATTATATTATCTCTCACAACTGCATTTATAATTCCGTTTGAGGTGCTGTATAAGGTCATTCCAAAACTGTTGTTAAATATCTGATTACCTTCTATTACTGCATTTGAAAAAGCTGTTGAGCCGTTTACCCACAAACTAATTCCGCCTGTTGGAATACTTTCGCCGCCTTCAATTATGTTGTTTCTTATTATCGGAGAATTGTTTCCCTGCAATCCGATGCTAATCTGATTCAGCGCTGAAGTAGCTTTGGTGTTATTTTTTATGAGATGATTTCCCTCAATTAAGGGAGAAGAGCCGAGCGTCATTGTTATTCCGTATTCATAGCTTCTTTCAATAACATTATCTTTTATCACAGCATTTGATGAACTTAACTGTACACCTCTTCCGCATTTATAAAGATATGAATTACTCAAAACAGGACTTGCATCAATACATCTGAATCCATAGTCAGCGTAAAAAATTCTTGCATACTTTATCTGAGATAAGTTTGAATTTGGATTTGCATTAAATCTGAATCCGATATAATAGCCAGTCGAATCTTCAATTGAAGAAGTAAATACAATTGAGTCTGTAGCCGTTCCGATGGCTTTAAAGATTCCATTCACTTCAATTCCGGCAGAAGGTGTTGCGAAAATTACATTTGAGCCGGCTGAAACATTCAGTTCGTCATTTGCAGCAACAATTACATTGTTGTTTATCTGATAATTCGGGAATGTACCAACAACAACTCCTGACGAATAAAGAACAAGACTATCAAGATTCCAGTTTACTCCTGTTCCGGGAGTTGTGTATTGGGCAAAAAT
>CALHAB010000060.1 GCA_937934185.1 uncultured Ignavibacterium sp. | reverse complement strand
TTTTGAAATTCAAAGAAAAATTCTTGATAGAAATTCTAACTGGGAAAAGATTGGTTTTGTAAATGGTTCGGGAACGACTTCGGAAAGGAAAAATTATTCTTTTATTGATGAAAGCCCGGTGATAGGATCAATTCTTTATCGCCTGAAACAGATTGATTATGAAGGGAGCTATAAAATTTATCCTTCAGTTCAGGTTGATTACAATATACCCTTTGAGTTTGTGCTGAATCAAAATTTCCCAAATCCATTCAACCCGAGTACGAAGATCAGTTGGCAGTCGCCGGTAGGCAGTTGGCAAACATTGAAAGTTTATGATGTGTTGGGAAATGAAGTTGTTACTCTTGTTAATGAGTTTAGGGAAGCAGGAAGATATGAAGTAGAATTCAACGCCGTAGAGACACGCCACGGCGTGTCTTTACCAAGTGGAATATATTTCTACAGATTATCTGCGGGTTCATTTACAGAAGTTAAGAAGATGATACTGACCAAGTAGAAACCTCGATCAAATCGGTTCAGGGACAATCAATATTTTCATTGATTGTCCCTTTTGATTCATTGGCTGTTATTAATTTTCTTTTAGCTTAAAGAACTGTTTCAAATTCTGCTTTTTAGATTTATGAACAAATCAGAACCCGAATCCGGTAAGCTGAGTATGGCTGTTTAATATTGTTAAACTTCAATGCTTTTCATCAACCTTTCTTTGATAGCTTTTACCTTCTGCACAATTTCATGATATTGACTGAAATCTTTTTCAATAGCATTAAAAATATTAAGTGCATTCTCATTTTGATTTGATTTAAGATAAAACATCGCAAGATAAAGTAGTGCTGATGGGTCGGTTTTTATTAGTGTAAAATTATCCTCCATCATTTTTATTGCTTCATCTGTCCTGCTGTGATAGTCAAGAATAAGAGCATAATGTTTTATTACATCAATATTACTACTGAATATCTTATAAAGTTCGGTGAGAAAATCACGCACAAAAGATTTGTTATTATGTTTTGAAAGGATGAATGTTAACAAAGAAATGTTCAGATTACTAATGTTTTTTATGTAATGACTGACATCATCAAATGTTTTAACGGAATCTGATTCAATATGCTTTATCAGTTCGACAAACTTTTTTTCATTAACAGCGGAAAGTTTATCAATCATTTTCTGTTTCAAGCTCAGATCATTAATCTGATAAGACAACTGCAAACCATAATAGAGAATTTCCTGAAGCGACACATTAACCTGCTGCAGATTATGTGAAGAATTAATTGATAAACTTTTCGCTCGCTCAATCGATTTATTGAGTTCATTTATCGCCTCTTTTATTCTGTTGCTGCGAAGATAAATTTTGGAAAGAAGCAAATGATAAAAAGGTTGTGAATCATTCAATCTTATTGCAGATGAGATAAACCCTTCTGCATCTTTATTCTTAAAATTGCCGAATGAAATCTGTGCGAGATAACTGTATGAATCTGCTTTAAATTGTTTATTCAATTTGTCTGACTTAATTAACTGTAAGAAATTTTTCTCAGCTTCAGAAAAATTTTCAAGAACAAAATTCGATTGGCCAATCTGAAAAAGAACATAATCATTCGGAGAAGTGATGAAATCCTTTTTTAGCAGTTCAAGATTTCGCAGAGCTTTTTGTTTCTTGCCGTCCTTTGAAATGTCATAACCGATGTGATGAATGACAAGATCAGAATGAATGAATTTGTAATTAAGTTTTTCAAGTGAAGGTGTAATCTGCTCGTGAACTTTGCCAGTGAATTTTGCAGCAGGATTATTTCGGAAGAATCTTACATACTTTATTGAATTACTTCTCTGAACTTCTGAATCATAACTTACGATTGTGCAGTAGTATCCGATGTTTTCATTTGTCTGGATTAAGGACTTGATAATATCTGCAGATTTTTCATCTAATCTCTCATCTGCATCAAGATATAAAATCCAGTTTCCGGTACATTTACTCAAAGAAAAATTTCTCGCAGCGGAGAAATCATCGTTCCACTCAAAGTAAAAAATTTTTGCGTTAAAACTTTTTGCAATTTCCAGAGTATTGTCTGTTGAGCCGGTATCAACTATTACAATATCATCAACAACATTTTTAACTGAGTTGAGACATTCGTATAAATGTTTGCCTTCATTCTTAACGATCATTGAAAGACTGATACCGGAATTCATTTTGAGACTCCAGGCATTGTATGTTCGCTTTCTGTTCCAAGTAATGCATTTACTTCATTTAGAGCGGCAAGTGCATTGAAATTATTCGGATCATTTTTCAATGCCCACTCAAACATTGTTTTTGCAGCGTCGGGTTGATTTTTTGCAAACAGCACTTTGCCCAGACCTAAACATGCATTTGATGAATTTGGTGAAAGATCTAATTCCTGCTCGAAATAATACTGAGCTTTTTCAATATCATTTGCAGCAAGGTGAAGATTACCAGCAAGGTCAAGTAAATCAATTTTGCTTACTACTATTGCATCACCTGGCTTATAATGTTTAACAGCAATATCAATTTCTTGTTGTGCTAATTCAATTTCATTGTCAGATAAATGAACACGCATTCTTCTGAAGTGTTGTTGAAATAAATTTTTATCAATCGGATATAAAATCTGATGAGGTTTAATCTGTTTGTTTTGTATCCAGATTTCATCTGGTGTTGCACCCCATTTATCTACAAATATTTTTTGATTTTTAATCAATCTTTCTGCATATGCTTTTTCACCGTTAGCTTTGAAAGATTTTGATCCGTAATGATGAATAAATGCATCTTTGACAATAACAGTTTTGAATCCTGCAAGCTGAGCGCGCAGACAAAAATCATCATCTTCATAATTACCTGGAGAAAATCTTTCATCAAGCCCGCCGATACTATCAATTACATCTTTCTTTATTAAAGTACATAAGAATGCAACTCGAGGAAAATGTAATAACTGACCTTTATTTTTTTCTCTTACCATCTCAGCATAAAGATGCATCTCTTCGATAGTTTTGTAGTTAGCATCCGTATCCTTCTGCAGCCCACTTACTTCATTACTGATTGGTCCGACAATACCTATTTTATTATCTGACTCAGCGACTTCAAGTAATCTTTCAATAAGGTTGTCAGTCAGTATCGTATCATTATTAAGTATTAAAATATAATCGCCCAATGCTTCTTTAATTCCCTGATTTACTGCTGCCGGAAAGCCCAGATTTTTTTCATTGCGGTAGTAACTGATAAAATCAAAATCCTCTTTAAATATTTTATTTGTTTCATCAGTCGAGGCATTGTCAATCAGTATGATTTCGTAATTAGTTTTAACTTTTTCCTTGATGCTGAGAATACACTTTTTTGTATAGTCAGCTTGATTGAATGCCACAATTATGATACTTACTTTCGGAGGAGAAGATTGAGTAAATGCAAGAGACCTCTTGAGTGAATTTTTATTGTGATTAAATATGAACTGTAATCTCTTTCTCATCAATTCACTTGAGTACTGCGATGTAATTAATTTTCTTCCTCCGTCAGAAAACTTTTGCCACACTTCCTGATTTTGATAAAGCTCAATTACTTTCTCAGCAAAATCCTTTGGCTCATTACAAACAAAAGCGTGAACTCCATTTTCAATTCCCATTCCTTCAGCGCCGATGGAAGTTGTGACAATCGGAATTCCGCTTGATAATGCTTCACCAACTTTACCTTTGTTACCGGCTCCATAACGAAGTGGAACGACTTCTATCCGACATTTATCAATGTATTCTTTTACATCAGGTACCCAGCCGGTGATAATAATATCATTTGATTTCAGAGATTTTATTTTTTCAGTTGGATTATTACCAACAATATAAAATTTTATTCCCGGCAGTTTGGTTTTAATCAAAGGAAAAATTTCCTTTGTAAAAAATAAAACTGCATCTTCATTTGGTTTATGATTGAAATTGCCAACGAAGATCAAATCCTTTCTTTCTTCAAATGATGGTGTGTTATCGCGTGTATCGTGAACATCTGTCAGAATAAAAACAGGTTTGTCTTTAATGTATTTTCTCAATTCTTTTCTGTCATCTTCAGTAACCGTTGTGATAATATCAGCTTTTGAATAGACTGTCAATTCCCGTTTTTTATTTTCTCTTGCTTTAATTTTTAGTGAATTATCATTTGCTATTTCTGCCTCTCGTTCTTCACGTAAATAGTGAATATCCATTGTATCAATAAGAACAGGAACAGAGGGTAATTGAGCTTTAATTAAATCAATAAAATATTCTGCAATATACCAGAATGCTATGTACACAAAATCAAAATCACGATATTTTAATTCAAGAGAATCAACGAGAGTTTTAATATATTCTTTACCGTATTCAGTATATCGCAGATTATACCAGTATTCATAGTTGAACCAGATAAATTCAACTCCCTGCATTTTAAAGTCTGAAAGATATTTTACTGCAGCTTCATCAGTGTATTGCTTTCCCATCAGATGAACATAAGTTACTTTGTACCCCAGTTTTAACATTTGTTTCAGTGTGTGATAGTGTCTCAATGCACCTGCAGCTCTGTCAGGTAAAGGTGGAATATCATCAATGATAAGTATTCGTTTGCCTCTGTTTCTGTCAGAGAATTTATATCGAAGATTTGGATCACTTGGAAACTGAAGTTTCAGCTCATCTTTCCATTTATCAATAAACTTAGGTGAATTAAAAACCTGATACCTTTTAAATCCCGAGTTTAAATCTGTTCCTGCAGTTGCTCCTTCGTGATGAATAACTTTTGAGAAGGGATTGTAATAAACTTTATAGCCAAATTTTCGAACACTGAAACATAAATCTGTATCTTCATAATAAGCCGGTGAATATCTTTCATCAAATTTTCCAATTTGCTCAAATAAATTTTTTCTTATCATCAATGCTGCGCCGGAACAATAATCAACCTCTCTGCAATAAGTGTACTTTGAATCATTTGGTGAATTGCCTCTGCCATAATTCCAGCCGGAAGCATCATTAAAAATTACACCACCTGCTTCCTGTAGTTTACCATCAGGATAAATCAACATTGAACCAGCTGCGCCGGCATCTTTGTGATAATCAAAAGTACGAAGTAAATGATTTAACCATCCTGGTTGCGGCTCAGTATCATTATTCAGAAATGCTATGTATTCACCGGATGCAAACTGGCTTACATAGTTATTACCTTTCACAAATCCAAGATTTGTATCAGAACGAATGAATTTTATAACCTTTCCAAAACTAAGAAGATAATCAGGTGTATCATCAACTGAAGCATTATCCAAAACAATTACCTCAAAGTTTTCATATTTTGTGTTTTCAAATAATGCACTGAGACATTTTTTAGTAAACTCAATTTTGTTATAACAAAGAATTATTATCGATATCAAAGGCAAAGAATTTTTTTGCTTTATAAGATTTCTGGAATTTGTCAACAAATCAGATGTGTTCTGGTTTTCGGTTTCCTGAAGCTTGAGTGATATGTTTTTAAGCAGATGTTTGAACTCCGGGTAAACAGAGTAGATTTTGTTTAACAAGAGAATTGATTCCTGTTGTCTGTTTGTTCTCCAGAATATTTCAGCAAGATAGAAAAGACAGTTTAATTGTTTTTCAGTTTTTTCTACTATTTCGAGAAATAATTTTTCTGAACTCTTAAATTCATTATGAAAAAAATATTCGCGGGCAAGATAAAACTTCAGGAATATTTTATTTGTATCAGATAAACCATTATCACTCAGAAGTGAACTTATAAAATTGATTACTTCATCCGAGCGTGATGAATCATATAGCTTCTGCAGGTCATTCAGGAACTTCTGTCTCTCAAACATCTATTCAGCTCCTTTCTCTGCGATAAAAAATATTTGTTCACCGCCGAGATAACCATACTCTTTTGAGTAAGTGAAAAGAGCAAAAGCATTATTGTAACCAGCTTCTTTCAGGTCTTCCAGTATTTCCCAGCCAAAATGATAATAGCACAGACAACCTTGTGTTCTGTTTAACGGATCACCGTGATATTCAGGCGGTAGAATATGATTGACACTGCCATCATCATTTAACTTTGCCCTGATAATATTTTCCCGTGAGTTCCTGTTGAATGGAACAGTGAAGAGAAACTTCCCATTCTTCTTCAAAACTCTGAAACTTTCACTGATTGCTTTTTTATAATCAGGAATGTGTTCAAGAACTTCAAGTGATAGAATGAGATCAAATTGTTCGTCTTTAAATGATAGATGAGTAAAGTCTTCGTTTCTTAACCCGTTTTGATTGATATATCCTGATGGAACTTCATTGCCTAAAAATTCACTTCCAATTAATTGAGGATTCAATTTCGTTAAGAGACGGAATAAAATAGTGGTTTGTTCAGTTGCATAAACAGAAAGCTCATTAAAGTCAGGGAATTTCTCTTTAATGATATGATAAGTCAGTCGCATTCTGTTATTAAGGTTGCAATTCGGACAGACTAATCTTTCGCGCCAGTTAGGAATTTTATTGCCATTATTCTGATAGGCATTCCAGAAATCAACATGAAGAGGAACTATATCATCACACACAATACAATAAGCATTGTATGTGAAATTTTCTTTGTTATGCGGAATTAATTTTTTTTCAAACTCTTCTCTGTTGAGATATTCTCCTTTCATCTTTCTTTCATAATTGACAAAATGTTCAAAACCGCTCAGTTTATTTAATGAGAGCGGAGTTTTGAATATTTTGAGCAAGCTGGTTTTGATTTCTATTGGATCTGCTAATTGATTCTCGATAAGATAATTCAAATTGTTGCTTGCTATCTCGTTGTTTGGATTTATTGCTAAAGTATTCTGAATGTATTCAAGTGCTTTGTTATAATTTCCAGAGGTTATTTCTATGTAGGCAAGATCATTCAATGCATCTTCTTTGAATTTATCGTAATTACAAGCTTTGTTTAGTATTTCTTTTGCTCTATCAAAATGATTGTTTTGAATATAGTGCTCTGCCTCTTCAATTATTTTATTTGAAATTTCTTCTTCAAATATTCTGAATATTTCTTCTGCAACTCTTCTGGCTGAAAATTCATCCTGATGATTTCCAAATAATTCATCTTTATATGCTCGTTGCTTTTCAGAATAAAATTCCTGATGCAGTTTGAAAATATCTTTTAAATGTGATAGGAATTGATTTTCATCTTTGTAGTATGGCCCGACATCAATTTTATTTCTGATACTGTATTCAGTTGAATATTTACTCCATAGTTCAGGTTCAGACTCTGAATTATATAACAAAACCGGTCTTTCGAGAATTATAAATTCCCAAATCAAAGATGACCTGTCTGAAATTAGAATATCTGCATCAACAAAATATTTACCTATGGATTCAGAAGGATCACTAATGAATTGTACATTATCGCAATTATTTTCAAGTGATTTCCAGTACGATAACCAATCGTCAAAAGTCTCTTCGTACTTTTTTAAATGTTCGAATCTTCTGTCAAGAATAGCAGGATGTGGTTTAATAATGAGATCAAAATTTGGAAATACTTTTGAGAGGAGTTCATATAATTTATTTCCCGGAACTGCTGCAGCACTTATTTCAGGATTGTAAGTTGGTGCAAAAAGAATTGTAGGATTGTTTTGATCTATATGTCTGACAGGGATTCTGAAAGTCTCATCAACCCAGGGATTTCCTGTTACAATAAATTTCATTCGAGGTTTTACATTTCCGCTTTCAAGATATTTTTTTTCATACTCAGTTCCGAAAACAAAGTCGGCGTAGCAAAAATCATCTTCAGGTTCAGAATATTTGTTTACTGCACCGTGTCTCACTGCCATAATAAAAACATTTTCGTCTTTGAAATATTCTGAAAGAAATTTGCAGGAATAGTCTGCAGTAAAAACAAAGTCCGGCTGGAAATTTTTTAAACTTTCAGGTTCATTAGTAATTAGTGAGTCTTTAAAATATTGTGCAATTGGTACTAAAACTCTTTTTTGAAAATCAAGAGTATAATAAAATGCTGCTCTGATATTTTTATTCATAAAATTCAGCTTAGTTGATTTCTGATTTGTTGTAAAACTTCTAAAGCGGAGTTAATAGAACTTAGATTAAGATTTTTTATTTCGGATAAAGAATTTTTTATCAAAGAACTGGATATTCCATCTGTTCTTGGAAGATAAATAACTTCACAGAGTTTATTTAATTCATCAAACTTACCTTTCCAGTCTTCTCCCATAACCAGAAAATCTACATTATAATTTTTTATGTCGTTTATTTTTTGCTCCCAGCTTTCTTCAGCAATTACTTTATCAACATATCTGATATTTTTTACAATCTCAATTCTGTTTTCAAAAGGAATAATTGTTTTCTTTCCTTTCAGCTGATTAAACTGATCTGTTGAAACGGCAACAATCAGATAGTCAGAAAAATCTTTAATTCTCTGAAACAATCTCAGATGACCGTAATGAAATAAATCAAATGTTCCGTATGTGATTGCGGTTTTTTTCATCGGAATTGATTTGATAAATATTGTTCCAAAAAGATTTATCACAATTTTGAACAAATTTAATTCAAGCAAGTCTTCCATCTGTCTGATAATAAATAGTTGGCTAATATTAAACTCTTTTCTTATGGATTTGCTAAAATTTTTTCTGTTTCATTCGATTATTAGAGGGATTAAAATATTTGATTGGAAATGTCAGAAGAAAAAACCACATACGGATTTACTCAGCAGGATGAACGGAAGGTTGATCTTCTGATTGATTTCAACCGGATAAAAAAAAATTATTTCGATTTTTATCTTTCGCGAAGAAAATCTTTTCAGGAAAAAATAAATGAATATAAAAAGTTTTTCTCGCTTCAATTGCCGGTTAATTTGGGCGAGTTATTCATTTCTGAAAACAATACTCCGCTGCTATGGCTTTTTGATAATCCTTTTATCTTATCGTATGAGAATGAGCTGAAAGAAAAATTATCTCTTTTCAAAATCAAACATCTTAATCTGAAAAAATATTTTTATAAAGTATTTACAAATGAAGACAGGCAGAAAAACGACATTAACATCAATCTATTTCTTGGCGCAGCAAAATCGTTTTATGGAATAAATCATTTCTTTGTTCCGTTTTATAAAGCAATAGTTTTTCTTTATGGCAGTAAGAATCCAGACCCGCTTTTGTCACTTGAGGAATTGCGGAAAGCTGAGTCTATGCTTGTTAATCTTGAACTTTCACAGAAAACTAAGCAGGAATTATCATACTTTCTTAATTTATATTCTGCATTTGCACATCAGAAAATAGCTCAGTATGAATCTGCAATTGAATATCTCAATGCAGCAATTGATATTAATCCTTTTGCTGTAACTGCAAGATATTATCTGCTTGTAAACTCTCTTCAGGTAAATGATTTCGAAAGAGCAAATCAGCTTACAGAAAAGTTATTCAAGGTGGATCTGGAAAGATTAAATTACTCGCTTGATGAATACAACGCTTTAATCTTTGATTACTGTATAACAAATCCGATTACGCCGAACTTGTTTTTATCCAATGAATTTGCACCTGTAAGCGTTATTCTTGAAAGACTTATTACAGCAAATCTTAGTCATCAGATTTCAGGCGAGCTGCTTGAAAAAAAATTAAATTCGTTAATGAATCTTAGATTGGACGATTATTACGACTCATCACTAAAAAGCAGTTTTTCTTTCCTCAAATATATTTTTCTGGAACAGAAGAACAGTTCAACTGCTTTTTTCAAAATGCTTCTGCCTGATATAGAGAAGAAATTTCTGTCTGCTGTTGAAAAGTTAAAGTCACTTATCAATGAAAAAGCTTTAGAGAATTGTTATCAGGAGCTAAAAGCTTATGATGAAATAATTCAGGATTCAATACGTTCGAAGGAACAGCTTGAAAAAGAGATTGTCGAATACAAAGAGGATTTGCAAAAAAAATTAGCAGCATCAATAAAAGCTGTGGAAGAATATACAGCACAGGCAATTCAGGAGACCGAGTATAATCTAACTCACGCACATGAAATGGATAAGTTTAATCCGACTGTAGCGTTTAATAATGCAATGATTTATAATCTTGTCGTTTCGGTAATAGTTTTTCTTATTGGTGCCATAGCAGGTTACTTTAATAATTCTCACATAAGCTCAATGGAGTTTTATGAAATGTTCAGTTCGGTACTGATTACAGGTGCCAAGTGGACTTCAATCACTTTCATTTTCGGAGTGTTTGTCGCAGCAGGAATTTCGGTGTTTGTATTAGCAGAGAAAGCCACTTACAAACAAAATCTGAAAAGGAAAATCAATGAACTGAAAAAAGAAAAAGAGATTAGCATTGATATACTTAAGAAAGAGGCAGCAAGAAAAGAAAAATCAATGTCAGAAAATCTAAGTGAACGAATTGAAACCTATAAAAGAAGAATTGAAGAGCTTAAGATTGAAAAAGCAGAAAGGGAAAAACATCTGAAAGCAAAAGCCGAAGAAAGTATTAAACCTTTGATCGAAAAAATCGATAATGCAGTTGGAATTAGTAATTAAGAAATTAAAAGAAAAAATCTCTTAAAATGTTCTCTGACAGGTATAAACTAAGAAAAGGCAAGTTCGATAATCAAATTGAAAATAAGGTTCTTAATTAACTAAATAAAAACAAGCAAGGATGCTTGTAATTTAATAAACAAAATACATGGAGGTTCACAATGGCATTCCAAATCAACACCAACCTTGATGCGTTAAAAGCTTACAATGCTCTTGTAAAGGTTAACGCACAAACAACCAAAGCTCAGCTGCGTCTTGCAACAATGAAAAAGATCAACAGTGTAGCTGACGACACATCCGGCTTCAGAGTAAGTAAAGAACTCGAAGCTGAAAACTTCAAATACAATGCTCAGTTAAATAACATTTCATCTGCAAAGAATTTGCTCTCAACCGGCGAATCAGCTTTAATGCAGGTTCTAGACAAATTGAACCAGATCGAAGCTAAGCAGGAAGATGCAAAAGATCCGTTAAAGAATTCTGCTGCTCTTTCTGAAGATGTCAAAGTTCTTGCCGATGAAATCAGCAACATTCTGTCCAACACCACAATCAACGGTTCTAATATCCTTGCAAGCAGCAACTTTGATTTTGGTGCAGGTACAACTCTTACAGTTAACATCGGTGCTCAGATTGGTGATAACTCGGCTACAATTACCGCACTACAGAATACAACCGCCAATGCAAACTTAACTCAGAGCATTACAACTTTCAGGGATAATATCAAGACAGCTTTGGGATATATTGGTAACAGAATGCAGACATTCGAATCACGCGAAGAGTTCATCACTGCTTCTATTACCAACAACTCTGCTACAATATCAAGGTTAGTTGATGCCGATATGGCAATGGAGCAATTGAATGCAACCAAAGGTCAGATCGGAACTCAGATAGCTACGGCAATGCTGGCTCAGGTTAATGTTGGTCCGCAAAGCTTACTCGGATTGTTTCGATAATCTAATTGATTCAGGGGAGACCCCCGCAGAATGATGCGGGGGTTATTTTTAATAAGGGATGAAAAATGCAAAACACAGCAACTTACAGAACAAATAAACTCAATACTTACTTAGCAAACGAAATTCTGAATTCAAGTCCGGAAAAACTGTTAATTAAAGTTTTTGACTTTGCAATTGTAAATTGCCAGAAAAGAGATATAATCAAAACCAATGATGCAATTCAGCAATTAATAAATGCTTTACGATTTGATAATGATGAAGTAAGTGCAATATCAACGGGCCTTTTGAGATTATATCAATTCTGTCAGGATCAGATGCGAAAACATAACTACGATGTTGTAAAAGAAATTCTCGTTCAACTAAGAGAAACCTGGATTACAGTGTTTAACCAAGTGAAGAATAATGGCTATTGATCTTCTGACAACATCGGGCATAAACTCATTTATAAACTCTTACATTCAAACAGAGAGTGCTAAGAGAATTTCACCATTAAAGAAAAGACAAACAAAGTATAACAATCTGACTTCTGTTTACAGTAATCTTTTAAGCAGTATTGATAAACTTAAAAGCTCACTTTCAACATTAAAGCTAAGAGATTCTTCATCAATATTTAAAGCTAAGAAAGCAGAGTCATCAAATACTAATCTGGTGTTTGCAACTGCTGGTTCAGGTGCAGACGAAGGATCGTTCACTATCAGGACAAATCAACTTGCAAAAAATGATACTTTACTTTCCATTGATAGAAATTCAGATTCGTATTCAGCCATAACATCTCCCGGAACATATTCATTTACAATTAAAACCGGCGATGGTTCTGGTTCGTATTATCTGAGCAATGTAAGTGTAACTCTGGAGGAATCAGATTTTACAAATGGTAATATTTCATATTCCACTTTAGCCAATAAAATTAAAAATGCTATTAAAGATGACAAAGCTGAAATTACCAGCAGCTCAGTAAGTGGTTATTTATCATCCTCGGGTTCATTCAAATTAAATCTTGGCGGAACCGAAACTGAAATCACTTATTCGGAGGGAAATTATGAAGATGTTATTGATAGTATTGTTTCTCAGATTAACAACATCAGTGGTGTTACCGCAGAAAAAATTCTTGTGGATGGAAATTTTCAGTTAAAGATTACTGCTGTTAATTCATCAAAGTATATTCAACTTAAGGACGACACCGGAACACTTTTAACTCAATTGGGGGTGTCATCGAACAAGGAAATTGCGGCTTCCGGCGTAATTACTGCTTCTTCTTTCTCTCCCGTAGTCGGAAGCACGCAATTTTCTATTTCATCTAAAAATACCGGATATAATTTCAGATTAATGGAAATATCGGACGATGGTCCGAATGGTTTGTTGAATGAATTTGGAATCAATCTCGGGACAAACAGACAAGCATTTGTACAGAATGAAAATGGCGAAGACACAGCTGGCTTCGTTCACAATCTAACAGATTTAAGTGCCAAATTTTTGTTCAACGGAATTGAAATTCAGCGTGACTCAAATATTATTTCTGATTTGGTTAATGGAGTTACAATTACTCTTAAATCAGTTTTCACGACTAATGATCCTGATGTTGTAATTTCTGTAGGGACTGATGTTGCTGGTATAAAATCGAAAGTCGAATCATTCATCAATTCATTCAATGAATTATATTCTTATCTGAGAAAGAATTCTTCTTCAATTTCCGGACAGAGAGGAATTTTATTTGGTGATTCAACAACATCTTCATTGCTTAATATTTTAAGTTCATCCGGATATCAGCCTTTGTTAGGATTTTCAAGCGATGTAATTAATTCACTTTCGAAATTAGGTATTACATTCGATGTAAATAATGGATTGTCAATTTCAGATTCATCTCAGCTTGAATCAGCAATTTTAAGTCGTACTTCAGAGGTTGAGTTGTTTTTTAATGACACCAATGGTTTTGCTGAAACACTGTATTCTAAAATTAATTCTTATACCGGGGCAAACGGATATATTCAACAGACTATTTCGAGAATGAATTCGAATCTAACTCAGCTTAATGATTCAATAACAAGAATTCAGAATCAAATAAATAAAAGTGCAGAAAATCTGAGAAAGCAATATCAAAAACTCCAGACTCAGTTAGCAAATCTGCTTTCATCACAAAGTCTCTTTACCAATTATCTGGGATAGAATTAAATGATACATCTTGAAAAAAATAATTTAATCTTCGAGCTGGAACAAATAGTTTCTGCATTGAATACATTAGATGAAAACAATTTTGATGAGAAATTTCCCGAAATAAAAAGAAAAATGTGCGATTTGCACGAAATAACAGAAAGGACATACTATTTATATTCAGAATCAGACCAGGAAAAAATTTCAAATGCCTCTAAACTAATTAAAGAAGCTTTCGATAATGTATTGAGAAAATGGATGGATCGTACAGAAGAAGTTAAAAATGAATTAGATTTGTGTATGAAACAGAAAAAAATTCTAAGCTATAAGAGGTTTTAATATGGAAATCAAAGGAATACTCCCAAAGACAATTATTGTTGATGAGAGCAAAAACAATAAATCTGTAAAAAAAGAAGTACAAAAAAAAGATTCACTTGAAATCTCAAAAGAAGCAAAAGAACTTCAGCAGAAAAGTGAACAGATTAAAGACTTATCTGCAATCAGACAAAAGATTAAATCCGGATTTTATAACTCCGATGAAGTTCTCAGCAAAGTGGCAGATCGTATCTTAAAAGAACTAAATAGTAAATAGTTGTAAAAACTTTTTACACTCTTGCCAGTTTTTTAAACTTTTTTGTAAAAAATTATTTACTCTTAAATCACAACCACTTATTTTTGTCATTGTATGAACAATGACGAAATCTTTTCTCATAAACTTTTCCTGTTAGGGAAATTTACTGCAAGCCTTATTCACGAAATAAGGAACCCATTATCTGTAATCAAGATGAATCTTGAATTCCTCAATATGCTCAAAAAAGAATTGCCGGCAGAAGCAAATGACAGTATTCAATCCTGCGTTGAAGCTACTAACCGAATGATTTTCCTCATTGAAAATTTTTCTGACTTTTCTAAAAAACATCCATCTGAATTAAGTATCTGCAATGTCAATGAAATTACTCAGATTGCAGTTAATATTTCTCAGGTCAATGCGAGCAGGTTTAATCTTTATATCGAGACAGATTTATCTCCATCACTACCTTCTATTTATTTTCATAAAGATAAAATGCTTCATGTTTTTCTGAATTTATTGAATAATGCTATTGAAGCAGATAATAAATCGGACAAAATCTATGTACGTACTTATTTACGTAATATTGATGATAAGCAAAAGATTGTTTGGGAAATTGAGGACAGCGGAACCGGTATTGATTATGAACTTGGAGAAAAAATCTTCAGTGACTTCTATACAAGCAAGAAAAAAGGCACAGGACTTGGTTTGGGTGTTTGTAAAATGCTTCTTGAACAATACAACGCTGAAATACATTTCGAAAGTGAGCCGGGAAAAGGAACAAAATTTTTTGTATTTTTCGACACCAGTTCACTAAGGAATGACAATGCTAAATAAAATTCTTATTATTGATGACGATGAACTCGTCTGCCAGTCGCTTAAAAAAATTTTAATTAAACTCGGTTATCAAACTGAATACACAACTGAAGCTGACTTCGCATTAGATAAAATTGAACAGTTTGATCCCGATCTGATTCTTCTCGATATTTATCTGACAACAATGAATGGACTTGATTTACTAAAACAGATTCATTCAAAATATTTCAACATTCCTGTAATAATGATAACAGCTTTTGCAGATGTTAACATTGCTGTAAAAGCAATGAAGCTTGGTGCCACAGAATTTTTACTCAAGCCAATTGATATTGATCAGCTTAAGATTACAATTGATAAAACAATCACAACAAAAAATCTGAAAGCTGAAGTTGAAAGACTAAGTGAAATTGTTAAGGAAGACATCCTTACTAAAGAATACTTTGGGAAGAGCAGTAAAATTCAAAAAGTAGTTAATGCTGTTGAGAAACTGGCTAAAAGTTCAGATACCACAATTCTGATTGAAGGTGAAAGCGGAACCGGAAAAGAAATGATTGCTAAATTTATTCATCAGAACAGCCCGCGAAAAGATGGTCCTTTTATCAGAATAAATTGTTCTGCAATTCCGCGTGAACTGGCTGAAAGTGAATTGTTCGGACACGAGAAAGGTGCTTTTACCGGAGCTTTGCAAAAAACTAAAATGGGCAAGTTTGAACTTGCTTCAGGCGGAACAATTCTGCTTGATGAGATTGCAGAACTTTCACCTGAAATGCAGGCAAAACTTTTAAGAGTTCTTCAGGAAAAAAAATATTTCAGACTTGGCGGAGAAAAAGAAATTGAAGTTGATGTACGGGTTTTAGCTGCTACAAACAAGAAGCTCGAAGACGAAGTTAAAAAAGGAAATTTCAGAGAAGATCTTTTTTACAGATTAAATGTCGGACAAGTTACGGTTCCGCCATTGCGTGAACGAAAAGAGGATATTCCTTTTCTTGCTTATTCGTTTCTTCAGGAATTTGCAAAAAAATTTGATAAGCAGATAAAAGGTTTTGATGCCGGTGCACTTGAAATTCTTACAGAATATCCGTGGAAAGGAAACATTCGTGAACTTCGTAATGTAATTGAACGCGTTACTCTTCTGCTTGAAGAGGATGAAGTGAAAGAAAAACATCTTCACTTTCTGAAATCTGGTGTCGCTGAAGCTTCAATAAGTGATGATAAATTCGTTCTTAAAATTCCCGCTAAAGGAATTGCCATTGATGTGGTATTAAAGAAACTTATTGAGGATACTCTCAGAATAACAAACGGAAATCAGGTTAGAGCAGCAAAAATTCTTGGGCTTTCCCGTTCAAAACTTCGTTACAGAATGGAACAACTTGGTATTGAAGTAACAAAAAACATTCAGCATAATTAAAAAATCCCGCCTATAAACTTTTTCCGGAATATTCCGATAATCTGATGCAGAGAAGTGTATCTGTGAATCAATTTTCAGGTTATCGGAGAAATAATGGAAATTCTCGAAAGTACCAAATCAACATCAACTGAAATTCTGCAGCTTGTCAGTTTTATGATTGGCAATGAAGAATATGCGGTTGATATCTTCTATGTTAAAGAAATTAACCGACTGTCACACATCACAAAAGTTCCAAACGCACCAGAATTTATTGAGGGAGTAATTAATCTTCGTGGTAGAATTATTCCTGTAATTGATCTCCGGATTAAAATGGGCCTGCCAAAAAAAGATAACGACAAAGATTCCAGAATAATTGTAATTGAAGATGACAATCTGCTTGTCGGATTTTTGGTTGATGCTGTAAAGGAAGTAATCCGAATTCCTAAGGATATAATTGAAGAGCCGCCGGAAATAGTTACTTCAAGTAAAACAGACTATATAAATTCTGTTGGAAAACTTGAAGACAGACTATTGATACTTATTGATCTGAAAAAAATTCTCTCTAAGAATGAACACAATCAACTTAAAGAGGTTGTTTAAAAGAGATGATTTTTTATTTAATAATTAGTTGTTTATTCCGATAATAAAATAGTTAAACGGGGATTTAATATGAAAATATTAACTTTATTGTTTTTGCTTCTTATAATGTTTTCTCATAATAGTTTCGCTCAGGCAGAAGTCAGCAGCGATGATGGTTATCTTGCTTTTGCACAGGTAATGCCTGAACCTGTTGAGGGTTTACCTGCCGTAATAAAGAAAATTCAATATCCGCCGATTGCAAGACAGGCAGGACTTGAAGGTAAAGTTTTTGTTATGGCTTATGTAGATGAAAAGGGAAATGTAGATGATGTAAAAGTTCTAAAGGGTGTTGGTGGCGGATGTGAAGAAGAGGTAATAAAAGTTTTAAAGACTACTAAATTCAAACCCGGTATGAACAATGGACAACCGGTCAAAGTTAAAACATCATTGTCTTTTGCTTTCAAACTAAAATAAATAATAGAATTGCTATGAAAGAAAAAATTAAAAAATTACTAAATACAAAAGAGTGGACATTCAGAAGGAAAATAGAAATCGCTTTTTTTGCTTTAGCTGCAGTTTCTACTGTTACAGTGTTTTTCGCTTTGTTAAATCTCATCAGACTATCCAATAACAATACTGAAACAACCAGACAGTATGTAATTCCTTCAGAAAAACTCAATGAAATTTACCAGGCGTTTCAGCATCAGCAGTTTCATCTGATGAAGTTTTCTATACCTGAATACAAGGATAAATTTCAGGAAAATATAATTGATGTGCAAACAAACAGGAAACTTATTGACAGTCTTGTTTCTGAATTTAAGGATGCAGCATCAGATGAGATCATTAGACAATATTCGGTTGAAATTGAGAAAACATTTAAGGAGTACAACAATCTTGTTGTTGATGCAACCTTAAGTGCTGCGGCAATGCAGGATTTTGAAATGGCTTCAACAATTGCAGCAACAAGTGGAGATGAAATTGGTGGAAGATTAAATACAACTATGAGAAATATCTTTGACTATCTTAATGTCAAAAAAGCAACACTGGATAATTCAACCGCCAGCATTTTATCTTTATCTATCTATTTTGTTGCATTGATGGTGATAATAGGCACCTTGCTTTTCCTTTATACATTTCTTAAAACCATTCCTTCTCTCGTTAAACCGGTTAACACAATGCTTGCTGCCATTGAAAATTTCTCGCTCGGTGACTTTGAAAAACATATTGAGTATAAACAAAATGATGAGTTTGGACAAATTGCGCAGGGTCTTAATAAATTAAGAGAAGCTACAATTGAAAAAATTAAAGCTGCCGACAGAATAGCCGAGGGCGATTTAAATGTTGAGATAAATATTCTTTCAGAAAAAGATTGCTTGTCCAGAAGTTTTAATAAGATGAAAAACAACATTTCTTATATGATTACAGAAGGGCAAAAATTAACCGAAGCCCTTGCAGAAGGTAAAATCAGGACAAGAGCAAATGCTGAAAGTCTGATGGGGGCTTATAAAGAAATACTGCTTGGTTTTAACAAAGCATTGGATGAAATATATACTCCTCTTGCCGATGCTATGGATGTTTTAGGAAAAATATCTTCCGGAGATTTAACAGTTCGATTGACCAAAGATTATAAAGGCGATCATCAACTGATTAAAGCAAGTATTAATCAGGTTACAGATTCGTTGAGTACTGCAATCACTCAGGTTACTGAAGCGGTTGAATCAACTGCAAGTGCAGCAAATCAGATTCTCTCAAGTACAGAAGAAATGGCATCTGGAGCTCAGGAACAATCTCAGCAAACAGCAGAAGTTGCAAATGCTGTTGAGGAAATGGCAAAAACAATTATTGAAACAACCCGAAATACGGTTGCTGCTGCTGAAGCTTCAAAAGGAGCCGGTGAAGTAGCCCGTGAAGGTGGTATTGTAGTACTTGAAACTATTGAAGGGATGAATAGAATAGCTGATGTTGTTAAACGAAGCGCCGACACTGTCATTCAGCTTGGTAAGAACAGCGATCAGATTGGTGAAATAATTCAGGTAATTGAAGATATTGCTGATCAGACAAATCTTCTGGCTCTTAATGCAGCAATCGAAGCAGCCAGAGCAGGTGAACAGGGAAGAGGATTTGCAGTTGTAGCTGATGAAGTCAGAAAATTGGCAGAAAGAACAACCAAAGCCACAAAAGAAATTGCTTCAATGATAAAGCAAATTCAAAAAGATACCAAGTGGGCTGTTGAGGCAATGAACGAAGGTAAAACCGAAGTTGAAAAAGGACGAGAGAAAGCTGAACAGGCAGGCAGATCACTTGAGAAAATAATTGTTGAATCAGAGCGGGTTGTGGATATTATTTCCCAGGTTGCTGCGGCAAGTGAACAGCAATCGAGTGCCTCTGAGCAGATAAGCAAGAGTCTTGAGTCTATTTCGAATGTTACTCATCAGAGTGCTGCCGGAATTCAGCAGATTGCACGGGCAGCTGAAGAACTAAATAATCTTACACTTAATCTGCAAAACCTTGTATCTGCATTTAAGATTGAAAGAGTTGAAGATTTTAATAAAAGGCAGGGGAGAGCCAGGGGGAGAGAAGAAAAAGGTGAGATGTTTGTTAAACACAACGGAACATTTCACTTTAAATAACTCATTCTCTTCTTGAAAGGGGTGAACTTTCACCCCTTTTTTATTTTGTTCAAATACTCTCACTTGGCTAATAATATTCAATTTACTTTTGAGTCGAAATGGTTAGATAAAAAAAATCTAATGATTCCTGCGGCATTAAAGTTGTCAATTTGTGTTGTCAGTAAAGTAAGCTGGAAAAGTCCTTATGACAAAAACTAAAATAACAACTGAAGAAATAGATGAAATATTTCAATCTGAAGATATTAATTCTCAGATTGATTTTTTGGATCAATTGGAGTGTGAAAGTTATGACCCTGCTATGGCTGTTCATCTATGTTCTTATCTGCAAAAAAAGGACAAGGGACTTAGAAACGCTCTGAGTTATTTTTTCAGGAGCCGCCCTTGCTATATAGTGGCTGATAAGTTAACTGAGTTCATTTCATCCGATGATATAAGTCTGAGAAATATTGCCGGAGAAATACTTATTGCATATGGCGGATATGCAGTTGACTCTCTTATCAGATTCCTGAAAAAAACTAAAGATGTTATTGATCTAAAATTTGCCGCTGATATTCTTGCGGAAATACACGATAAAAAAGTTGAAAATGCTGTATTGGAACTTATAAACTATACTGAAAACGAGAATATTTTAATTTCATTTATTGAAGCATTAGGCAATAACAGAAGTGTCGAATCAGTTGACCTGCTGATCTCCCTATATAACAAAAATGAAATTCTAAAACCATATATAATTAACTCTTTGGGAAAGATAGGAACCGTAAACGCATTCAATTTTATAATACAAAGGTATAAAGATGAAGATGATTTGGTTAGATACATAATAATTGAAAGTCTGGGAAACATTGGAAACGAGGAATCATTTTTCTTCCTGTTATCTGAACTTCAAACTGCAAATCTGCCATTTATTCCTCCCATTCTGGAGGCAATTTATAAACTTCATATAAGATATGGCCTGGATGTTCCATTTGATGAAAAAATTAAAAGGGCACTACTTATAATGCTCGCACATAAGGAACATGACTATCGTAAGATCGGTGCTAAGCTTCTTAATGAGTTTGATGATAGTGAAATAATTGGTGAAGCACTTAAGTATTATGGAAGTGATCCCGAATATGATGAAATAATCTATCATAAATTATTAATCAATAAAGAAATTGTATTAAAGCAGATATCAGTTCTTATAAAAAATGATGTTCAAAATATCCCGCACCTGTTAAAATTGATTGATGAATTTATTCAGCAGGAAAATGACCTGGTAAAAGAATTAAATGAAGTTGAACTTCACAAACTGATGGACTCAATTTCCCGATGCCTGAAACATTCAGATGAGTTAGTAAGGTTATATGCTATCGAGTTATTATTCAAACTTGATGCTGATATGGCACTAATGCTGATTGATGATGATTTTCTGAATGAAAATTTCTGGATAAAAATCAGGTTGACTGAATTGTTGGAAGAAATTGATAATCCAAAATCCCTCTGTTTTCTCGAAAAACTTTCTGATGACGAAAACGAAATGGTAAGCCAGCGGGCTAAAGAAATTTTAGAAATTAAAAAAAATATTAATTAAAGCTGCACATTGAAAATCGATACTCTAAATAATTCTGTTAAGACAACCGAGTTCTTTTCTGAAAGGACTAATGATAAATTATTTGTTGAAATGCCTTTTGAACTTTTCGCCAAATGGAGGGAATTTATTTACGAAAAAACAGGTATCTATTTTCAGGATAATAAAAAGTATCTGCTCGAAAGCAGATTGTTGCGTCGTTTGCTTCACCTTAAAATGACCAACTACCTTGATTATTTTAACTTCATCCAAACCACTCCACAAGGCAAATACGAGCTTCGCTACCTTTACGATGCAATTACAATAAACGAAACTTTCTTTTTCAGAAACCAGGCACAACTTGATGCATTGGTATTGAAAGTAATTCCTGAACTGGTTACCGAAAAAAGAAAAACTAATCAAAACAAAATAAAAATCTGGAGTGCTGCTGTTTCTTCAGGTGAAGAGGTTTATTCAATTGCAATGATGATAAATGATTTCATTGCTCATAAATATCCTGAGTTTGAATTTGAATTACTCGGGACTGACATCAGTAATACAGCTCTTGAAGCAGCTGTTAAAGGAATTTACAGTGAATACTCTGTAAGAAATGTTCCCTTACAGTTTCTTAAAAGATATTTCAGGAAAGCTGATAATTATTATGAAATCTCCCCTGTCATAAAAGGAATGGTTGACTTCAGATATCTTAACCTTTATGAAGACATTGGCATAATTGGTTTGGGCAATGTTGATGTGATTTTCTGTGCTAATGTATTAATCTATTTTGACCAGAATTCGAAAATAAAAGTAATAAATAATCTCTATCGTGCTCTTAACAAAAACGGATACTTGTTCATCGGCTATTCGGAATCTTTACACGGAATTAGCAAAGCTTTCAAACTTGTGAGCTTTCCTAAAACTGTAGGATACAAGAAGGAGTAATTGAAGTGAAGAAAACTATAATGGTGGCAGACGATTCACCAATAATCAGAAAGCTGATAGCATTTTCACTGGCGATTAAAGGATATGAAATTATCAGTGTCAGTGATGGTATGGAAGCTCTGGAAATTCTTCCAAGAGAAAATATTGATTTGCTTATCACTGATCTGAATATGCCAAATGTTGATGGATTTGAACTGATTAAAGCAATAAGAGAAAATGATGAACTGAAAACCACTCCGATAATTGTACTGTCAAATCTTTCTGAAACTGATGATATTGAGAAAGCATTACAGTTTGGTGCTGATTCGTATTTAATAAAACCATTTGAGCAAAAAACTATTCTTAATGAAGTTTCTAAATATTTAAACTAAACGGAGAAGTTATGAACCTTAAATTTTTAGTTGTTGATGATTCGGTTACAATGCGTCGTATTGTAATCAATTCACTTGCAAACCTGAATTATCTGGATTATGTAGAAGCAACTGACGGCAAAGATGCATTGGCAAAACTTGAATCTGATCCTGATATCAATTTTGTTATTACCGACTGGAATATGCCTGAAATGTCGGGGCTTGAATTGGTAAAAGCAATTCGATCCAATGAAAAATTCAGTGAATTACCTGTTTTGATGGTTACAACAAGGGGCTTGAAGAATGATATTATTGAAGCTCTTAAGGCAAGAGTGAATAATTACATTCTTAAACCTTTTACTCCACAGGTACTTCGAGAAAAAATCGAACAGATTCTTTCCACAACAATCACGGAGAAGTAAATGAACTCTGACACAGTAATGACCAGATTGTTCGAAAAGCTGAACGATCTGAAAGCAATTTTTATGTATTCGGAAAAATTAATTCCGGTGATACAAAGCCTCATAGACTTTATGCGGGATACAATTCCGCTGCTCGAAAACATAAATCATTCAATCACAGACAGCGCTTCAAAAATTCCAAAAGTAACTCATCAGATCAATAATGTAACAAATGCAACTGAGCTTGCAACAAATGAAATTCTTGACCTGATAGATAAAGTTTTAAATGAAACAAGTCATTCTGAATCAATGCTTGAAAGACTTCTGGAACTTGAAAAAGAAAAAGCTGAGCTCATCAGAGAAGTTGCGATAGAATCGAATTCGCCAAGAGCTGTTGAGTTGTTACAAAAGTATGATGAAAAATATGACAACTCTGCAAGAATTGAAGTTTTATTAGGTGTTATAAAAAATATAAAAGAGTATGCAAACAATATCACAATTTCGCTTCAGGTTCAGGATATTACTGCACAGCAATTAGCTGCAGTAAATCATCTGATTGATTCGGTTCAGAAAAAATTAGGTTCACTTATCAATGACATTGAAAAAAGTCATATCAAATCTACCGAAGATCTTCAGATTCCTTTTGAAGAAAGTATGACTTTTGATCCGAATGCAAGGTATCAGAATGGAAACTCACCACAACAATTAGTTGATGATGTTGTTACGAAGAAAATCAACGCGTCAACCCAGGAAGAAATTGATAAACTGTTCAGGAAATAATGAGTAAAGTTGAAATCAATCCGA
>CALHAB010000059.1 GCA_937934185.1 uncultured Ignavibacterium sp. | reverse complement strand
TTTACTTTTCCAACAGAAAAAATGCACTAATGCATAAAGGAGACAGATATGGAAGATATTAACAACAAATTCGACAGAAGAATGTGGCTTGGCGGGGCTTTCATTGTTCTTGGATTTTTATTTTTTCTGAATTCAATGGACATAATTGATTTCAGTATTTCAAGAATAATTTTTTCATGGCCTTTCTTCTTTTTGGTTATTGGTGTTTTTATAACACTTAATACCAATAAAAAACTATTAGGAGGAATTCTTTCCGGACTTGGTGCAATATTCCTGATTCCCCGCATCTTTCCTGATGTTGATTATAACGGAACTATAGTTTTTGCTATTATTTTTATTGCTCTTGGTCTTTATATAATACTCAATAAAAAAGAAACTGAAAAAATCAAGTTTGACCAAGAAAGGAAAGATATTCTCGAAGATGTTTCGATATTCGGTGGTGGTTCTAAATTCATCACTTCAGAAAACTTTAAAGGCGGCAATATTACCGCAGTTTTCGGCGGCTCAGAGATTAATCTTAAAGGATGTAAACTTGCTGAAGGTACAAATGTTATTGATGTGCTTTGTGTTTTCGGCGGTACTACTTTAATAGTTCCTCAGGATTGGAATATCATACTAAATGTTACTCCGATATTCGGCGGATTTTCAAACAAACTTATTAAAGATCCAAATGCAATTCCTGATAGCAGTAAAACATTGATTATAAAAGGTCTGGTTGTATTCGGTGGCGGTGAAATAAAATCTTACTTGTGATTGAAAAATGTTTGACAATCCGATATTAAAAAGTCCGAAAAATTTTTTACTCTATCTTTTATTCTGTGGTGGATTATCAATTGTATATCTGAATCTCATTATCTTCGACAGCAAACTTGATTCAACTACGGCATTGATTGATGTTCTAGCTTTCAACTTGCTGCTTACAGGTATCGGAATAAATTATTGGTTCGCATCAAAATATTTATCAATCGAAACCACACAGATTCATAAAATTATTTTCAGTCATCTGCTTGGAGGTGTATTTGTAACTCTTTTCTGGTTGATCGCAGGATATTTCATCTCACTAAGTCTGGTTGCTAATCAGCCGTCGTACTCGACATTCTTTTTTAACACAATAAAACTAAGAGTAATCATAGGCTTGCTTCATTATTTCCTTTTAACTGCGTTTTACTACATAGTTATTTATTATTCCGGCTTTCAGGAAAAACTTGTTAAAGAAACAGAACTTAAAAATTTAGTAACAGAAGCAGAACTACGTTCTCTTAAATTTCAGATCAATCCGCATTTTATTTTTAATGCATTGAACTCAATGAGCGCTTTAACTGAAATTGATCCTAAAAAAGCAAAGCAGATGATAATTAAACTTGCTGATTTTCTGAGATACACTCTTGCCAATAACGACCGTCAGAAAAATTCTCTCTCGGAAGAGTTGAAGAACATCAAACTTTATCTTGATATCGAAAAAATCCGTTTTGAAGATAAGTTTGAATTTGTGGAAGAAATAGATGAAGCTTGTAAGAATACAGAAATACCTTCGATGATACTTCAGCCATTATTTGAGAATGCTATAAAGCATGCTGTTTATGAAACTTTAGATAAAGTGATTATAAAATTAAGATGTGAACCTATTGATAATTTCCTGAAAATTTCCCTGTCAAATAATTTTGAAGGCGAGTCTCACAAAAAAGGTGCAGGAGTTGGATTAAGAAATATCCGTGAACGCTTAGCATTGATATATCATCAGGATAACCTGCTTGAAGTTAAAAAAGAAAACGGTACTTTTACTGTGAACATATTTATTCCTATTGAAAACAAAAATTAATTACCGAAGGCTATGCAAAATAAAATTAAAGTAATCATAATTGATGACGAAGCACTTGCAAGACAGATAACAAAAAATTATTTAAGCAAACGCGATGACATTGAAATTATTGCTGAATGCTCAAACGGATTTGATGCAATAAAAAAAATTAACGAGTTAAAACCGGATTTAATTTTTCTTGATATTCAGATGCCTAAACTCACCGGCTTTGAAATGCTTGAGTTAATCGAAAATCCGCCGGTAATAATTTTTACAACTGCTTATGATCATTTTGCTATAAAAGCTTTTGAGGTGAATGCAATTGATTATCTGCTTAAACCTTTTTCAGAAGAGCGATTTAATTCTGCCCTGCAAAAAGCAATTGGTCAGCTTGGTGATAGATTCAGACAGAACTCTGCAATTGAGAATATCATTAAAACAACTGATGAAAAAATTGAATTTCTGGAAAGAGTTGTAATTAAAGACGGTTCAAAGATAACTGTGATCCCTGTTGAAGAAATAAAATGGATTGAAGCTCAGGATGATTATGTTTTAATCAACAGCGACAAGGGAAGATATCTCAAACAAAAGACAATGAAATATTTTGAAACTCATCTCAACGAAAATCAATTCGTTAGAGTCCATCGTTCATACATCATAAATGTTGATTTCATTCAGCACCTTGAACAAACAGAAACAGAATCTTACCGACTTGTACTGAAAAACGGCAAAGAAATTCCTGTTAGTAAAACCGGTCTTCAGAGATTAAAAAATACATTGTAATCATTTATTAAGTATTGCTTGACTTTTAATTAAAAGTGTTTTAAGTTTTTATTGTTTGAAAAATTAAAAACGATAAAATCTATGACCACCGAAGAAAAAATTAAAAAAGAGCTTATTCAAAGATTCGGTGATGCTTACAAAGCTTTCGGATTAAACAAACTGATGGGACATATTATTGCCCTTCTCCTCTTCTCACCAGAACCATTATCTCTCGATGACATAACAAAACAACTTGGCAGAAGCAAAGGTCCAATAAGTCAGATTGTAAGAAGACTTCGCGATAAAAGATTAATCAGAAAAGCCTGGATGCCTGAAAACAACCGAAAAGATTATTACGAGATTGAGCCGGAAGTTTTTGAACATGCATTCCGGAATAATCTTGAACTGATTAAAAACAACAAAAGAATAGCCACTCAGCTGAAAGAAAAAATTAAATCAGCCAATAAATCTTCCCTCGAAACAATAAATACAAGAATGAAAGAGATGGAGTTGTTCTATTCATTGATGGAAGATCATTTTAATGATTTCTTAAATGAGTGGTCAAAAGAAAGAGCAAAACTTTATAAGTAGTTTATTTTTAAACTAATCGTTTGAAATTTTTCAAACGATAAAAATCAGGAGAGAAAAATGAAAAGACTTGAGAACAAAATTGCTATAATTACTGGCGGCGCTCAGGGAATCGGTAAAGCTGCAGTTAAACGCTTTGCTGAAGAAGGTGCAGTTGTAATAATCTGGGATGTTAATGAAGACAAAGCTAATTCAACAATTAGTGAATTTAAAAATATCAGCGATAAAATTGAGTTTCAGAAAGTTGATGTAACAAAACTTGAATCAGTATCTGAAGCAGCAAAACAAATTTTAGATAAACATAGGAAAATTGATATCCTTATTAACAACGCCGGAATTACCAGAGATGCTTCATTTCTTAAAATGACTTCGGAACAGTGGCAGCAGGTTATTGATGTTAATCTGACCGGCGTATTCAACTGCACCAAAGCGGTTGCACCATCTATGGTAGAAAAACTTTATGGTAAAATCGTGAATACTTCTTCAGTTGTTGGATTATATGGAAACTTTGGTCAGACAAATTATGTCGCAACCAAATCCGGAATAATCGGAATGACAAAAGTCTGGGCTAGAGAGCTCGGCAGAAAAGGAATAAATGTAAACGCAGTAGCTCCCGGATTTATTGCCACAGAAATGGTTTCAACAGTTCCTGAAAAAGTTCTGGATATGTTAAAAGAAAGAACGCCGCTTGGTAAGCTTGGTGAACCCGAAGATATTGCAAATGCTTATTTGTTCCTTTCTTCAGATGAAGCAAAATTTATTAACGGTGCTGTATTAAGCGTTGACGGCGGATTAGTTTTATGATTAGAAATGCTCAAATAGTTGCTTCAGGAATGTATGTACCTGAAAGAGTTTTGCCAAATTCATTTTTCAATGAGCTGCTCGGAGAAGATGTTGATACCTGGCTTAGAGAAAATCTTACAATAAGAGAAAGAAGATGGTGCAGCGAAAATCAATCAACAGCCGATTTATGTGTTGAAGCTGCTAAAAAAATTCTTGATGATGCATCAGTTAAACCTGAACAACTTGACCTGATTATAATTGCAACCGATACACCGGAATATATTTCACCTTCAACAGCTTCTGTAGTTCAGTACCGAATCGGAGCAGTGAACGCAGGAACTTTTGATATCAATACAGCTTGTGCTGGTTTTGTAACCGCATTGGATGTTGGTTCAAAATTTATCATTGCAGATAAAAGATATAAAAATGTTCTTATCATCGGCGCTTATGCAATGAGCAAATATTTGAATTTGCAGGATAAGAAAACTGTCACTCTTTTCGCTGACGGCGCTGCAGGAGTTCTTCTTCAGCCGACAGATAAACCGGAGAAGGGGTTTTTAACAAGCAAGCTTTTTACTGATGGACAGTATTGTGACTGGATGGGAATCTATGCTGGTGGAACACATATGCCTGTTACTCACGAAGTGATTGACAGAAAAGATCATCTGCTAAAGTTTGTTAAGAAATTTCCGAAAGAGACAAATCCAATTACATGGACAAGAATGATTAAAGAAGCTTGCACAGAATTGAATATTAAACCAACTGAAATAGACCACTACTTTTTCACACAGATAAATATTAATTCAATCCGGGAAACACTTGACAATCTTGGAGTTGAAAGAGAAAAAGGTTATGCAATAATGGACAGATACGGTTATACAGGTTCTGCCTGCATTCCAATGACATTTGATGAAACAAGAAGAAAAAATTTAATTAAAAAAAATGATTTGTGTTTGTTTATCGGTTCTGGTGGTGGACTTGCATTTGCATTAACAATTTTCAGGATGTAATAAAATGGATATTGCATCAAAAGAATTAGTTACTGCCGGCTGGATATTAGTCATTGCTTACAGTGCAGTAATTCTGTTTTTTGTTTTTCGTGGTGCCAGAAAAACAAAAGATATAGATGACTACGCTCTCGGTAATATCTTATTCTCTCCTGTTGCTGTGGGTTTATCTCTGGCTGCTTCAATGACAAGTGCAGCAACATTTATTATTAATCCGGGATTTATTGCTTATTACGGTTTGAGCGCTTTTCTTTCTTATGGAATATTTCTTCCTGTTGCTGCAATCAGTTCTCTTATCATTCTCACAAAACGATTCCGCAAACACGGTACAGGCGTTAAAGCTTTAACAATGGCTCAATGGATGGGAACAAGATATCAAAGCAAAGGATACTCTCTGTTCTTTGCTTTTCTATCTTTACTCCTTATAACTTTTATTGTTTTGATTTGTGTCGGATTAACAAAAGTCCTTTCAAAAACTCTTAATGTTGATGAGTTTACGATTCTTGTTGGCATCGTCATTTTCATCTTTGGTTATATGATGTTCGGTGGTGCCAACTCAATGGTTTATACCAATACAGTTCAGGCAATAATAATGCTTATGGTAGCTTTTATTCTTTTGGGTTCAGGTTATGATCATTTCAGCAATGGTATAAATAATTTTCTGAATAAACTTTCAGCAATTGATCCGAAGCTTGTTAAGACAACCAATGAATCGAGTTTTCTTTTCCGCGACTACTTTGAAATAATTGTTGCTCAGATGGTTGTAGGAATTGCAATAGTTTGTCAGCCACATATCATTACAAAATCTCTTTTACTCAAAAGTGATTCTGATGTAAACAGATATTTGATAACTGCATCAATTGTTCAGATGATTTTCTTTCTTGTAGTTTTCACCGGACTGTATGCAAGAATCGAATTTCCTGATTTAATGATCAACGGCTCAACCTTAAAACTTGATGGTGTAATATCAGCTTATGTTGTAAGAAAATTTCCTGTATTTGTAGGATTGATTGTTATTATGGGACTTATTTCAGCAGGTATTTCTACACTCGAAGGATTGATTCAAGCAATTTCAACAACAATTACAACAGATATAATCAAACCTTTGTTTGGAAAATTTTTGTCAGGAGATGAAAAGAAAAATTCTTCTTCGTTAATTCTGATAAATAAAATTGTCATCGTAATCATCGGATTGATATCAATATATCTCTCTTACGATCAGCTTGTTAATCCAAAGTTAAGCGTCGGAATATTTGCACAGAATGGAGTTTATGCATACTTCTCGGCAGCATTTGTTCCAATACTCTTCGGAATGTTTTTTAAGAATGTTTCAAAACTTTCAGTTATATCTGCTTCTATTGTTGCAGTAGTTGTTCACTTTAGTTTTTTCTATGGACAGATAAAAGTCCCATTCAGTGTTGCAACGGGTGAAAATCCCGGAGTAGCTGCAGCAATGGCAATTTTATCATCATTGATTGTTGGCGCAGTGATACATTTAATACAAAGGAGAAAATCCAATGTATAATTTTCAAACTGACTGGCTTGCAAAGTGGGCTAAATATACTCCCGACAGAATGTTTATCAGGGAACATCAAAGAGATATTCAATGGAGCTATTCAGATTTTAACAAAAGAACAAATGCACTTGCAGAATTTCTTGTTAGTGAATATCACATTAAGAAGGGTGACAGAATAGCTATTTATTCAAAAAACAAATCCGAACATGTAATTCTTTTTCTTGCCTGCGTTAAAATCGGAGCTGTTCTTGTGCCGTTGAATTTCAGATTGACACCAAGAGAACTTGATATTCTAATAAATGATGCTGAACCATCAGTCTTTTATTATGATGAGGAATTTTCAGATCATATTCCGAAAATATCCGCTGTACAAAAAATAAAGTCAGTGAAAAAGTTAGAAGAGATTACAAAGTTTCTTGTGGAAAATTCAATTCAATCTGATTTCACTCCCGAGGAATTATTTGAAGAAGATACTCCCGTGATGATTCTTTATACTGCAGGAACAACCGGGCTTTCAAAAGGAGTGATCATCACTCACAAAATGCTCTTCTGGAATTCTGTTAATACAGGTTTAAGATTAGATTTAACTTCAAAAGATCACACACAAAGCTTCGCACCGTTTTTTCATACAGGAGGATGGAATGTTTTATTCACACCATTCCTTCATCACGGAGCATCGCACACTTTACTTACTCATTTTGATGCTGATTTGATTTTACAACTGATGGAAAAAGAAAAAGCCACAATACTTTTCGGTGTTCCAACAATGCTTCAGATGATGGCTGATTCGCCTTTGTTTAACAAAGTTGATTTATCATCAGTCAGATATGCAATTGTTGGCGGCGCTCCGATGCCCATACCACTTATAAATATCTGGCATCAGAAAGGAATTTTTATCAGACAAGGATACGGATTAACTGAAGTCGGCCCAAATTGTTTTTCACTTCATCAGGATGATGCGATACGAAAGAAAGGTTCAATCGGCTTTCCGAATTTTTATATCGATGCAAAGATTATGAAAGATAACAACAATGAGTGTGGAGTTGATGAAGTAGGCGAACTCTGGCTTCGATCACCCGTTGTTACTCCTGGTTACTGGAGAAAAGAAAAAGAAACCTCAGAAGCAATTACTGACGGCTGGTTTCATACAGGTGATCTTGTAAAAAAAGACAGCGAAGGTTATTTCTATGTGGTTGATCGAAAAAAGAATATGTATATCAGCGGAGGAGAAAATGTTTATCCTGCCGAGATAGAAACATTTCTCTATACAAATATTGCAATCAAAGAAGTTGCTGTTATCGGAGTGCCGGATAATAAATGGGGAGAAGTTGGAAAAGCTTATGTAGTTCTGAAAGAAAATCATTCATTATCTGCTGATGAAGTTATAAAATATTGTCTTGGTAATCTTGCTAAATACAAGATCCCAAAGTATGTAGAGTTTTTGGAAGAATTACCTAAAAACGATGCAGGTAAAATAGATAAAAAGAAATTGCTCGAATTACACCTGAATTCAATTAACAAACTTAATAACTAA
>CALHAB010000058.1 GCA_937934185.1 uncultured Ignavibacterium sp. | reverse complement strand
ATAGAGGTTTTAAAGAATATGTAAATGTTCCAAATTATTAATTGTAAATTCTGAATAATTATATTTTGTAGTTTCGAAAGAGCTCAGCGACTGAGAAATCCTATCAAAATTAAAGATTTCTCCTCCGATAAATCGGAGTCGAAATAACAAACTATATTTTTCAGATGTCTAATGGTTGATTCAAAAATTCATTAAATAACTATGGCACAAAATCATTCATTCGATATCGTATCTGAAATTGATTTACAGGAAGTTGATAATGCTGTTAATCAGGCATTAAAAGAAATTCATCAGCGCTATGATCTGAAAGATTCAAATACAACAATTGAGCTGAATAAGAAAGACAAACTTCTCACAATAAACACAAAAGACGATTATTCATTGAAACAAAGTATTGATATTCTTCAAACGAAGTTTATACGACGAGGCATATCAATCAAAGCACTGAAATTAAATGAACCTGAACAAGCTGCCGGTGGAAGATTAAAACAAATTATCAATCTGCAATCAGGTATTTCAAAGGACAATGCAAAGAAGATTGTCAAAATGATTAAAGACTCGAAACTTAAAGTCAATGCTCAGATTCAGGATGAACAGGTTCGTGTAACAGGACCAAAGATAGATGATCTTCAGGCGGTTATTAAAATGATTAAAGAAGCTGATCTGGATTTTCCAACTCAGTTTGTTAATATGAAATAATTTTATCCAAGATAAGCTCTCCGCAGTTTTTCCTGGTTGAGTATTTCTGCCAGATGGAAATCTTCTTCCGAAACCTTTTCTACATCACCGAGATAAGTGTTTTCAACGCCATCTTTTTCAAAATCTGATTTTACTGTCTGCACTGAAAGTACTGACAGTTTTTTAACAATCAGATTTGTATGATCATTCTCATCAATTATTCCTTCAACAACATAAGGTCCCATCGAGGAAGTAAGTTCAGCATACTGATAATATACTTTCGGAAAGATTACTGCTTCAAATGTGCCTGTTAAATCTTCGAGCGAAAGGAACTTCATTATTTCACCGCTTCTGGTTTTTACTCTTTTGGATGTCATATACCATCCGATCATTTTAACATACTTCCCTTTCTTCTGCGGCATTTCAACAGCTTTAGTTACTGATTTGTCGTCAATATATTTTTTATAGAAATACAAAGGATGTCGTGTTACCATATAACCAAATGTTTCATATTCCTGTTTACAAATTTCTGCAAGAGAAAAATTCTGTTGCGTATCAACTTCATTTTCCAGAGCAAATGATTCAGAAACAAAAAGGTCGTTATAATTTTCTTCAAGCAGTTTTCTTTTGTGAATATAAATATCGAGTAACCGAAGCAAAGTTGGTCGTGTTTTCTTCAAACAACCCATAGCACCGCATTTTATAAGAATTGAAGATTCTTCAAATCCCGTTTTTGTCCTGACCAGAAAATCAGCAAGAGATTTATATTCTCCGTGAAGCTTTCTTTCCTCAACAATTTTATGAATTGTTTTTGTTGAAAGATTTTTAATTGCCATAAGTCCGATACGAATTTCATCTCCGCTGCCTGTGTATTCGTACATACTATGATTGATTGATGGGAGCTTTATTTTCAAACCACAGCGAACGGCTTCCCAGATATAAACTGCGGCAGAATAAAACCCGCCACCGTTACTTAATACCGCTGCTAAAAACTCGGCCGGATAATGTGCTTTAAGAAAAGCCACCTGATAGGAAAGCAATGCAAATGAAGCACTGTGTGCTTTACAGAATGAGTAGCCGGCAAAGGATTCTATTTGTCGCCACAATTCTTTTGTTTGCGCATCCGTGTAACCTTTCTTTTTACAACTTGCGAAAAAGTTTCCTTCAATTCTTTTCATTGCTTCGTGTGAACGCATTTTACCGCTCATCGCTCTGCGAAGTAAATCAGCTTCTTCAAAACTTAGTCCGGCAATAAAGTGAGCAACTTTAATTACATCTTCCTGATAAATCATTATTCCATAAGTTTCAGCAAGTAACTCTCCCATTTCGGGGATAAAATATTTTCTACGGGATGGATCTTTATGCCGGGCAATAAACTCCTGCATCATACCGCTTTCAGCAACGCCGGGACGAATAATTGAGCTTGCTGCCGTAAGCATTTCAAATGTGTGAACATCAAGCCGTCGGAGAAGCGAACGCATTCCCGGAGATTCGATATAAAAGCATCCGATAGTTCTTCCTGAACGGATCAAATCAGTTGTGGGCTTATCATTAAACAGCATCCCGAAGTCATAAATATCAAAATCAACTTCGTCTGTTTTTCTTGGGATCGGTGGATAAATTGTTTTTATCTTTAATCCCTCTATCCATTCTTTCGGAGGTTGATATGTAATATGCGATGACTCTGTCATTTTAAATAAATTAGTGTTCACTTGTACACTATTTAATATTTTTTGAATTAAAAGGCAATAGCAGAGTTGATAACCAGCAATTGATTTTTAAAGAGTTTATTAGCTATTTAACGGTGAGAATTTTAGGTGACTTTATGCAGACCGATGATGTACTGGAATGGACTTGCCAATACTGCGGAGTAGAAAACTCAGTTTGGGTTGACTTAACAATTGAAGGCAAGCAGGATTTTGTTGAAGATTGCCGCATATGCTGCCGGCCAAACAGAATTATTGTGGTCAGAGATTATGACGGCAATGTGATGATCGAAGCACGACCTATTGACGAATAAGGATTAACTTAAAAACTCCGCATCAAGTATCACTTCAAAAAAATCACATAGATAATACTGCCTATCATTGCAGCAGTATAAATTATGGAAAGATAAATTATCAATTTCTGTTTTTTAAGAACTAACTCGTGAAGCTGCTGACTATGAAACTCAGAACTTCTTTTATCAACTAAAGGCAATTCATTCTTTGATGAGAGAGCATTTCCCTCAAACAGCTTTTTGTTCTTACTGAATAGCTCTCTCATTAGAATGCTAATCCATAATCATTCTCAGAAAAGAAGAGCTTTCATCATCATCATCTGAATCATCTTTTCTTTCTGCTTTTTGTTTAGACCAGGAATACCTTGATGCATCAATTGAAAATCCTGTAGGAGTTTCTTTTTCATCATCTTCATTATCATCCAGTTGAGCTTTAGGAGAATTTACTCTTAAAATAGTTGGAGTATCCAGGTCCTGTTTATCAATATTATCAGCATCAAAAATTGAAGGCATAAATCCGCTTCTCAGATGGTCTGAAAGATTTGGTTTCTTTTTATTTGTTGAAGCAGAAGATTTTGAAGCTGTGAAGGTTTTTGCTGAATTAAAACCAGTTGCAATCACAGTATAAGAGATATAATCGTTCATTTCTTCTTTCTTAACCACACCAAAAATTACATTTGCTTCTTCACCAGCAGCTTCAAAGATTACATTATTTCCTTCATTGATTTCCTGCATAGTCATATTGCTTGAACCAGTAACATTGACAAGAACACTTTTTGCGCCTTTAATACTTACACCTTCAAGCAAAGGACTTGAAATTGCTTTTTGAGCAGCTTCTATTGCACGATTTTCACCGCTTGCAATTCCGCAGCCCATCAAAGCTTCACCGCTTTGGTTCATAACTGCGCGCACATCTGCAAAGTCAACATTTATTAGTCCTTCAATAGTAATTATGTCTGCAATGCCTCTGGTTGCTTCATAAAGAACTTCGTTTGGTTTATCAAATGCTGCAAATGCATTTGTATTCTTATCCAAGATTGTGAGAAGTCTTTCATTAGGAATTACGATCAATGAATCAACATGCTGCCTTAATTCCTGAATACCCTTTTCGGCATTCATCATTCTGAGTTTACCTTCCCACCTGAAGGGCTTTGTAACAATACCAACTACAAGCGCGCCGATACTTTTTGCGATTGAGGCTATAACCGGAGCTCCGCCAGTACCGGTTCCTCCGCCCATTCCTGCGGTAATAAAAACCATGTCGCTTCCGCTCAGAACCTCTGCAATAAGTTCACGGTCTTCTTCAACGGCTTTTCTTCCGATATTAGGATCAGCGCCCGCGCCAAGTCCGCGGGTAATTGTTGTACCACATTGAACTTTATGAGTAGCACTGCTGCTGGCCAAAACCTGAGCATCAGTGTTGACAGCAATATATTCAACACCTGTTAAACCTCTTGCAATCATGCTCTCAATTGCATTACAACCACCTCCGCCAACACCGACAACTTTCAGTACGGCAGACATTGGTTTTTCTCTATCGATTGTTGCAAAGCGCGCCATAAGGCCCTCCTACTATAGTTTTATAATTCGTTAAAAAATTCCTGAACTTTTTTAAATAACTGTTTGAACTTATTATCAGACTTTTTAAGATTTTTTCTGATAAGAATCTGATATTCACTTGACTTGCCGCCAGGAATACCTTTAATCAATCCTGCTACTGTTGCGAATTCGGGACTTTCAATTTCATTTGATAAACCTTCACCTAAATCCTGAGGGACTCCGATTCTCGTTGGCAGACCAAAAACTTCCTCTGCTAATTCGGTACAACCTCTTAATAAAGAACCGCCGCCTGTCAAAACAATTCCTGCTTTTATTTTTGATTTGAAGCCAGCTGCTCTTATTTCATTATCAACTAAAGTGAAAAGTTCTCTCATTCTTAAAGAAATAATTTGAGTAAGCAGGCTTATCGGAATTTTTGTATTACCTCTTGCACCAACTCCACGGATGAGTATATCTTCATCTTTTATTATTGCTGCTTCAGTTGCATAGCCATATTCTCTTTTCAGTCTTTCAGCTTCTTCTGTAATTACACCTAAAGATTCTCTGATATCATTGGTAACCTGATTGCCTGCAACACCAATGACTCTCGTATGTTTAATAGACTTTTTGTGATAAATTGCTATATCAGTTGTTCCACCGCCAATATCAAGAAGTGCTACACCAAGATCTTTTTCATTTTCATCAAGCACAGATGCACTTGATGCAATCGGTTGAAGAATATAATCCTGGACCTGATAGCCAGCCCGTTCAACGGACTTTTTTATGTTTTCAATTGCTGCAATTGATGCTAAGACTACATGACTGCTGGCTTCCAATCTTGAACCGGACATTCCAATCGGATTTTCAATTCCTCCCTGATGATCCACAGAGAATTCTTCAGGAATGATATGCAGAATTTGTCTGTCACTTGGAATTCTTATAGTTCTAACATCAGCTTCGAGTCTGTCAAGGTCTTCTTTTGTTATTTCTTTTTCTTCACGATTTATTGTTACATAATTTCTGTGTCTTATGCTTGTTATATGCTCTCCTGCTACTCCAACATTAATAGTTTTAATCTCAATACCAGCACGATTACAAGCTTGTGACATTGCGGCTTTAATTGCCTCAGCAGTTTTACCGATATTAGCAACCAAACCTTTGTGCAATCCTTCAGAAGGTGCAACTCCAAATCCAAGAATATCTATTTTATTCTTTTCAGGAATTTTTTCTGCAATAACAGCGCAGACCTTCGTCGTACCTAAATCAAGTCCTGCCAGAATTTCTTTTTTCATTCTGTTAACCTGTCCCTGTTTTTTTACCAATGAAAGCTTCATTTGAAAATCTCAAATCAATGTATGATGTATTATCTCCAATTAAACTAAGTTCTTTTGTTTTATCCCACATAATGCTGAGATAAATCATTTTCTTAACTTCATTCCCTCTTCCAAAAATTACAGGATAGTTCATTCCACTGAATGTCAGCACAACATCACCGCCATACTTCATATTTATTTCTGCAAGCCGTTTGGAAATATCCTGATCTGTAATTCTTGCAGCATCAATTATTCTGAATGCCTGAATTATATCGTCACTTTTATTTGCAACTCCCGGAATAATTTTATCAGAAAGTTTTGCATTGCTTATCAGCGGAATATCTGAGTAATTAGTGTACTGAAGAATTTTAATAAACTCAAAATCAGCTGAAATGAAGTAAGGTTCACCACTGTGAATTATTACTGCATAAATTTCCTTTTCTTTGATACTGATATCAACATTACCTCTTCCATCAGATTTTACTTCTGCTTTGAAAATGTAAGGATGTTTTTCAATCCTGCTTTTAATTCCATTAAGAGATAAATCAGAATATTCATCGCTCTGATTTAAATCCGCAAATTTTAGATACTGCTCTTTGCTAAGGAGCGAGTTTCCGCGTAAAGTTATCATTTTTATTTCTTCTTTCCCTTTTTTGTTATACAAAAAAAGAGCTAAGTAAAGAATTACAATCAGTATTAAAAAGAAAACAGTTAAACCGGCAAAATTTCCAAATTCGTTTTTCATTTTTTGTTCAACATTTCAACAAATTGTTCACCGTATTTCCAGATATCTCCTGCACCCATAGTTATAATGATATCATCATCCTTTTTTATATCATTCAAGAATGATGGAATATCTTTTTTATCAGCAATGTAGTAAACATTTTTATGTCCAAACTTTCTTGTTGCTTCGGCTATTAATTCACCTGTAACACCTGGAATTGGCTCTTCACGAGCAGGATAAACATCAGTGCAAACAAAAACATCTGAGTTAAGAAATGACCTGCCAAATTCCTGATAGAAATCTTTTGTACGAGAATACAGATGAGGTTGAAAAACTGCAACCAATCTTCTGTCCCATCCATCTCTTACAGCTTTTAATGTTGCAGATGTTTCAGTTGGATGATGTGCATAATCATCAACAACAAGAATTTCTTTATTGTACTTTACTTCAAATCTTCTGTAAACACCGGTAAATGATTCCAATGCTTTTTTAATTATACTGAAATCAATTCCCAATTCAGTTCCGATTATAACAGCTACGAGAGAATTTTTAACATTATGCTCACCCGGAACTTTCAGAGTTATCTGACCAAGTTCTTTTCCAAAGTATCTCACGGTGTAAGTTGTAAGGAATTTGTCCTGTGTTATATCAATCGCTCTTACATCTGCCTGAGCGGTTGTTCCATAAGTAATAATTTTTTTGTTGATCTGTGGAATTATATCCTGCAATGCTGGTTCATCCAGACAAAGAACAACAAAACCATAAAACGGAACTTTACTTGCAAATTCAACAAACGCTGATTTGATATCCTCTAAATCCTTATAAGTATCAAGATGATCGCTTTCCAGTGTTGTTAATGCTGCAATAGTTGGAGTAAGCTTTAAGAATGATCTGTCAAATTCATCAGCTTCAACTACTATAAATTCTCCGTTGCCGAGTCTGGCATTAGTTCCACCAAGACCGCTCAACTTTCCACCAACAATAATAGTTGGATCAATTCCACCTTCAGTTAAAGTTAAACCAACCATTGAAGTTGTTGTTGTCTTACCGTGTGTTCCGGCTATGCCGATTCCATATTTCATCCGCATCGTTTCTGCAAGCATTTCAGAGCGTTTAATCACGGGAATTTTTCTTTCGATTGCTGCCTTGACTTCTGGATTATCAGTTGTTACTGCAGATGAATAAACAAGCACATCAACATCTTTAAGGTTTTCCGCCGAATGACCTTCGTAAACTTTTATCCCAAGTTTTTCCAATCTTTCAGTAACATCAGAAAGAGATTTATCAGAGCCGGAAACTTCGAAACCCTGATTCCAAAGAATCTCGGCAATTCCGCTCATTCCGATTCCGCCTATTCCCACAAAATGAACTTTTTTAATATTCTTAAACATCAGCTTTTATTAATTGAGTCTTTTAGTTGAGAAAATCTTTTTATTAATTCATCATCATTTTCATAATCAGAAAGTCTGATAATTATAGGTCTTAATCTGTTTTTAAGTTTTAATCTTACCAGTTTTAAACCAGGGAATCTTGCACTACCCTTTTTAGAAATTTTTATCTCAGCAATCTGATCATTTCTGATTACCTTTGATTTAAATCTGTTGCCGAATGCTATTCCCTCATTACTGAATTCAATGTATCTGTTCAGATAAATATTATATATCAAAGCAACAACAGATATAATTACAATTATTCCAAAGAAATAGATAATCGGGTCTTTTGTTATCACAGTATAATAACCTTCAACAAACTGTCCGCGGATTATTAAATAAAGAGCAAAAGCAACAAAGTAAATAATTGTTGACTGATAGTAGAAAGCTACATTGTATCTGAATACACTTTTATTTTTTAATTGTTCTTCTGTCATATCATCTGAGCATATTTAATTGCACTCAAAGCGATTTCTTTTGCTGCATCAGGTTTTGCCAATCGTCTGGCATTTGATGCAAGCTGATTCAGTTTTTCTGAATCTGTAATAAGATTTAAGATTGTCTGCTCAAGTTTTGCTGTCAACTCATCATCTTTAATTAACACAGCAGCGTTTTCATCAGAAAGAGATTTAGCATTGTGATACTGATGATTCTCTGCAACATTTGGCGAAGGAATTAATATTGCAGGCAATCCAAGAACAGTCAACTCAGCTATAGTTGTTGCTCCAGCCCTCGCAACCAGAAGGTCACAAGCTGAGTAAGCTTTATTCATATCATCAATGAAATCAAAAACTTTGATGGCTGCAAAATTAAGATTTTTAAAGCGATCGTAATAATTTTTTCCTGTTTGCCAGATCAATTGTAAATCATTTTGAATGAAACTATCCAGAGATTTTTCAATTGCATTATTAATTGATGAAGCACCTAAACTTCCACCAAGAACTAAAATTGTTTTTTTACTTTCATCAAGTCCAAAATATTTTTTTGCTGATGCTTTATCAGTTGTTCCAAGATTTTCTCTCACAGGATTACCTGTTACTTTAAGAATATTCTGTTTTCTTAAATATTTTTTTGATGATTCAAAACTCAAATGAACCTCGTCTGCATATCTTTCGAGTAGCCTTGTTGTTATTCCCGGATAACTGTTTGATTCCATTAAAATTATTTTTGCACCCATTACCGACGCGCCCCAGATAGCAGGTCCGGCCACATAACCACCTGTACCAATTGCAACTCGTGGTTTAAACTTCATTGAAATAATCACCGATTGAAATAGTGAAACCAAAAGTCTTATTGGAAACAACAAATTTGACCAGTTAAATTTTCTTGCAAATCCTCTTATCCAAATAGATTTAAATTTATATCCAAGTTTGGGTATAACTCTTCCTTCAATTTTATCCTTGGTACCAACGAATAATATTTCCGATTCAGGTTTCATCTTTTTTATTTCATCAGCAACAGCAACAGCGGGATATAAATGTCCGCCTGTTCCACCTGCAGCAAACAAAAAGCGATATGGCGTGTTACTGTTGCTCAAATTTATCTCTCAATGATTTTTTTTCACTTAAATTATTTTCAACTGTTTTGGGTTTCTTTGAATTCAAAATTGCAATGTTAATCAGAATACCAATTCCCATACTTAAAAATATTATTGATGTTCCTCCGTAGCTGATGAACGGAAGAGGTAATCCTGTTGTAGGAAATGTTCCTGTTGCAACTGCTATGTTTACGAATGCATAAATAGAAATCGAAAAAGTAATTCCGAAAGCAAGCAGCTGTCCAAATTTATCCTGTGCTTTTTTTGCTATAAGAATTCCAGAGATAAATAAAACCAGATAAAATAAAATCACAGCAACTGAACCAACAAATCCAAGTTGTTCGCCAAGAATTGCAAATATAAAATCACCATAAGCTTCTGGTAAAAACAGATTATTCTGTTTGCTGTTGCCTATTCCTACTCCAAACAATCCACCACTTCCAAGACTAACTAACGCCTGTTTAACCTGGAGATTTAAATCTCCGCCGTTGATGATTGAATTAATGAATGACATAATTCTTTGTCTTGAATGAGGGAATATCATTGCAATTGCACCGCCTGATAAAGCCATTGCAGCCGATGATAAAAAGATATGTTTGAAATGAATTCCACCAACAAACATTATTGATAATGCAATTGCAATAATTAAAAGTCCGTTGCTGATGTTTGGTTGAATTAAAATCAATCCGGCAATAAGGACTACCCAAATGAACATCGGCACAAAAGCATTTCTGAAATCATAGAGATAATCTGATTTCTTTTCGAGCATCGCAGCTAAATGAATAATCAAAATAAGCTTTGCAATATCTGCCGGCTGAAATGTAATACCTGCAATACTTAACCATCTTCCGGCACCTTTAATTTCCGGTGCGAAAATCAAAGTGAAAATAAGAAGGCCAACTGCAAACAAAATCATTGGTTTGCTTGCAGACTTGTAAATCTCATAAGGAATAAAACTGAATACAATCATTACTGCTATGGCAATTAGTACTCTGATAAGATGTGAATTGAATAAATAAAGACTATCAGAAAATTTAATCGCACTGATTGTGCTGCTTGCAGTAAGCACAATGATTAGTCCAAGACAAATCAACAAGAGTGTATCGAAGAAAACTGTTAAAGCAAGCTTTTTCATATTTTGTTTACTATCTCCTTAAAAACATTTCCGCGGTGTTCATAGTTTTCGAACATATCAAAACTTGCACAAGCAGGCGAAAGCAATACAACATCACCTGATCTTGCTTCGCTCAAAGCTGATGCGACTACTTCTTCAAGATCCTTTCTTATCTCTGTTTTCACTTTATTATGAAAATAATTAAATATTTTTTCTGCTGATGAACCGATTGCATAAATCTTTTTAACTTTTTTTACAACCAAATCTTCAATAGTTGAATAGTCATTCCCTTTATCAAGTCCGCCGAGAATCAGAAAAATTGGTTCATCAAAACTTTTCAGTGCTACGATTACTGAATCAATATTTGTTGCTTTTGAATCGTTTATAAATTTTATTCCTTCAATCTCTTTGACAAATTCTAATCTGTGTTCAACACCTTTAAAGGTCTTTAATGCATTTATGATCTTTTCATTATCAAATCCAAAAATCTTTGCTGCTATAATTACAGCCATTGCATTTTGAATATTGTGTTCACCACGAATAAAAACATCATTAACCTTACAGGAAAATTCTTCAATCCCATTTTGACTAAATACAACACGATCATTATCCAGCCAGCAGCCATTTGATATTTTGTCTTTGGTTGAAAACCAAAATGTTTTACTCTTATGCTCAAGCAAATATTGATTGAGTAATTCACTATCACGATTCAAAATCAAAAAATCATTTTCACTTTGGTTCATATAAATTCGCTGCTTTGACAAAGCATATTTATCAACGCTGTTTTCATATCTGTTAAGATGATCGGGAGTTATATTAAGTATCATTGCGACTTTTGGATTAAACTTATCAATTAAATCCAATTGAAAACTTGAGATCTCCAGTGAAACAAATTCATTTTCTTTTACCTGATCAGCTATTTCAGAAAAAGCGAGACCGATATTTCCGGCAACATAGGTTTTTGCTCCGCATTGATTGAACATATATCCGCACAAGCTTGTCGTAGTGGTTTTGCCGTTTGTTCCAGTAATTCCGATTATTGTTCCCTTGCAAAACCAGGATGCAAACTCTAATTCACTTACAACCTTAAGATTTCTATTCAATGCTGTCTTAATTACATCAGCATCAGAAGGAACTCCTGGTGATACGACCATCAAATCACACTCATAAACTTTTTGAGAATGCTGACCGACTTCAAAATCTATATTAGAATTTTTCAGAACATCCAAATTGGCTTTTAATTTTTCTTCTGAACCTGAATCACTAACAAATGGTACAGCACCAAATTTCTTTGCTAACTTTGCAGCGCCGACACCACTTCGAGCCGCACCAATGATTGATATTTTTTTATTTTTTATTTCCATTATCTGATCTTGAATGAAACTAAGCTTATAATTGCCAGAATAATTCCGATGATATAAAAGCGAACAACAATTTTAGGTTCCTGCCAGCCAAGAATTTCAAAGTGATGATGAATCGGAGCCATTTTAAAAATTCTCTTTCCTTCTCCGTATTTTTTCTTGGTGTATTTGAAATACAATCGCTGGGCTATAACAGAAAGTGTTTCCATAAAAAATATTCCGCCAAGAATCGGAATAAATAATTCTTTTTTTATCAGTACTGCAATGATTCCAAATGCACCACCTAATGCAAGTGAACCGGTATCACCCATAAAAACCTGAGCAGGATAAGTATTGAACCATAAAAATCCCAAACTAGCACCAACAAGTGCTGCAATAAAAACTGTCAATTCACCTGAGCCGGGCAGGTAAATTATGTTCAGATAGTTCGCAAAGATTGCATTACCGCTGAAGTAACTTAATAATGCAAGAGCAATCATAACTATTGCAATCAACCCTGCTGCAAGACCATCAAGACCGTCAGTTAAATTCACTGCATTAGAAGTTGCGGCTATTATAAAAACCACAGCAGGAATGTATAAGAATGAAAAATCAAAATTCACATTCTTTAAGAATGGAAATGTTGTCAATGTACTTATGTCTTTAAATTCAGGTGCAATGTAAATTGTGATTCCAACTACCAAACCAATAATTATCTGACCAAGAAGTTTATACCTTGCTATTAATCCGTTCGGATATTTTTTAATTACCTTCAGATAATCATCAAGAAACCCAACACCGCTCAACCATAATGTTCCTATCATAATAAGAATTATGTAAATACTTTTTATATCAGCCCAGAGCAGAACAGGAATAACAACCGAAAAAATTATTATCAATCCTCCCATTGTCGGAGTGCCTGCTTTTGACCAGTGGAATTTTGGTCCATCAGCTTTTTTAGCTTCACCAATCTGATGCTGCTGTAACCTTCTTATTATCTTCGGTCCGAGATAGAAAGCCAGGAACAAACTTGTCATTGCAGCCAATGCAGATCTGAAAGTTAAGAATCTGAAGATATCAAAACCCGGCGGTGAATAAACTTTATTTATATATTCAAATAAATAGTAAAGCATTTACTTTAGTTTTTCCTCCAATGCTGAATAAATATCTTCCATCTTCATTCCCCGTGAACCTTTGATCAATATAACTGATTTTTTCAGGTCTGAGTTTTTTAATGCAGTCAGTAAAAAAGATTTTTCCTTAAAGTGTTTTTTTATCGGTACTCTTCCATTCAAAGATTTATAAATATTCTCCGATAATTTTCCTACTGTATAAACTTCATCTATCTTTAACTCATTTATAAATGAACCGATTTCTTTGTGTAATTTTTTTGATTGTCTGCCTAATTCAAACATATCTCCAAGCACAGCTATTTTTTTGTAAGACGGTTTCATTTTACTTAAGAGATTAAGCGAAGCTCTCATCGAATCAGGGTTAGCATTGTAAGAGTCATTTATTATTATAGTGTCATTAAACTTTTTAACTTCCAGTCTCTTACTTACTGATTTGATTTTTCTTAAACCTTTCAATATTTCTTTATCGCTGAGTTTAAGTTCTTTCGCAATTGCAAATGCAGCAAGAAAGTTTCTGGCATTTTGTTCACCTGCAATTGGAAGTTTTGCTCTGAATTTCTTTTTATGATGATAAATTCCGATTGTCACTCTGCCCGATTTATCAACATCTTCAATTCTACCTGTGTAGTCACAATGATTATTAAATCCAAAAGTAACTTTGCGTTTAAATGACTTACCATACTCAGTTAATAATTCATCATCTTTATTTATAAACACCAAACCCCCAAGTTTTGCAGTTACATTTAGGAGAGCAGATTTTTCTTTTAAAACTCCTTTGCGATTTATTAAAAATTCAAGATGAGAGTCACCAATGTTAGTTATCAAAGCCAAATCTGGTTTTGAGATATTCGCTGTATATTTTATTTCGCCAAAGTGATTTGTTCCGTGCTCAACAACCATTATCTGATGTTTGGCGTTTGCACTCAAAATAGTAAGCGGAACACCAATATGATTATTGTTATTCCCTGTAGTCTTGTGAACTTTGTATTTAACAGACAAAATTGTTGAAATAATTTCTTTGGTTGTTGTTTTACCAGCGCTTCCGGTAATACCAACAACCTTTGCATTAAGTTTATCCCGCCAAACTGAAGCAACATCTCCGAGTGATTTCGTTGTATCTTTAACAGTAATAAACGGAATTTCAAGATTCGCAAATCGTTCAGTTTGATTTTTATTAATCATCACAGCAGAAACTTTTTTCTTCACAACATCATTTATAAAATCGTGTCCATCAAATCTTTCGCCTTTTATAGCTATGAAAAGACAATTCTTTCCAATTTTTCTAGAATCAATAGAAACAGATGTAATGTCTTTGAATTTATCCGGATTAAATATTTCCGTATCCGGTAAATTGAAAAAGTCATTCAATGTCAGTTTGATTTTTTTCATCAGCTTAAAAACTCTCTTGCTGTTTCCTGATCTGAAAAATGATTTCTGATACCATTGATTTCCTGATATGTCTCGTGGCCTTTGCCTGCAATTAAAATTGCTGCGTCATCTTTTGATTTCTGAATAGCATACTTAATCGCTTCGTATCTGTTCTCAATTACGATAAAATTATTTTTTACAACACCTTGTTTTATATCATTAATTATCTGCATCGGATTTTCTGTTCTGGGATTGTCAGAAGTTATGATGACAAGATCACTTAATTCGGTGGCAACTTTTCCCATAACTGGTCTTTTTGTTTTGTCACGATCACCACCGCAACCAAAAACTGTTACGAGTTGCCGGTCATTACCAATAATCTGCCTTAACGCCAGAATAGCTTTTTCCAGACTATCAGCTGTGTGTGAATAATCAACAATTGCTTTTTTCTTTCCTGTGCCGATTACTTCAAACCTTCCCGGAACAAATGGTGTCGATTTTATTCCTTCAACAATTTTCTCATCAGCAACTCCAAATTCATAAGCCAGAGCAAAAGCCGCCGCTGAATTATATGCATTAAACTCACCGATCAAGCAAGTATTTATGTTGAATGACTTGTCGCCGGTTGTAATGATGAAACTTGTTCCATTCAAATCATAATAAACAGATGAAATTACATAATCACAGTTTTCAGATCTGCCATAAGTAATTTTTCTTGCTTTCGAATCAGATATAATTTTCAACGACGATTCATCATCAGCATTTATTACGGCAATAGAGTCTGAAGGCAGTAAGTCAAATAAAATTTTCTTTGCGTTCAGATAATTTTCAAATGTTTGATGAAAATCAAGATGATCTGAAGTGATGTTTGTGAAAATTGATCCTGCAAAATTCAATCCGAATACTCTGTTTAATACAAGTGAATGTGATGAAACTTCCATCACTGCATTTTTGCAACCACTGTTCAGCATCTCAAGAAAAAAATGATTTAAGTCGTTTGATTCAGGTGTAGTAAGTTTTGAATCAATTTTTTCTGAGCCAATATAATTTGCAATAGTTCCTATCAATCCGGTTTTTATTCCTGCAGTTTCAAAGATATTTTTAAGAATAAATGCTGTCGTTGTCTTTCCGTTCGTTCCGGTTATGCCAACCAGTTTTAATTTTGAAGTAGGATCTTTATAAAATCCCTTACTCAATTCTGCCAATGCAATTCGTGTATTATGAACAACAATTTTTGCAATGTCAGCGTGAATAAAAATTTCATCAGGAATGTTGCTGTCTTCTTCAACAACTACTGCAACTGCACCTTTATTGATTGCATCCATTACAAACAGATGTCCGTCTGTTTTATAACCTTTAATAGCAACAAAGACAGAATTCTTCTTCACTTTTCTTGAATCATACTCAATGCTGGAAACATCTTTTCTTTGCACATTACCAGCAACCTGAATAACTTTTACAAAATTTATTAGCTCAGTTAATTCCATTAATAAACACTTGCTCCGGTTATTGTGACTTCTGAACAGTCCAGAATACAAATTTCATTCGAATTTATTTTACTTCCTGGTTCAATACTCTGATTAATGACAACACCACTTCCGTTGATTTTATATTTTATTCCCATTCTGGTTAAAGCGTTAATGGCATCGCGAACTGTACAGTTAACCAAATCGGGCATTCTTTTATCGGCAGGAAGTTTCACTTCTTTGAATTTTATCTGATTAGAATCATCGGCAGTAATATCTTTATCCAGATATGTAAAAAGAAGTTTCTGCTTAAATGTTTCATCAATGTATTTCTCAAATTTTTCAAA
>CALHAB010000057.1 GCA_937934185.1 uncultured Ignavibacterium sp. | reverse complement strand
TAAAACCTTGTCCTGAGCTTGTCGAAGGATCACCTGCCTGTAATCTGTAAAAATAAACTCCGCTTGACAAACTGGAAGTTTGTCCTACTTTAAATTCAACTTCATATTTTCCGGCTTTTCTGTATTCATCAATAAGTGTCGCTACTTCATTTCCAATAACATCATATATCTTTATTGTTTGCCAACTGCTTACTGCTGACTGCCAACTGATCTTTGTGCTTGGATTAAATGGATTCGGATAATTCTGCTCCAATACATATCCTTCCGGTATTTTTTCTCCTTCTCTTCCCTCTTCCTCAACACTGGTTACTACTACATCAGGCGATAACTTCCGGTTTATCATTATCATCATTGCATCTGCTACAAGATATCTTCCGCTTTCCAGATATGTGTTGTCTATTTTCATTACTGTCTTTGTTCCTTCACTCAAATATGCCGTGCCTATCTTCTGCCAGCCCTTCCTGTTCAGATTTGATTGATTTATTATCACTTCAATTGAATCTGTATCTGAGTATATCACATATCTTGCCTGTTGTGTCCAGGTTGTATTAGGTGTCAGATATGCATACACATCAAAATGTGCACTGAAGGGTGCTTCAACTGTATATTCAACTGATGCATAACCTGTTGTTTGATTTGTTCTGATTATTTGTCCGGTAAATCCCTGCATAGGATAGTTTGTCCAATTACCGGTAATATTCACTCCGGTTTCATTTTCATTTTTTATTGTTGCTTTTGGACGCCAGATGTTTCCATTACGATATGGAACTAAAGCAGGTTGATTATAAAAATTTGTTCCTAAAAGATTACCAATCTCATTATTATTTGCTCTCAAACCTTCATAGAAAAATGTGCACTCACCGTTTACATTGTTTGATCTGTTGAGATTAACTATTTGAGTCATAAGAGTTGGAGTAATAACCCACGAACCGGATTTTATCAAAACACCTGCAAAGTAAATCGAAGGATTAACACTTCTGATTTGAGAAAGTGATTGAGATAAAACTGACTGATACCCGCTGAAATCGTAGCGATAAAGCTGCGGAATTATATTATCAACAACATTATTCTGTGCCCAGTATTTTGAATCCTGAAGATACTCATCATAACCCCACGGAAACGGAGTTGGTGATGATGAAAGAATAAGATGTTCACTTTTTGATTTAACAGAATCCCTCATCCTGATAAAAAACTGATTCAGTTTATCTGCTCTCCATCTTTTCCAGTTTGTATCTCCCGGATTATTAGGTGGATTATTTCCGCTGTGTTCTGATTTATAAATTTCAACAGTTACAGAATCATAACCGCCTTCAACAGGCATAGCTGGCAATCGATCATCTCCCTGAACGCCGTCAACATCATATTTGTCAATTACTTCCATAACAAGTGAAAGCATATAATTCTGAACTTCAGGATTTATTCCGCTTAACCAATCAAAACCATTTTTAACTACAAGTTGACCTTGATTATTTTTTGTTGCCCAATGAGGAAATCTTGCGACAATGTGTCCTCCATTCAAACTGTAGGAAGATGAAAAGCCAAACTCAAACCAGGGAATAACTTCAATTCCAACACGATGAGCTTCAATTATTAATCTTTCGAGAAAATCTCTGTTTTGAAAAGATGGATCGGGAATAGTTGGAGCGTTAAACAAACTATCCATAATTGTACTTGGGTAAAGCGTATATCCTTTGTTATAAACTACCGGAAAAATAACATTAACTCCGATTGATGATAAGTAATTTACTGCTTCAACTATTGATGCATCAGTAGCAAGGACATAACTGTCAACATTAGTTAACCAGGTTGCTCTGAACTGCTCATTTGTTTGAGCGTGCATTGATGAGCATAAAATTACGAGAATGAATATTTTAATTCTTTTTATGTACATAAAACTTTTTTCTTTCTATCGCTTATGCTTAAGAGTCTCAGGAAACACTGATCTATCTTTATAAAATTCTTTGAATAATTCAGGATACTTTTTTATGCCCTCATAAAAGAAAAACACTTCTCCGTTTATTCCCTTTTGTCTGTTCAGCTCTATCATTTGTCTGAGAAATTTTTCATCTGGTTGATATGAACCAACTTTAAGCAGAACACCGGGATAGAATTTATGAAAATCATTTTTGCTGATCTGATTTTCTATAATTTCATTTAATGCAGAAGTGTAATCTTCTATGTTATATCTGTAAACCTGCGGAATTATGAGTTCAACCAAACCTCGTCTCATCCATTCAGGCCAATCCTGAAGATATTCTTCTTTACTCCACGGATAAATACTAGGAGCCATCGAAACGATTAAATCAGGATTAAATGTTTTCACAGAATCATATATCCGCTGCATAAAATCAGTAAGCAGATTTGCCCGCCACTGAACCCAGTAATCATCTTTATAATCTTTTGGCGGAGTTTGATTGTTATGTTGAGATTTAAAGAGATTTATCGTGTAATCATCATAACCTGCTTCGCTTGGTAATGCAGGTAAACGATCATCACCCTGAATTCCATCAACATCATAGTTTCTGACTACTTCCATAATCAATGACAATAAAAAATTCTGAACCTCTGGATGAAAACCATTCATCCACTCAAAACCGTTTTTGGTGACTAAATTTCCCTTCTGGTCTTTTGCTGCCCATTCAGGTTTCTTACTTAAAATTATTCCTCCATTTTCCTTGTAAGAAGATGAAAAACCAAATTCGAACCAGGCAAAGACTTTAATATTTCTTTTGTGTGCTGCATCAATCAGTTCTTTCAAAGGATCCCGGCCATTGAAATTTGTATCAATCTCAATTCCCGTTAAATTTTTCATAATTGAACTTGGATAAGTTGTCATTGCTTTATTCCATACAACAACAAAAATTGAGTTAAATCCAAGATCATCAAGCAATTCCACTGCTTCATCAATATTTTCTTTTGAGTTAAGAACCTGACTGTCAACATTAGTTAACCAAACACCTCTTACGGCTTTCAATTCTTCTGAACTCCTGTTACAAAAAATCAGAAAGGCACTGATTAGAATTAAAAAAAATATTTTCATAGATGTGCAGTTAAATTAGAAAGATTTAAAATTCATAACGCAAACCAGCTCTTAACTCAATAAATTGAATACCGCTGACATTTTCAAGGTTAAGAGCAAGAGTTGGCCAAAGTTCTGAAATAATTATTTTATAGTTTGCTGAAATAATAAATGAAACCGGTCTGAAGAAATTAAAATTGAAATCAGTACCGAAGTTTAAGGCGCCGCTCCAATCTTTTTGCCGCAATGAGGGAACATTAAGCTCTTCAATAAGAACGAATGTACCTGTGCCCGAAGTATCAATCGTTAAGGAGTCTTTGTAACTATCTCTGAAATATTCCCAGAAATAAAAACCAAAACCAAAGTTTATATCTAAATCAAATCCATCTGCTTTGAATAATTTATATTTAGCTTCAGCAGTTAAACCTGCGGCAGTAAATTCCATTTTCATTTTAGTTAGCTGAAACTCAAAAGTTTGTATCTCGCCCAGCACATCTGATTTAACAAACTTTTTCATTTCATCTTTGTTAACATCAGTCAATCTGAAGTATTCAAGTTTACCAGTCCATGTCCAGTCATTGGAAACAGGTTTACCGACATACAAATTAAAACCAAAGTTGCCCTGCATTCTTTTTGACATCATTCCAACAGGTAGATTATAAACTGTTGAAGTTCCAACAAAAAAATTATTTTCCTGAGCAATCAGAGTTAAGTTTAGAAGTAAGGTAATTGTAACAATAAAATATTTATTCATATCAATACTTGAATGATAGTCCTAAGTTGAAAGAAAGTTCGCTGCTGAAAGGAAACATATCAAATCCCATTGATCCTTCAGTTTCAAAAACTTTAGTGTAATATGAAGATGCTGTTATATCCAGATAACTAAGCAGATTGTAAGTTACATCCAGTCCTACCTTGCTGAAGAATGGATTTCCTTTTTTATCAGGTGCAAAGTTTCTGTAAGAATAAGTTAAAGTATAATCTGCCTGAGGAAATCTTTTTGACCAGGTTTCAGTAGCAAACATTCTTCTAGTGTAAAAATAAACTCCTCCGCCAACTGATGGAGTAATTGATAAATCATCAGTTATTTGAAAATCGTAGTTGATTAAAAGTATAACAGGAATTAAATCCATTTTCTGAACAGCACCAATTTCTACAGAGAGATTTGGATCAGATCTCAAATCAGATAATATTTTAGGATAGTATCTGTTTGTCCAGAAATCCCAGTCCCAGGTAGTTAAAACATCGGGTTCATTAAGGGAGTAAAGTTTATATCCTGAAGATAATGTGAAATTAAAATTATCAATCACATTAACTTTTATCGAAACTAAAGCACCAACAGCATCTGCCTTGGTAATCTGAAGTCTTTTATTCTGTGCAAAAGAATAATCAGAAACCAAAGTAATATTTTTAATCTGTCCGAAAGAGACACAAGATAAAAAGCCTATTAACAGAGCTGAAAATATCTTCTTCATAAAAATTCTCTTAATACAAACCAAGTTGTAAAGTAAATCTCAAAGTGTTTCCTAGTCTTCCATAATCAGCAAATGAGAAGTCAGCACTGACAGGGAGACTTAAACCGGGGTTGATTCCAAGTCCGAATGAATAAGTTTCTTCATCGTAGAAAAATTTATAACCGGCACGAAGAATTATAATTTCATTCCAGCTTATTTCTGTTCCGAAATTAATCCTCTCATCAGCATCAGTTGGATGAAGAGCTTCAGCAAGAAGTGTTATACGGTATTCAGAATCTTTCTGCCCCACAATCTCTGTTGCAGCACCAAGCCGGAGCATAATTGGCATTTTGAATTCATCAGCGATAAATTTTGAATTAGTTCCGAAGTTCTGAAGACTTGCTGCAATTCTGAGTGAACCAAGTCCGGTATAATATAAAACTCCACCGTCGAGTAATAAGTTATTGGCTTTATAAACATCAATTTTTTCTTCAACATACTTTGCAACCAGACCGAAAGAAAATCTGTCAGTTAACATTTTTGAGTAACCCAGGCCAAGAGAGATGGAGTTTGCATTAAATGAACCAATCACATTATAAACTCTCTGACCACCGCCTGCAACAGTTCTTGGCATCGAGCCGTAATCAAGCATTACTACTCCGGCAACGAAAATACCAACATCAGATTTAAACGAGTAACTTGAAGCATAATGTTTAATATCTGCAAACCAACTTGAATAAGAAGCAGAGAAAGAATGAGTCAGTTCCGTAAATCCTACTGAAGCTGGATTAGTGAATATCCCTTGAGAATTCATATCCGAAAGAGCAATTGAAGATTCACCGAGTGCTGCTGTTCTTGCTGTTACAGGTATTTCGAGAAAAGTAAAACCTGCGGTTGCTGTTTTCTTAAAATCCTGTGAAAGTATTGTAGAACAAATAATCAACGAAATAATAAAAGATATTTTAATTAAACTCTTATTCATAAATGTTATCTCACTATTGCAAACTTTCCGATTTTTGTTCCGCCATTAAACTCAGCGTGAAAAATGTAAATTCCGCTTTCAACAAATTGACCAAAGTCAGTAACCTGATCCCACGGAACAATGGCTCCATCACCTTCCTTCACATAAATAGTTTTAACTAAATCTCCTCTGACAGTATAAATTCTTATGGTGCAGGGATTAGGAAGATTAACAAATTGGATTTTATCCTGCTCACCGGGTTGAGAAAATCCTTCACCAATTACGAACGGATTCGGAACAACAAGTATATCGTCAAGATTGTCTTTTGGCGGCAGAGTGGCCGTAAAAGGTAATTGCAAACGATTTGCAAAAATGGAAGTCTCAAGCCCCTGAGTATCGAAAGTTGTAAGAGCATAGTAATATCTTTGTCCAATAGTAACAAGCGAATCATAATAAGTATAAACTGAACCATTCAGATAATCAGTATCGCCTGCAAAGACAGTATCGATTGCTGTCCAAGGTCCGATTGGCAGAAAGTCTGAGCGATAAATTATGTATCCAACCAAATCAAGGTTGCCATTATCAGGATCAGGAATAAATTCTTTATCGTTGTTCCATTTGATAATATTAGCTACCGACTGACTCTCACGGTTGTAATCAACCACAAAATCAGGTGCAGCAGGTGGATCAGGATGATTAAACCCATTATCAAAAGTAAGTTGCGCTCTGTCAGCTGATGCAAAGAATGCATTTCGTGTATCGCGATTGATTATGTTTACCGGATTGTTTTGAGGATCAATAGCCTGTTTATAGTCAACACCATCTACAATTTCTGCAACAACAATTCTTATAGAATCACCAGGTAAAATGTTGTAAGGACCAAGCTGTATCAATGACCACATTCGTGAACGGGTCATAAAAACTGTATCAGTGGAACTTGATACGAAGTTAGCCGCAAGTCTTATGTCTTTCACAAATTCATATTGAGCTTCAAGTGAACCGATGTTAGTAAGCGGTCCGCTCAAATCTATAGAATTACTTGCAGCAGACCAGCCATATCTTACTATGTTTGTTTGAAGTCCGTTTTTATCGGGCGAAGAGTACAAAAGTTTAATTCCTGCAAAAGCAGGAGCCAGATATTCACCGGTTGGTCTGCCATTGATAATCGGACCAAATGAAGGCGAATATCCGAAGTCCTCATTTAATCCAGGTGTTTCGGGAAAATCAGAAGCTCTTCCGTAAAGTAATCTTCTCGCAGAGTTGTAGAAAAATTGTGTGTTTCTGGCACCGGGAGAAAGTGAAGGAAATAAAACCGACCATGATCTTGAATTGACATGAATGCCATAATTAATAACTGCATAAAAATCTATTAGTGTATCAGCAACAAACCTTGTTGGAGGAACAATATTTTTTATTTCAGGCGAAATATTTTTTATTATATACTCGTGAATAATGTAATTCTCATCTGCTTTTGATCCGCTCCATTGATGAGAAGTTCTTTTAACTCTTACAGGAAGCATTCTCTTAATCTGAAATTCATCTGTGTAGTCAGTATTATATTCCCAAATAGTTTCGATAACATCTTCACCTGAATTCGGATTAGTCTGCAACCAATAATTTGTTCCGTTTGGATAAACTCTTCGATGTGTTTTTACTCTGTATTTGGATCCCGCGCCTTCTGCTATTGAACCAGCATAGATAGACCATTCTTCAACAGATAGAATGCTGTCCTGAGACCACTTTGCTCCAACAATCAATCCTCCTGAAACCAGATGAGAAGCTTGTCCACCGATGTTGTCGCTTATGAGACTTGCATCAAAACCAGGCCAGTCTAAACCAATTCCTCTTTGTGTCCAGTTACTGAACTGAGGACCAACTTTACCAAACTGAATAGTCTGCCATAGTTTCCCGCGATTCAATATAAGTGAAGATGATTCAATCTGCGGAAAGACAAATATTGAGTTGAGTAGAAATAGCAGAAATATTTTTGAAGCTGAACTTAATTTTATTTTCATAATCAGAATCCGAAACCTACTGTGAAGAAAACCTGTCTTGGAATATTACTGAAAGCACGATATGGTGCAACTAAGTAACTGAATCTATTGGGATTATTTCCTGCATCCATCATTGTAACACCTTGTTCAACCCAGAGATTAATATCATCATTGGTTGACATTGGAGTCAGCCATTTGTTATCGAACAAATTCATTACTCTGATTCCAAGTAATACTTTATATGATCCAAAATAAATATTTTTAATAAAGTTGAGATCAACACTTGATTCAATCGGATAGCGGCGATTATTAACTACATCACGAAGACCAAAATCTGTTATGTAAGTAAACGGTACACCGGATTGTGCAGTGTAAGTCATACTTAATGATGAATTGGACAAAAGTTTTACTCCGAATAAATCCGGACCCTCATCTTTATCCCAGAAATATTGAACAAGTGTTCTGAGATTGTGTGTTCTGTCCCACGAAGCTAAAAATTCACCAGTGAAATTTCTTGTTGAGTAACCTCGTGTGTTGTCAGGATAAATAATCGAAGCGCCATAGTTACCCGTTGTTGTTTGAGATAAACTGTAACTAATTCTGTATGACCAGTTTTTTGTTCCGAAGGATTCGAGTGTTGCTTCAAAACCAAGTGTAGAGCCAAAAGAATTATTTGCGTATGACAGGTAGTAATAAAGCGGTGTATTATCCACAGTAAATCCCGCAAATTGATTTCTGCTTCCTGTATAAGCAGCAATATTTCTTGAACCAATCTGAGTAACACGATCATTATAATAAACTGCGAGATCAAGTCTGTTGCTTTCTCCGATGGTTTGCTGTAATCCGAATTCATACTGAATTGTTTTCTTTGGATCAAGATTCGGATTTCCGATTCCCTGCCAGCCAACCCAGGTTTTGTTCGAAAGCGCCTGTGAGAAAATTGGCATCGAGGCAAAATGACCATACTGAATTCTGAAGGCAGTACTTTCGCCAATCGGAAATGAAACTCCAACTCTTGGAAGGAATATATATTTTGTTTCGGAATCTTTGGTCTCAGGATTACCTGTTATCCCAGGACCATCAGTTCCCGGATACAATACATTAAAAGGATCTACCGGGACTCTTGCCTGATAATTATATGCCTCGGCACGAAGTCCTATATTAGCAATCATTCCTTCAAATTCCATTCTGTCCTGGACATAAAAACCAAGACTGATTGGATATGCTTTGTAATAATCAGCAAATCCGTTTCTTGCAACAAAACTATTCGCCTGGAAACTCGAATTAACTCCGTTATTTACCATATCCCAGTAATTAAAGGAGAGTCCGGATTTCAACAAATGATTTTGATTTATCTGATTAGTATAGTCGAACCTTAATCCATAGTTTTCGGTGCGGCTGTCCTGATAATAATTTGTGCTGAAACTAAATGGCGCTCTGAAAAAATCTTTTTCCCACCAGCTTCCCTCTCTCAGGACTGTACCGCTTGGATCTTTTGAGCTGTCTGCTCGGTCAACTTCCAAACCATAACCAGCAAGATATTTGAAAGGCAGCTCATACTTCTCCTGCTGATGTGTTAAGATTAATTCTGAAAATGAAGTATTGCTTATTGTGTAAACCCAGTTAAGAGTTTGAGCAATAGTTTGTTCATTTCTTACCGGATCTATTGTAACGAGATATTTAGTTGAAACTCCGGGAGGTGTAAATGCAAGACCAGACCATCTTATATCAGATGAACCAGACCAGATTCCACCAAGATAACTCTGATAACTTCCCATAAATCTTAACTTGTGTTCGGGGAAGGGTTGATAAGTTAAATTAAGAATATAATTCTGAGTAACCTGAACTTTTTCGGGAGTAGGAAGTCTTGTTGGATTTCTTTTATACTCACCCGAAATATAAAATTTAAGAAGGTTTGGATCTTTACCAAGCGGACCGCCGAAACCAAACAGATATCTTTGATAGGAATATTGTCTGTAATCATAAACTCCCAGAACATTATCATCAGAAGGTTCATGATTTTTCACCCAGAGATCGTAAGCCCATCTAATTTCTCGCTCAACAAGTTGATTATATGTATCAGGATCATTGTCTTTATACCACTGATAACGGATATCGAGTTTTAACTCAGAAGCTATTTCATTTTTTCTGGCCATCCAGTTTTCAATATTTCCCCACTTCTGCCATTCCCAGTTATTCTTATCATATATATAAGGTCCATAATGATATTGGCCAGAGGGTCTGTATTCAACTCTGAATTCACCTGTAAAACGAGGGGCACCTTCTTTCAAAACAACCTTAACAACACCTGCCTGTGCATTTCCATACTCGGCAGAAAAACCACCAGTAATAAGTTGTAATTGCTGCACACCTAAAGGATTCACATCATACTTCCAGGAATTATCTGATTTCTCAGTTCCAAATGTTGCTGGTGCGCTCGTATTCGAACTCATTTGTTCAACACCATTAATCTGAAAATTAACTTCGTAGGAAGATGAGCCACGAACAGAATAATTTCCTTTTTGATCTTTCTGAAATCCTGATGTCAAATCAAGTGCACCTCTTAAACCTTCAATAGGTGCTGCCTGAATCTGTTTATCATCTATATGCGATTGACTTGATGTTCGGTCTTTAATAATCGGAGGTCTCTTTGCAACCACAACAACTTGTTCAAGCTGTACGGTCTCATCTGAAAGTTTAATGTTTATCTGAGTTGTTCTGTCAATAAAAATCTCAACATTTTTCTCGATCACCTTTGTGTAACCAACCATACTTGCAACTACATTGTACTTACCAGGAGTAATATTAAGAATTATAAATCTACCTTCCGCATTTGTTGCTGCACCAATATTTGTACCTTCAAGTAATACATTTGCACCAATCAGAGGTTCACCTGTATTTGCATCAGTAATTGTTCCCACCAACTTTCCTGTCTGACCCTGCGGAAAAATAAACGAGGATATAAGAAGAAATATTAAGATTACTATGTGTAAAAAAACTTGTTTCATAGATTATGTTAAGTTGATTTTCTTTTCAACTTTCAGTAAAAATAAAATCAAACCTGTGGCCTGATTGATGACCACAGGTAGAAAAATTTTTATAAAAATATTAACGAAGCAGTAACATTTTTTTTGTTTCTTTGAAATTATCCGTAATCAAACTGTAGAAATAAACTCCACTCGGAAGATCAGAAGCATTGAAAGATTTTGTGTATTTACCTGCAGGCAAATTCTCATTTACAATTGTTTCAACTTCGTTACCCAAAACATCAGTAACAATCAGTTTCACATTACTTTGTTCCGGCAGAGTAAATCTTATCATTGTGGAGGGATTAAATGGATTTGGATAATTTTGCTCTAATGAATAATCAAATAAGTTTGAATACTTATCTTCAACTGAAATTAATAGCTTATCAAACCGGAAAGCTGATCTGGACCACATATCAATTACATAAGCAGCCGTTGCATCAGAAGTTAAAGCAACATCACAAGGTGAAGTCATTGGTGCTCCGTTTGGATTTGGAATATCCTGACTGAATTGACTTGGCAAATCATAAACTTCAAGAGCGTTTATACCATCGATTTCAAATGCTTTAACCCAACGGCGTGTGGAATCAATTCCTGCAACCCATAAGAGTCCATCTTTGTCAACATCAATTCCATATGGATAAGGATCAATAAACTGCAGGAAGAAATCAAAATCTTCAACTCTGAATGGATCATAGGTTTGTGGATCATACTGACTACCGTTAATCCATTTGGCAATTCCACCAGTAAGCTGAGTTGATGAGATAGAATTTCTTGATGTGTAAAATGGAACTGTCGTATCAGCGTAATTTGCATTTGGAATCAAAGCAATATCGCGAATGAAGCTTTTGCCTCCCTGATCAGGTCCGCCTGGTTCCATAACATACTGTGGTGGCGGAACATAAGAACCGTATCCTACATTCGTCCAACCTAAACTGAAGTTATAGCATCGGAAAGTTGTTCCAAAAGATATACCTGTAAACAAAATTGAATCTTTTGATATAGCTGCGCCGTGATTATATGAACCATAGCCAGCACCTTGTATTCCAAAACCATATTTAATC
>CALHAB010000056.1 GCA_937934185.1 uncultured Ignavibacterium sp. | reverse complement strand
AAGTTCATACTTCCCTTCGGGCAGCAATTGATTATCAACTAATCTTGCAACCTCAGACCCGAGTGTATCATAAATTTTCAGCGATACATAATCTGATTCAGGAATAATAAACTTTATTCTTGTAGAAGGATTAAATGGATTTGGATAATTCTGTTCAAGCAAATACGATTGTGGATTGTAATATTCATCATCAACACTAATCGGCGCAACAGTTTTGAATCGCCATATTGTTGACCAGCCGCTTGAACCATACTGATTTATTGCTCTAACTCTCCAGAAATAAAAAGTATTCTGATTCAAACCGGCGATGTGAAAGGTTGTATCATTAACAACAGTATCAACAACGATTGTATTCTGAGCAAAGTCAAGTCCTCTTGCAACCATCAAACGATATGATTGAGCAGCTTGAGAAGACATCCAGTACAAAATTGTGTCAACAGGAATTTCACCGGTATTGTTTGGAGGATAAAATAAACCGGGAGCTTTTGGAAATCCCGTTGTAAATGAGTATACAGCTGAGAAATCACTTGTTCCGCCAGCGTTGGAAGCGTTTAATCTCCAGTAATAAGTTGTAAGCCCTTCAAGTCCTGTTATCGTTTTAAATGTATCAATCAATCCCGCCTGATCCAGAATGATTCCTGAAGAAAAGGTTGGATCAGAGGAAACCTGAAGTCTGAAAGACGATGATAGATCAGGATAATTCCATCTTAAAATTATCGTGTCACGCTGATTTGTTGCACCATTAGCAGGACTTACTAAAACCGGTATCGGAGGAGGCGAAACATAAAGAATATTACTCATTATACTTTCATTATAATTTCTGTCGAGTGCAGTAACAACAAAATAATATGGACCAGTAGGATTTGGAGGTTCCGGAGGAACACTTTGACTGAATCCTTCGACACTTAAAATTCTGGAAGAGTTTTCCAGATCACCCAGCTGAATATTTGAAGTTTCAAATCTGTAAACGATATACCGCATTGCAGTATCACCGTCACTTGCAACAAAAGGAACATCCCAATTTAATCCCGCTTGTCCGTTTGCAAGTTTTTCAAATCTGAGATTCCTTGGAGGATTTGGTGGAATAACATCTTTCCAGTTCATAGATGGAAGGATTGCTGTATATCTGTACAAATCTGTTTTAAGAGTGTCAGTAACACCTTTGAAGTTTGAAACAAAACTTTTTGCTCTGAAGAAAACTCCGCCGTGAACTTTTGGATTTGCTCTGTCAAATCTGATCTGATTAGGAATTTCACTTGCAGTCCAGTTACCTGATCCAGAATCAACTCTGTATAGTGCATGGCCGGGATAGTAATGTCTTCCGTGAACATAGACAGAATCACCCCACCAGGGTTGAAGTTTTGCATAATCCTGTCCGCCGCCAAAGGGCCAGTACAATTGCGGTGTCAGATAATCAATTGACTGAGCCCGAAGCCAGGCAAGCGCATCAGCATAGATAGTTGCATAAGCATCCATTCCTGTAATTCCGGGCGGATAACCAGGCCGCCAGATTCCAAAAGGACTAATTCCGAATTTAACCCACGGCTTTACTGATTGAATTCTGTTATTAACCTGTGCAATCATAATATTAACATTATCACGACGCCAGTCTTCTTTATTTGTGAATCCTCTTGGATCAGCTGCAAAAGCAGAATCATCAAGTGCGTTGTTAGTTGGGTTTGCAGTCATATGATTAGGTGGATAAGGATAGAAGTAATCATCAAAGTGGACACCATCAACATCGTAACGACTGACTACATCAAAGATAACATTTGAAATATAGTTACGAACTTCCTGCAAACCAGGATTAAGGAAACGGAATGTTCCTATTGTCAGAACCCAGTTCGGATGAGCATTAACTACATGATTCGGTGCGAGAGGATAATTACCCACATTTCTTTCAGCACGATACGGATTAAACCATGCGTGAAGTTCCATTCCTCTTTTATGTGCTTCTTCAATCCAGAATTCAAGTGGATCAAAATATGGATAAGGTGGATTGCCTTGTGAACCTGTCAACCAATAAGACCAGGGATCATAAGCGGAACTATAAAGTGCATCGCATTCCGTTCTGATTTGAAAAATAATTGTGTTTATACCTGCACTCTTCAATTGATCAAGAAGATTTATTGCTTCCTGTTTTTTCTGATAAGTTGAAATTGTTGGTGAGGATGGCCAATCAAGATTTGTAACAGTTGCCACCCAGGCAGCTCTCAATTCCCTTTTAGGCGGATTTGACTGAGCGAAAATCAAACTTGATATGAACAGATTAATTATAAGAGGGTAAATAATTTTTTTCATTTTAATTCTGTGATGTTGATGAAATTCCTGATGTAAATTTAATAAAGTGTGACTGTAATGAAAACACAAATCAGCCGGAATAATAGTATGGGTTGTAACTGATTAATAACTATGAAACAATTTATTTTCAGTGACTAAATATTATTTAATCACCACACACTTCTTCGTTGATATAAAATTACCTGCAACTAATTGATAAAAATACACGCCGCTTGAAAGATTATCTGATTTCAGAATTACCTCATATTCACCTGCAGATCTCGTTTCATTAAGCAAAGTTATTACTTCCCTTCCGGTAATATCATAAACTTTCAATTTCACAAATTCGGTTGCAGGAATATCAAATTTTATTCTTGTTCCGCTGTTAAAAGGATTCGGGAAATTCTGATACAACTTATATTGAGTTGGTAAAATTACAATTGGAGGTGTTCGATCTACATTCACAGGAAAATTTTTATAAAACTGAATTGCACTTTGAGTATTCTTTTTCATTTCTGTAACAGAGTCAAGTGAGTCAACTCCACGGCCAGCTACATAAACACCCCAGATATCCACAGGTTCATCTTTTTTCAACTGAAAAGAACCACAGCTCAATAAATACCTTACATCTGTTGGGTTTGTCATAACCCAGCCATCTGGGATAACAGGGTTTCCTGAAAAAATAAAAACAGGATTTATCTCATTACAACTATAATTGCCAAAAACTGTTCCGAAAATGTAGCTGCATACATCTATATATCTGCCGAAAGGATCTAAGCCAAGTTGATTATTTCTAAAATTCGGTTCTATTGAATAATACATTATGGACGGATAACTGGAAATTATATTTCCATTCATAGCTCCGGGAAATTTTTTAGCTGGAATAGCCGAACCGTTCTTGAATAATGCTGTATCAATAGCAAAGTCAATACCTTCATCATAAATTTTGTTATTATTATTGTCTATAAAAGTTTTGCCCGGAATAAAAACCGGAGGTCCTTGCAGCAATGCTATTCCGCTTGCAGGTGGATTGATACCATAGTTAGATTCGTGCCGGCTGTAAGCATAAACAAGATTTAGTGTTGTATCTGTTGCTAAATAATCGTTTTCATAATCACCAATATCATTATCAACGAAAAATGAGAACAACACTGAATCCAGAACTTCATTAACAGTTCCTCGATTAATTATTCTGTATCTGATATAAATTTTTTCGTCTGGCTGATTGTTTTCATTTTTATCAAATGAGAAGATTGATTGCTGAATTTCAATTCCCATTGGCTTCATCAAAGTCCTGCGTAAATAAGAAGGCACGGCATCATTAAACACACACCAGGCAGTTACATCACCAAGGATTTCAGGAGCGTCTTCATCTTCGTCCCAAACTCCGTTTTTATTTTTATCAACAGGATTATAAATGCCGTCAAAATCTCCGTCGTAAAATGGTGCATTTAACAGAGTTGCATATCTGTATAACTGCCAGCTTTCACCGAATGGCGGATCATTTGCTTTGATAATGTAAATCTGGTTTTTAGGATCTTCACTTGAGCCACCAGCTATCCCGGGTAAATAATCACCCAGCCTGTTGCTGGTAAAGACAACACTTTCGAAAATACTCCCATTATCGTAACCTGTTAATAAAAATCCACCGCTGAATAATATCATTTCGCCATCAAAGTGTCCTGAACCCGGATAAACATCTGCTATTATTCCTTTATTATCAAAGGACATTTTGAAACGATTATTATTTAACGAGTAAACAGTCATTTCATAGTCGATTGGGATGAATAAACTTTTCTTCAAACTAATAGATTTATTACCTGAAATATCTTCGGTTAGAACCTGATAACTAATTGCATCACCTTTTTGGAATTTCCTTTTGAGTGTTCCTGTATAAATTTTATCAAATTGCTGCTCATCTCCGTCAACACCTCTGTCATTCATAAAAATTTCGAAAGGGGCTTCATTGTTAATCTTTAACTTAAGCTTTGCATATTTCAGCGGCTCATCATCGACTATCTTTGCAAAAAATCTAAGTGTGTTAATATCATTTATGTTTTCAGTTTCTGGTTTGACTTCATAAATAAAGGGTGGTGTGAATTTATCAGAGGCATTTGGTAAAAATCCGAAATAGTAATCCGGAAAGTCTTTTTCTCTCTTTGATGAAAAAGATAAAATGAAATCATTCCTTACTGTACTGATTGATAACAAATTATCATCACCTTTATATTTTGTAATGGCTGTAAATTGACTCCAGTTATTTCCGAAATCAACACTGGTTGTAATTAAAATATCTTTTTGTCTGTATTCAGGAAAAGGTGTTGCTAAATTCTTTTCAAGAGCCAGCATAATAACACCGGCATCATTTTGTTCAGCTACAAATCTGGTGCTGTCGGGAATTCCGGTTAATAGAGTTTTAGGCTCCTGCCAATTAATTATATCATCACTGAAAGTGTAATAGAGGTTCTGATCTGATGGTTTAGTGAATGCAAGAAAATACCTGTCATTTTTCAGTTTTAATATCTGAAATACTTTTACATTCTGATAAATTGTTGTTGAAGGTAAAGACCAATTAATTAAATCTGGTGAGATGGAAGCATAAATTCTGTTAAGTCTTGAATAGAATACACCGGTTTCATTTCCAAGTTTTTTTATTTGCAGATTGGTTGAGCCGGCACCTATTTGAAAATCAGCATCAAATGTATTTCCAGTGCTTTCAAAAGTTTTAATTTTCAGTGAACCTAATGATATAAAGCAAATAATTCTCTTGTTATCATTTGTATGCAAAACATCAAACTGATTCCAGAATCCATAATATCCTGGTGCAGACCAGTTCTTTCCGCCGTCATAACTTTTTGAATAATAAATTCCGGAATTAGTAAAAGCATAATAACAATGGAGTGTGTCTTTATTGAAATTTGATTGAGATATAATCTTTCCTGATAATAGTTTGTTTTTGAACTCAAATGGAAGTTTTACAAATGAAAGCTCCTGCGCAAAAGAAATAGTAATAGCCTGGAGTAAAAAAAAGAGTATGAAATTTTTCATAGACACCTCAGTTAATTTATGATACTGAGTTTTTTACTGATTAAAAATCGGTTATTAAATAGTAAGTGTCAAGCAATAAAATTAATGCTCAAAAGATTCAGGGAAATATTTTGATATGAAATAAAAAAAGAAGATGACATCTGGGAATTATGATGTCATCTCCTGGTTAAATTATTACTTATTAAAGATCAGCTTTCTAACTTGAACAAAGTCTCCTACCTGAAGTTTGTATAGATATACCCCACTTGACAGATTGCTTGCATCAAATTCAACATTATATCTGCCGGCTTCTCGGTACTCATCCACTAATGTTGCCACTTCATTACCAAGGATATCATAAACTTTTAATGTTTGATGACTGCCTACCGGAGACTGCCAACTGATTATTGTGTTTGGATTGAATGGATTCGGATAATTCTGCTCAAGTGCGAATTTTTTTGGCATTGCAACATCAACACTAACAACATTGAGATATTTAAATGTACCATCGTAATCAGTCTGTTTAAGCCGGTAATAATATGTTCCCTGCTTTGCTGAGTTATCCAGGTAAGAGTAAACAGTGGGTTCTGTGGTTGTTCCTTTTCCGCCGACAAAACCAATTTCTGAAAAGTTCTCACTGTCAACTCCTCTTTCGATTGTAAAACCTGCGTTGTTTGTTTCTGTTGCTGTAATCCAGTTTAGCAAAATACCATCGTCAATTGAAGTAGCAGTAAATGAAACTAATTCAACAGGGATTGCTGCAGCAATTGTGAAATTCACATTCGAAATATCGAAGAATACATTCCCGACAGCTTCAACTTTTATTCTTGCTGTGTTTGTTTGATTATCCGGTAAAATGACTGTTTCACTTCCGTCATTCGGAGTGTTTGAAGCAAGGACAAAAGGATAAGTTTGTCCGCCATCAACCGAAAGAAGTATATTTACATTGGCACAATTAACAGGCGCAACATTAGTGTTAGCAACATTCCAGGTTACGGTTTGAGCAGATAATCCCGGCCAGCTGACATTAGTATTTGGTGAAGTTACAACGAATGGTCCTGAATTACCATCAACCTGAAACTGCATCTGAGCATAATTAACTCCACCACCTGCCGGTCTGTTATCTCTTGCAACAAGTCGGAATGTTAATGTTCGTGCATAAGAAGGAAGAATTTCTCCAATTACCTGAGTGTTGCTGAGTAATGATGATAATTTTGGAAATGTTCTTGTGGGCGAAGTAGTTGGATTAAACACTCTGAAAATAGGCGCATTGCCTGAGGGTGAATTCGGATGCCCGGCGGGACCTAAATCAAATTCTTCCCAACTGAATGTTAAAGCATCACCATTCGGATCAGTTGCAGAACCAGTTAAAGCAAAAGGTGTACTCTTTGGAATATAAAATCCACCTGCAGGAACTGTTACAGTCGGAGCTGAATTTCCAGTATTAGTAATTACAGCACAACTATTCCCGCTTCCAAAGTTTGTAAAAGAAACAATTTCATCAAAGTTAACAACATGAAAATATGGATCGCTGTTGTTCTGCAGATTTTGAGGAGAACAGATTCCCGCATAAGCCATAATTGTTGAACCGCTGCCCGGTTCATAAGCTGTTGAAGCATTTCTGTTTCCACCGCTACAGGCACCGGCATTACCATTAAATGAATGATTCCCACCAAACTGATGCCCCATTTCGTGAGCTACATAATCAATATCAAACGGATCACCGATTGGTTGAGGAGACCCGGTTACACCACGGGCTTTATAACCATTAACACAAACAACTCCCAGATATGCAACTCCACCTCCGCCTGTACTAAAAACATGTCCGATATCATAATTTGCTGGACCAATTCTTGCATCAATCGTCGTCTGGTTCTGTGATAGCATTGCAGAACCATCATTGTTAGTGTATGGATCAGTTGCTGCATTTAAGAATATCAGAGTATCGTTATTCGGAACGAGTACCATTCTTACTGCAAGATCAGTTTCATAAACACCAACAACGCGATTAACTGTTGTTACTACTGCGGACATAACTGAAGGAACAGTTCCACCATGAAATGTGGAATACTCACCGGTTGTAGCAACAGCCAATCTGTAAGTTCTCAATTGCGGTCCTGTAGGAGTCAGTAATTTGTTTTCTTTCAGATAATCAAATTCTGATCGTCTTGATTCATCAACTAATAACTCACAATCGAATAATGCAGATTCTTTAACATAATCTCTTGAGTAATAAGAGATGTAATTATCAATATCACCTTTGCTGTAAGGATCAATAAAAACTCTACCATTTGGTGAAAGAATCATTGCATGAAATCCCTGAACTGTAAAATCAAATCTGCAAACTGCATAAGGATCTGTAATACCCTTTGCGAGATATGTTTTAATTTCAGGAAACTTCGCAGCTAATTCCGGTGCCATTACTGGTGATTCTACAAATGCAAACTTCTGCATTGAACCATCGGGTATTGGAAGTTCAATTTCAAGTGTTCTCTGTGAGAAAAAGCCGGCAGTTTCCATTGGTGCCTGACTAAGCAGACTTGTAAGAAGATTTCTGTTCAACGCAACTGTTCTGTACATCTGAGGGATAATTACTCTTTCACCTGCCACAACTATTTCAGTTTCCTGTTTGTCGGTCCATAAATTTTCCTGAGGGAAGATTGTCGATGAAAAGAATAACTGAAAAGACAACAAAACAGTTATCCCGAAAAATGATAATTTAAGTTTCATTCTTGCTCCTGTGATTGTTGGTTGATTGATTACTGCTCAAAGTTAAATAATGAATGAAAAAAATCAAACAAAAAAGTTTGACTAATTATATCCGAAAGTAGAAACCAATAATCCATCCCGGCTGTAGGTTTTGCTTCTTTGCAAAACACCGTCTGAATAATATTCTTCTTTCATCAGCGAACCATCATCATAATAAATTTTTGTCCAGCCCTGCAGTTTTCCATTCAGATAATTTTCAATTTTTTCCAAAGCACCATTCTGATAATAGGTAGTTCTTCTTCCTTCTCTTTTTCCATCAAGAATAAATTCTTCAGACCTCAAGATGCCGTTTGAGTGAAATGTCTTGAACTCACCTGTCTGAACATCATCCACAAATTGACTGATTGAAGAAAGGTTACCATTTGGATGATAAGTAACCTGTGTTCCGTTCTTTCTGCCGTTTTCATAAATTGTTTCTGATTTCAGAATTCCGTTTTCATAATATTCTTTTTCATTGCCGATTTTTATTCCATCAACATAATCACTGACAATTTTTACAACACCATTTTCATAAAACTGAAATGCTCTTCCGTTCAAAACATTTTTTTTGTAGTTATACTCATAATTAAGAAAACCTGATTCATAATAAATTTTCATAATTCCATCTCTTACTTTATCAACAAAATAAGTTTCATCTTTAATAAATCCGGACGGATATTTTGTTCTGACAACTTCTTCTTTTGATTCTACTTTGCCTTTGTAATCATATCGCTCGCGATTAACAAGTTCATCGTTCACATAAAAATCTTTTACTCGCAATGTTTTCATTTTATCGTAGATGTAAACATTTCCTTCAAGTTTATCATTTACGAAAAATGCTTCGAGGGCGAGGGACTTATCATCGTGGAATACTTTTGTTGTGCCGTGAAGTTTTCCGTCCACAAATTTTTTCTCTGTTTCAATATTTCCGTTTTGATAAAAAGTTCTTGAAATTCCCTGAAGAATACCATTAACATAATTCCACTCACCTTGCTTTTCACCGGTCTTGTAATAAGTAAAAGTAACTCCCTGCAGAACGCCGTTTTCATAATTCTGTTCTGCCCAAAGTTCGCCAGTTTCATAATACCATCTCGAAATCCCTTCACGCAAACCATTTCTGTAATTCCATTCAATCTGAACTTTACCATCAGGAAAATACCAGATTGAAATTCCTTCTTCTTTACCATCAACAAAATTCCATTCTTTCCATAATTTGCCTGTGGGATAGTATTCTTTGTACTTTCCATCAAGTTTATCATTTACATATTCGCCTTCAGTTTTAACTTTGCCATCGGGGAAATATGTTCTGCGTATTTCTTTTTGTTGTGCAAAAACTGAAAGAGCTAAAATCAAAATCAGCAAAAAAATTTTATTATTCATATTCATATAAAATTACTGGCAACAATTATAAGTCAGAAAGTTCAGTTTTAAAATGAGTTAATTAAGATTTGAAATCAGAATGAATCAGATTTTCCTTCCGATCACTTTTGCAATTTCTTTTATCTGAATCATTAATTCTTCAAACTGCTCTGGCAGAAGTGCCTGCGGACCATCGGATAAAGCATTATCAGGATCGTGATGTACTTCTATCATCAATGCATCAGTTCCTGCAGCAACTGCAGCACGAGCCATCGGAATAATTTTATCTCTGTAACCAATTGCATGCGATGGATCAGCACAAACGGGCAAATGTGTCTTTTCCTGAGCAGTTACAATTGCAGATATATCAAAAGTGTTTCGCAGTGTTGTTTCGAATGTTCTGATTCCTCTTTCGCACAAAATAACATTTGGATTACCACCAGCAAGAATATATTCTGCAGACATTAACCACTCATCAATGGTTGCGGACATTCCGCGCTTAAGCATAACAGGTTTATTTGAAGTACCAAGTAATTTCAGAAGCGGATAATTGTACATATTTCTTGAGCCAACCTGAAATATGTCAGTGTACTTTTCAATCAGTTCAAAATGTGATGGTTCAATTATTTCAGTAATTACTGATAGACCAAATTTATCACCAGCTTGTCTCAGAAGTTTCAATCCTTCTTCGCCCAAACCCTGAAATGAATATGGCGAAGTTCTTGGTTTGAATGCTCCGCCTCTTAATATTTTAGCGCCGGATTTTTTTACAGCTTCTGCAAGTTTCATTATCTGATTTTCATTTTCAACCGAGCAAGGACCGGCAATCACAATGATTTCATCTCCACCTATTTCGATATCATTTACTTTTACGATTGTCTTTTCAGATTTGAATCTTCTGCTTGCAAGTTTGTACGGCTCTGTAATTCTGAAAACATCAACAACACCTTCAAGCATTTTGATTTTTCTTGTATCAAATCCCGGCTGAACTCCAAGCGCTCCAAGTATAATATATTTTTCACCTGTTGATTTGTGAACATCAAAACCAAAACTGTTCAGCTTTTCAATTATTACTTCTATTTTTTCCTGCGATAAATTTTTATCAACAACTACTACCAATTTTCTCTCCTTTTTAAGAACAATTTATTCTCTGAATTTTTTCTCACCGGCTTTTACTTCAAACGGAAGCGAATCCTTTTCGGTTGGAATGGGACAATTAAATAAATCACTGTAAGCACAAAGTGGATTTATTGCGCGGTTAAAATCAATGGTGTATTCAAAGTCATCATCCATATTCTTTTCAAACTTGAGATACCTTCCGTGTTCAAAAGTTTCTTTTCCGGTTGTGCCATCTTTGAACCAGATGTTATAAACCTTAATTCCATCCGGAGTTGTAACATTATAGAGATAGAGTTTGTACTGATCACCATTATAATCAAGATTAAAATAACCGTATCGAAGATATTTTTTAATTGTTCCTTTAGTTCCAAGTATGTCAACAGAATCAGGTCTGTCAATCCTGTAAAGTTTTGACTTAAATATAAACTCTGCATTTGGTTCAAAAAATTTTAATGGTTCATATTTCAACGAAGTATCCATTAAAAAAGGAGAAGAACTCGGATTGTATTGCATCTGCCAGTTTCTTTCAGCTCTTTCCTGTTCAAGTAATGTCAGATAGGATTTTGTAAGTTCTGTTCTGTTTTTATCAGAGCAGTTTGAACCAGTTAAAATAAAAAACAGAACAATCAGACTAACAGTTATAAGTTTAATTGACTTAATCATTTTTCTCCATCTTTCTTTTCAATTCATTTAATTTGTTCAGAGCTTCAATCGGTGTTAATGAATTAAGCTCGAGATTTTTAATTTCAGTTCTAAGCTCGTCATCTTTGAATTCAAACAAACTTATTTGATTATCAGTTTCACTTTTAAGTTTTTTAAGTCTCTCTTTCTTGACTTCATAAGGAGTAAGTTCTTTACTTTCAAGATTATTTAGAATTTCCTTTGCTCTGTTCGTAACAAACACAGGCAGACCTGCCATCATTGCAACCTGAATTCCGTAGCTGTGATCTGCTCTGCCAGGATTAACACGATGAAGAAATATTACTTTATCATCATACTCACGGACTTCGACTTTGTAATTTTTTATTCTTGGGAACAAGTCAGCCATTTCATTTAATTCGTGATAATGTGTAGCAAACAAAGTCTTCGCAGAAACCTGCGGATTTTCGTGGAGGTATTCTGTAATTGCCCATGCAATTGAAATTCCGTCAAATGTACTTGTGCCTCTGCCGATTTCATCAAGCAAAATGAGGCTTTTTGAAGTTGCATTATTCAGAATGTTTGCTGCTTCCTGCATCTCAACAAGGAATGTACTCTCGCCTGCTGTAATATTGTCACTTGCACCAACACGCGTAAAAATTCTGTCAACAATTCCGATTTTTGCTTTTGTCGCCGGAACAAATGAACCAATCTGAGCAAGAAGAACAATCAAGCCAACCTGTCTTAAATAAACTGATTTACCAGCCATATTTGGTCCGGTAAGCAGAATAATTTGTTGATCAGTATTATTAAGCTTACAATCATTTGGAGTGAACTTCTCTCCGGGCGATAAAATTCTTTCAACAACAGGATGTCTTCCCTGAGTTATTTCGATCTCATCACCTTCATCAACTTCAGGTTTTACATAATTGTATTCTTCGGCACATTCGGCAAATGAAATAAATACATCAAGCATTCCGATAAGTCTTGCATTAGTCTGAATTGCTTCGGCTTCAAGTGCGACCAGATTTCTTATTTCATTAAATAACTGATATTCAAGCTCACCGATTTTTTCTTCGGCGTTAAGAATTTTTTCTTCAAAAGTTTTTAACTCAGGTGTGATATACCTTTCAGAATTAACCAGAGTTTGTTTTCGTATATAATCATCAGGTACTTTTGATTTATGAGCGTTACTGATATCAATGTAATAACCAAATACATTGTTAAATCCGACTTTCAAAGAAGGGATTCCGGTTCTTTCTCTTTCCTTTTGCTGAAGGTTTGAAATCCATTCTTTTCCGTTGAATGCAATGTCTCTGAGTTCATCAAGCTCTGCACTGAATCCGCTTCTGATAATTCCTCCTTCAGTTAAACTGGCGGGTGGAGAATCAATAATCGCTTCAGAAATTTTTTCAACAAGTGAAGATAGATCTCTTAATGTATCACCTATCTTTTTCAGTGTGTTGTCAGAAAGTTTGTTCAGCAATCCTTTTATTTCAGGAATTTTCTTCAACGATGTTTTAACTGCTACAATTTCTCTCGGATTAGCTCTGCCTGTACATACTTTTGAAATAAGTCTTTCAAGATCTCCGACTTCTTTCAGATGACTGATTAAATCTTTCCGAACTGATTTTTCCTTGATAAGATTTTCAACTGCATTAAGTCTTTGATTGATCGAAATTACATCACGCAGTGGAGCAGAAATCCATTTCTTTAATAACCTTCCACCCATTGCTGTCTGAGTTTTATCAAGTATAGAAATCAAAGAACCTTCTCTTGTTCCTTCCTGCATTGATGTTATTATTTCAAGATTACGCTTTGTTGAGTAATCCAGAATCATATAATCAGAAGGATTATAAACAGAAATTTTATTCAGATGCGAAAGATTAACTTTCTGGGTTTCCTGCAAATAGTGAAGTACAATTCCTGCAGCAACGATGCCGTACTGAAGTTTTTCAATTCCAAAACCTTTTAGTGTAACAGTTTTAAAATGATTAAGAAGGAGTTCATTTGTATAATCGAAATTAAAAATCCAGTCATCAATTCTGGTTAAACGAATTTCAGGATTAATCTTTGCAAGAATTTTTGAAAGATAATCTTTATCTCTTTTATGATATAAAATTTCAGATGGATTGATAAGTTGTATCTGCTCGGAAAGTTGTTCTGACCTTGTTTCATAAACATAGAACTCACCTGTAGAAATATCGGAAAAAGATAAACCTGCAAAATCATCTTTGATATAAACTGCAAGAACATAATTATTCTTTTTGTGATCGAGTAATTTATCGGAAAGAGTTACACCGGGAGTTACTACCTCTATTACTTCGCGTTTAACAATTCCTTTGGCAAACTTTGGATTTTCCATCTGCTCACATACAGCAACACGATAACCGGCACGAACAAGCTTAGGCAAATAAGCATCGATTGCGTGATGTGGAAATCCTGCAAGCGGAACATCCTCAGCAGCACCGTTTGATCTTTTAGTCAGAGTAATTCCGAGAACTTTAGAAGCTATTTTCGCATCATCTTCAAAAGTTTCGAAAAAGTCACCAACCCTGAAAAGCAAAATCGTATCAGGATGCTGTTGCTTAATCTTATAATACTGAGCCATTAAAGGTGTTTGCTGCATAATCTTTTATCAATTAGCGTGTAAAAATACCTTTATATGCAACGAATTTCAATTTAATTAAGCACACAACTCAAGATAAAAACTGCTCTGCTTTTTTGACTATAATCGAGTGAAGTAATACACAGACAAAGTATTTAATTATAAGTCACAAATAATCTGTGTTAATATGTGTTTAAAAAACCTTGTGTTTTTTGCGTCTCTGCGTGAAAAGAATATAATGCTGATTAAGCGGATTTAGCAGAAGTAAACTGATTGCTAAATAAAATATCTCTGAGGAAACACGGAGAAATTAATCTGATAATCAGATTCCTCTCACAGTCTAATCAGTTTTCTGCTCTTATAATTAAATCTTAAAGTAAGCATAATCGCTGAGCAAGTAAGACCGATTAATAAACCGATCCACACTCCGATGACACCGTAACCAAATTGAAATCCAAGCAAATAACCAATAGGCAAACTGATTATCCAATATGCAACAAAAGTAATAACAGTCGGACCTTTTACATCAGTAAGACCGCGAAGTATTCCTATTCCGACTGCCTGAATTCCGTCTGACAATTGAAACAATGCTGCTATGATGAGTAACTGAGATGCTATTTGAATTACTGCTTCATCACGAATGTAGATATAAGGCAGATAATTTCTGAAAAGAATAAAAATTATTCCGGACACTGACATCCACATCATTCCCAAAACGATAGCAGTAAAACCACTTTTGCGTACAAGCTGAACATTTTGTTCGCCTACTGCATTACCAACCAAAATGCCACCTGCCTGAGAAATTCCCAGCACACCCATAAATGAAACAGAAGCGAGTGAAATTGCGATCTGATGAGCAGCTAATTCATTTGCACCAATCCAGCCGATCATTATTACAGCAAAAGAAAATGCTCCGACTTCGAAGAAATACTGAAAGCCACTCGGTAAACCAACACTTAATATTCTTTTTATAACAGGAAAGTTTATGCTTCTGAAATGAAAAGTTACATCATAAATTCTGAATCTCTTATTACGCATTACAAAAATCATTAACGAAACTGCCATAAATAATCTGGAAATGAATGTTGCCCAGCCAGCTCCATCAAGTTCGAGCCGCGGAAAACCGAGATTGCCGAAAATCAACACCCAGTTTGCAAAAACATTTATCAGGTTTGCCGCAAGAGTAATAATCATTGCAGGACGCATAATTGATAATCCTTCAATGAATTGTTTGTAAGTTTGAAAAATCATCAAAGGAAATATTGAAAAACCAATGATGATCATATACGATTTTGCTTTTAGTTGAACCGGTAAAGATTGTCCAAGCAAATGAAGATAATTGACTCCGACTAAAATTATAAGAAAGACCAAAGCTCCCATAACAAGATTTACGAGAAGTGATTGTCTGAAATAGACGCCGCATTCATCCAACCTTTTTGCTCCAACAAGTATTGCAACAAGAGGTGTAACAGCAATCGCATTTCCAATTGCGATAATCAGTACAATGAATATCAGACTATTACTTAATGAAGCTGCTGCAAGTGGAACTGCTCCAAGTTCTCCGACCATAATGCTATCAACTACTCCCATCATAATCAGACCAAGCTGACCAATTATTACAGGATAAGCAAGTGATAAAGTTTTTTGAATAAAGCTTTTATTTTCTCTGAGGAATTTTATCATAATAGTTTCAGGCAAAAATACTTTTAATCATCGACTAAATAAAAACCCCGGCGATTGCCGGGGCTTACCTTAACCAACCAACGAGAGGTAATATTAGGAGGGAAATTCACTTCAATTTCTTTTCAAAATTGTAATTACAATTACAACAATACTGCTAAGAAACTTCTAAAGAATTATTTTTATGTCACTCTGAACAAAGTAGAGTGTCTTTTTTAATAAATAAGACATTTAGCTTCGTTCTATCAGTCCTATATTATCAATTAGTAAAAATTATCTAAAAAAATTTTCAACATTCCGGTACTTTTCTATTAATAACTTCTTATGTAATTATAATAAATAAGATTAGCCAACGATAGTAAATATTGACAGAAGGGCTCAAATGGTGATGGAATACCAGAAATGATATATGAAATTATCTTTGCTCAGGATTCCCTATCTTCAGAGAATTATAGATTGTAAATTTTAAATTATTCCTTGAAGAAATTTCCTCGATTTCTTTAATCGAAAGTTTTTTTAATTCCTCATTTGAAAGTTTAGCTGAAAGTAATCCTTTTCTTTCACCGGCAAAGATAAAAAATTCATTTGCAGAACCTAATATTCCTGCAAATAGAAATAATGTTAATATTAAAGCTAAAAAAGTTCTCATAGTTTAAGCATAGTTTTGAAAGGCAGTTGCAAGATTATTAAACCTGTAATTAAAATCAAGACGAATTGTATTTGTTTTAGAAAGTTGCATTGAAAATTTTTGTGCAGGTGAAAAAAATGATTATTCCTAAACCTGACATAGATGCTCTGATTAAAACTCTTCGAAATGAAAAAGCTGAATTCATTCCGATTGCCGAATTAGGTGTCCATCCAGTAATCAAAGAAAAATTTATTGGAAAAAAAATATTAACTATAACAGATGAAATTGAGTTTTGGTATAAAGCAGGATATGATTATGTAAAACTTCAACCTAAAATTGATTTTAATCCTGCTAAGATAAAAACCAATACAAATATCACTTACAATGATGACGGAACAGTTTTTCGGCAGTGGGCTTCTGAAAACTGCGGAGTTATAACTTCACTAAAAGAATTTGAAGATTATGTATTCCCGGAATTGAATGAGATTGATTATCAGAGATTTGAAGAAGCCAAAATCAATCTTTTGGAAGGTTTGGGAATAGTTGGTCAGTATGGTGATATTTTTACAATGACCTGGGAAATGATGGGCTTTGAAAATTTTTCTCTTGCTTTGTTTGAAGATGATGAATTGATCAAAATGATAAATGAAAAAATCGGACATATAGTAGTAAATATGTTTGAGAATATGTCACAGATAGATGAAGTAAAAGCTCTTTGGTACAGTGATGATATAGCTTATGCAAATGGATTGATGGTCTCACCAGAAAGTCTGGATAAATATTTTTTCCCCTGGCTTAAAAAGATTGGAGATATTGCTAAGTCAGTCAATAAACCTTTAATCTATCACAGTGATGGGATTTTATTTGATGTAATGAATAAGATTATTGATTGCGGTGTTAATGCTTTACATCCGATTGAACCAAAAGCGATGAACATCGTTGATGTTAAAGAGCAGATTGGTGATAAACTTTGTTTAATCGGAAATATTGATGTTGACCTGCTGGCAAGAGGTACAAAAGAAGAAGTAATTAAAAATGTATTGTTCAATATTGAAAATGTCGGAATGAATGGCGGATATTGTGTCGGCTCAGGAAATTCAATTCCTGAGTATGTAAATTTTGAAAATTATGTGGCAATGATTGAAACAGCTAAATCATTTCATTATTGATTTAATAAAAAGTCATCAACTATTTTTCTGATAGTTCTTATATGTTCAGGCGTAGTTCCGCAGCATCCTCCAATGATGTTTACACCGATTGATAAGAAACTTTTAACTGAGTTAGCGATCACATCCGGAGTTTCAGAATAAACAATTTTTCCTTCCACAGTTTCAGGTAAACCGGCATTAGGTTGGACGAGTATTGGAATGTTGTGTGAAAATCCTCTGAGTTCTTTCACTAAATCAATCATATTATTATAACCGCCTCCGCAATTAACACCAACAACATCAACGCCGAGCGTAATCATTGCCTGTAAAATATCTTTTGGAGTTGAACCCATCATAGTACGGTATTCGCCTGAAGAATTTCTGTCATAAGTAAATGAGCAGATAAGCGGAACATCAGGAAAATTTCTTACTGCTTTTACTGCACATTCAGCTTCATCAATATCATAAAAAGTTTCAAGCAGAATTGCATCAACTCCACCATCGAGTAAAGCATTTACCTGAAGAGTAAATGAATCAATTAATTCTTCCGCTGATATATCACCTGTCATTAAAAATTTTCCGGTTGGTCCAATTGAGCCCATAACAAGCTTATCACCAGCAGCTTCCCGTGAAATTTCTGCTGCAGTTTTATTTAATTCATAAGCTTTGCTTTGAAGATTATAATGTGAAAGTTTAACAGGACTTCCGCCAAAACTGTTGGTTGAGATAATATCCGAACCGGCATCAATATACTTTTTGGCAATTGCAAAAACTTCTGTACTGTTTTGTTCATTCCATAACTCAGGACACTCACCTGCTCTCAAACCCAGCTTGAATAATTCTGTTCCCCACGCACCATCAGAAACAAGTATTTTCTTTTCAGCTAATCGTTCAAAAAATTTTTTCATATAATTATTCCCTTATCAGTTTTTCTCCGATAACAAAACTCATCATCGCAAATTTCGCAATGATAATCTTTTCTGATCAGATTATGTGCAGTTCCATAAATTCCACTTACAGATTTAATTGGCAGCATCAGCGAACTTTCTGTTAATCTTACTCCACAAAAATTTTCTGGCAGAAGAGAAAAAAATTTTTTCTGATCACTAACAGACCACCCGCAGTAACCCGGACTGTATCTGTTTGTAAGATTATATCCGACAGAAGTTAATTCACTTTGAATTTTATTTTCCAGTAAATCTGCTGTTAATTCAACCAGCTCAGAGGCGATTCTATCGAGAATAAAAGCTGATATTGTATCGCCTGATGAAACTAATTCCTGCACCTTTTCTTCAAGCTTGTTTCCGATTGTGCAAACAAAAAGAATAATATCCGTAGCATCTTTAAGATCGCGATAGATGATTGGACTTAAGTTGAACTGAGTATCGTCAATTATCAAAATATTATTCTGATATGAAATGGAATCTGATTCGAAATATCTGTAGCCCGCAACTGCTTTACAATTCTGCTGAATAAAAGAATAAAGCTGATTCCAGGTATTTTTAAGAAGAGGAACATTCTGTGTAGAAAAATCTTTGAACGCTCGTATGAGTTTCTCTTCATCAAAATTCAGTTCGTTAAAACTGAAAAAATATTGATTGATTTTATTAATCAATTCAGACTAAAATTATTATTAAGATAGTCAAGCATTCCTTGTGGATCAGGTGAATAAAGATCAGCATTTATTTCATCAGCAAACCTCTGATTCAGAGGTGCGCCACCAACTGCAACCGGAATTTCAGGGAAATTATTTTTTATATCTCTCACGATATCTTTCATATTAAGCATTGTTGTAGTAAGTAACGCAGATAAACCAACAGCTTTTATATCATTAGTCTTGAGTGCGTCAAGAATTTTATCTGAACTTACATCAATTCCAAGATCAATCACTTCCCACCCACCGCCTTCAAGAACCATTCTCACAAGATTTTTTCCAATGTTGTGCAAATCCCCTTTGACCGTTGCAAGAATAACTTTTCCTTTAAGTTTCAAATCACCTTTGACAATATAAGGTCTGAGAATTTCCATAGCTGCATTCATAGCTTTAGCGGAAATAAGAACATCGGGAATAAATATTTTACCATCACGGAATTTTTCTCCCACTCTGTTCATTCCGATTAACAATCCATTATCAAGTATGATTTTGGGTGAGATATTCCGGGAAAGTAATTCAGGTAAAAGTTCTTCAACGCCGGGTTGACTTATCATATCAGCAGGAAATTTAGATGATGAGTTTAATTTGCCTCGTTCAATGCAAAGAGCAAGTTGAGATAACAGGTAATTCTCATCAAATGAAAAGTTCATACTAAAACATAATTATTAAAAATCATCTGATACAAACATAACTACTGCAATCTTAAAAATTCTATCCGGCGATTCTTCCTTTTATTTTCTTCTGAATCATTTGGAACAACAGGTCGATCAGGTCCGTACCCTTTTGTTTGAATTCTTTCTGGTTCTATTCCTCTTTTAACCAACCATTCTTTTACTGCATTTGCACGACGGATTGAAAGTTCAACATTACTTTTTCTTGATCCGACATTATCCGTGTGGCCGCTTATTTCAACAACCATCTCGGGATAATTTTTTAAAGTCGTGTAAGCATTCCAAAGAGTCGGCTCTGATTCAGGTTTAATAACAGCTTTATTTTTATCAAAAGTAATTCCTTCAAGAACAATTGGAACGCCTATTTCAACAATTTCTTTTTTCTTATCGTCTTTCGGATTAAGAGGATTAGTATCATTTGCAATCTCAGTTCCATCATCAATTCCGCCTTCATCAGTATCTAATTTATTTGGATCGGTTTTGTAAATCATCACTTCTTCGAAATCAGTTAAAGTGTCCCCATCACTGTCAACAAGAGTTGGGTCCGTTTTGTATATAAAAACTTCATCTCCATCTGATAATTTATCCCCGTCGGTATCTTTTGCCAATGGATTTGTTTTGTAGGTTTCAACTTCATCGCCATCAGTTAATCCATCTTCATCTGAATCGGAAATTAATGGATTAGTTTTATAAATAAATATTTCATCATAATCTGAAAGACCATCAGAATCTGTATCTGACAATAAAGGATCAGTTTTATAAACAAATATTTCAGTTCTGTCATCAATTTGATCAAGGTCTGTGTCTGTTGAGAGAGGATTTGTTTTGTAGACAAATATTTCGTCATAATCAGAAATACCATCAGTATCAGTATCTGCATTAAGAGGATTGGTTTTATAAATTTTTACTTCGTCTCCATCCGAAATACCGTCGCCATCAGAATCAGGATTTTTAATATCAGTTCCGAGTTCCTGTTCTTCGCATTTAGTCAAGCCATCATTATCACGGTCTGATTGGCAGGTTTCACCACGCCAGCTTACACCGATTGAAATGTTAAAATAACCATCCCATAGAAAATTATTTTCACCCCAGTACCCATCAAGATCAAGAGAAGAAGATAATGCTCCGCCAAAAGAAATATCGTAAACAAATTTTTCTGATAATATAAATTCGGCACCAACACCAACAGGATAAATTCCTGTCCAGCCTTTCAACTTAGGTTTTACAGGACTTGGAATATCTGGACTTTTAGTTACTTCGTAATACATTATTCCGATGCCAATATAAAAATATGGATTCCAGTTAGGTTTGTTGGTCGGAACAATTCTTAATCTTAGATCAATTGGAGTAATAGTTGATTCAAAAGAACCATTGATAACATCTTTACTTTTATCATAAGCTCTTCCGGCGTAAAATCCGTGACCAATGTTCAGATGGAGTTCATTAGTTTTAGAAATTTCATATCCGTAGAATGCCTGAAACAAGTGAGAGAATTTGAACCATTTAAATGACAGATCATCATTACCAAAAATTCCAAAGTTGGTAAATTCATTCTGTGGAAAAAGCAAATTAGATCTTATTCCAACTTTATGTCCCCAGTTTTTAAAATTATCCTGAGCAGATGTAATTGATAAATATAATAATAAACACAAGAATAAAGTTTTAATTTTCATTTTCTTTTCCCTCACAGAATGAAATAAGCGGTAATGATTATGTAAATGATTACTTTCAAATATATTAAATAATAAAATTACCTTTTCAATTAAATAGGACTAAAAATCAAAGGAGAAAAAATTCATAAGAATTATGCCATAATTTTTTTGAAAATATACACGGTTTATAAAAGCAGATTTTTCTTATTGAACCAATTTGAGTTTGGTTATATCATAAGAAAACAATTTTACTTATAATTTATTGACAATACAGTGAGAATGTTTTAATTTTACAAGTGAGGGCTTGGCAGCAACTACAGATAATCTCTTTGTTATTTTTAAGATTTAAAGATCAGATTTCCATTAAATAAAAATAATCACTAACAAAAAAGAGAGGTTTCTATGAAAAAGTTATTTCTCTTCTCGTTGCTGATTTCTTCGCTTACCTTTCCACAGACATTTGTTAATCACAATACGGGGACTCTGCAGGTAAGTTTATTTAACAACGGTTACATCGGACATAATTTTGATGCCACACAAGGCAACGGAGTTGTTTTCGGAACAGCTCCAGATGCAATGTTCACAGCCGGAATAATGTTTGGGGATAATGTCAGAGGCGTAAATGGAATGGTGGGAAGTTTTGTTCAGGGTACACCGCAAACACCTATAATTGCTGACTTACAAAACACTGTACCATTTTCTCCCTTTACTTCAGATCCAAACTTTAATCAGATTACACAAGTTACTATGAACGATGGATTGGCACCTGTTCCTTATAATGTTACTATTAAATTAAAATCATATTCCAATACGGGCGATAAATTTGTTATACTTACCTATCAACTGACAAACAACTCATCAACAACATATTCAAATTTCAGAGTCGGAATATTTGCCGACTGGGATGTTGGAGCTGCTGCATATTTAAATAACAGACGAGGTATGGATATTCCAAGAAAACTCGTTTATCAATATCTACAAGGTCCACAAGATCCTAACTATTATGGATTTGTTGCACTGTCAGGATTAACTGGTGGTACTGTTACAGATATTTTCCCCGGTACTACAACAACAATAAGAAATGAAATTTACTTACTCATTAGTAATATTTATGACAGTACTTCTAGCACAAGATTAGGAGACTTCCGCTCATTCCTTGGAAGTGGTCCATACACATTCACTCCAGGAAGTACAATTGAAGTAGCTTTTGCCGTAGTAGTAGGAACAAACCTTGCTGACCTGCAGGCATCTGCTGATGCAGCAACATTTAAATACAACAACTTCATTCTACCTGTTGAGCTTTCATCATTCACCGCTTCAGTAAGTCTGAATGGTGATGTTGAGCTGCAATGGACAACTGAAACAGAAATAAATAATCACGGGTTTGAGATTGAGAGAAAAACTAATGATGGACAATTTAATGTAATTGGATTTGTTAAAGGAAACGGAACAACCACTGAAAGAAAAGTTTATTCTTTTATTGACAAGAATCTAGAGGCAGGTAAATACATCTACAGACTGAAACAGATTGATTATAACGGACAATTTGAATACAGCAACGAAATTGAAGTAGATGTATTACCTGTTAAAGAATTTGCTTTGAATCAGAACTATCCGAATCCGTTTAATCCGGGCACTGTAATCAGTTGGCAGTCTCCGATCGACAGTTGGCAGACATTAAAAGTATATGATGTGCTTGGTAATGAAGTTGCAACATTGGTAAATGAATTTAGAAATGCAGGTAAGCATTCAATAGTTTATGATATGAGTGAGTTATCTGCAGGAACATATTATTATCAATTACGAATCGGAGAGTTTGTTCAAACAAAGAAAATGACTTTGCTGAAGTAACTCGAAAATTTTATTAAAGAACTAAATAAGTTATTCACATTAAACTTCCCTCTTATGGAAAAATAAATTCTGTAAGAGGGAAATTTATTTTAAATCAGGGATAAGCCTAACATTCATTTTTGTAACCTATAAAATTTTTTTACACTTTTTTAAGAATTCTTTTATTTTTTGTTAAATAAATAAACTCTGAGAAAAATTTTAAAAATTTTTTTAAAAATTTTTTACTGTGTGCTACTCGCTTTTTATTAAAAGACTTACAAAAATTTACTTAAAGTTACTTACTAAAAGTGTTAAGAAAATTTAACACGAATTAATTTGACAAAAGCGATTCAACTTTCTATTTTAGTCCCTGTGAGGGCAAAATCTTTCTGAAAATTTCCTGACAATACCCTAAATAAAAATACTCCGATTCAAGTTGAATTTGATTTGACTAACGATTTGCACCAGTTGAGTGAAAGTTAATCGAGGGCAATTAACAAAACTCTTAAACTTTAAAATAATTTTTGGTGCTTATGATTCCTTTTTACTTTGACCAACTATCACAATTCCTTTCGAAAAAAATTTATTCCAGTGGAATAAACTATTTAAATAAACTTATCTTTCAACAAACACACGGAGGTATGTTATGCTTTGGAGGTACAGTGTCATCTTTCCTTCCCAATAGTGCTAATTTTTTCTCAGTTGAAAAAACCATTTAAAGAAAGTTTAAGCAAAAATTTAATTAACTAATTTTTAGGAGAGCAGTATGAGTAACAAACTCATTAATAAAATTTTTGTCACCTTGCTCTTTGTATTGTTTATAATCACCGGAAATATTTATGCACAGTTAACCGGTGTAAAAACAATACCGGGTGATTATGCAACAATAGCTGCCGCCATCTCAGACCTTAACACACAAGGCGTAGGTTCCGG
>CALHAB010000055.1 GCA_937934185.1 uncultured Ignavibacterium sp. | reverse complement strand
TGCCGATAAGAAAATAATCATTCAAAAAAATAGAAATAGCATAGCAGACAACATCGGCACAAAATTTAAGAAGTAGAAATAAGCGAGGCAAAATAAAATGGGACAACAACAGTTACTTTTAATTGTATTAGGTGTAATAATTGTGGGTATAGCAATAGTTATTGGGATTATATTATTCCAAGCGAATTCGATTGAGAATAAAAGGGATGTAGTGATTAATGAGAGTGTTAACATAGCATCTATGGCTTTACAATATTATAAGAAGGCCAGACTATATGGAGGCGGTGAATATTCATTTAGCGGATGGCAAATTCCCGCTCGACTACAAACTACGACTAATGGTTCCTATAGTGCTCAGATATTTCAAGATAGTGTTATTATAACCGGTATAGGTAATGAATATGTCACTTCCGGTGTGCTTGTTGAGATTAGAACAAAAGTTGATGCTAGTGGCATAAAAACGGAAATTATAAATTAAAGTTTCTCTTAATTAAATTCATTCAATATGTTCAACAAAATAAAGGAGATCTAAAATGGGTCAACAACAACTTCTCTTAATCGTTCTTGGCGTCATTATAGTTGGTATTGCAGTAGTAGTTGGTATCAACTTATTTAACGCAAATGCTGAGGAATCAGCTAAGGACACAATGATTTCAGAGGGAACAAACCTCGGTGCTTTAGCACAGCAGTACTACAAAAAACCAGTAGCTATGGGTGGCGGTGGAAATAGTTTCGCTGGATTTGAGGACCCTGGTAGAGTTCCAGCGAATTTATTAGATACCCCAACCGGTACTTGGTCAATTGGGTCAGGTAGTTCTACAAGCATTCAGATTACCGGAACTCCAAAAGAATCTGAATATGATTGGACTGTGACTACAACTGTAACGCCCACTGAAATTAATAGCGTAGTTGTACAGAACTAATAAATTCCCAAGGACATTTGAGGCTGTCTAAATAGACAGCCTTTTTTTATGTGCTTGAATAAAAAGTGTTTGAAAAATTATCTGGCTTCTTAAATATAATAGCGCTTGTTCATAAAAGTTGGGATTTATTATTAAAATACCAAATCAAAAGAAAATTATGTGTTAAATAAATTGCAAGAATTTTTTACACTTCATTTCTTTTTTTCATACCACTGGTTAAAAATCTCCGATAGAAAGCGATAATTAAACAAAAAACGAAGAAAAAATATGGAACTATATTTGACATTAGTGAACCAATAAAAACAAACACGAGTGAACTATGATCGAATTTAAATTCACTGCCCAGAAAGTTAACGGTCAGACAATTACCGGAACTCTTTCAGCAAATGCACTTAGTGAAGGAAAGAAAAAACTCTCAGCACTTGCTGAGAAGAATCAATTAAAAGTTCTTTCTATTGAAAAGAAAAGAACATTCCTTTATAAAGCACAAAAAGGGAATGACAAACCAATCAAAGGCGAACAGAAAGCATTCAACAAAAAAGAAGTTGAAGACGCTTTGACCAGACTTGGTTATAAAGTAATATCTGTAAATCAGAAGTTAATTGATTTCCAGGCAAAGCCGCCTGTTCAGGAGATAGTTACATTTGTAAAGATAAGTGCAGAATTACTTGAGCAGAAACTTTCCTATGGTGAGATTCTGAACTTACTCATCAATGACACTCAAAACGCAACTCTCAAAAACACTCTGAAAGAAATCAACAACGAACTTAAAAAAGGTGCAGACAGCCAGGTTACATTTTTAAAGTATCAGGATGTGTTTGGAAAGTTTACTGCTTATATGCTTGGTCTTGCTTCAAAGTCCGGTAATATGACCGAGATATATAAAGCTACCGCAAAGTTTCTTGAGCGAAGACAAGAGTTCAGAAAAAATTTAAGAAGCGCGCTTATCACTCCGATGGTTACTGTGTTTGTTTTATTCCTTGCAGTAATATTTTATGTCGGATATATTTTTCCCGAAACTGCAAAGTTGTTTGTTCGCTTTGGAGTTGAGTTACCTCCTATGACTGCTTTTACATTAAAGATAAGTGATTTTTTAGTTGAGAATCCTTATCTTGTGGCGGCATTTTTTATAATTCCACCAGTTGGGCTGTTTTACTTTTCGCGTACAGATAAAGGAGCGTATCTGATTGACAAATGGATTTTAACATTGCCTGTAATTGGTCCTTTGATTCATAAAACATTAATTGAAGTTTTCTGTCGCGTGTTTTATGCACTATATAGCGGATCAGCAGAAAGTATTGAGCCGATAAGAATAGCAGCAGAAGCAGCAGGCAACAGATATTTTGAAGACAGAATAAAAAATGTAGCAATTCCTCTTATGATTAAAAAAGGTATTGGTGTTACAGAAGCATTTGAAGCTGCGGGTGTGTTTACTGAAACAGCTTTGTCAAGATTCCATTCAGGTGAGGAAACGGGAACAATAAAAAATACAGCATTACAATTAGCAAATTATTACGAAGCTGAAACAGTTTATAAACTCAAAAACTTAATTGAACTTATTCAGGTGGCTATTGCTATGATAATAATGGTAGTGATGATTGCATTAACATTAGTGTCTGCAGAAACTGCTACGGTAAGACCAAAGACACCCGGAACAGCATCAGTAACAAATAATACGGAATTCAGAATCACATGATTGATACAAATCTCGAGATGAGCGACAAAATCGGTTATCTCCTTTATAAAAAGGGGATAATCGATGCTCAAACACTTGAGAGGGCACTTAATGCCAAGAACAATGATAAAAGCAAAGTCAAAAGAAATCTTGCACAGATACTTGTGCAGGATTTTGGCTACGATCACGATGTTATTTTCCGCGAAGTTGCAATTCTTTATGCATTCCGTGAATTAGATACAAAGCCCGAAGAAATTCCGGAAAGCCGTTTACAGCTTATCCGTAATCTTATTGAAAGCGGTGGTGAAAACTTAAAGAAGACGATGCTCGAACACGGCGTCATACCCTTCATGTTTGATGACCGCAATCGCGACAAGCTTATTCTCGCAGCAACAGATCCAACCGACAGAGAAATTGCAAAGATTGCTTTCGGACTTAATGCAAAGAAGCATGAAGTAATTTTTATCAAGAAAAAAGATTACGAAAAACTTATCAACATTATTCTTCCCCCTGAAAATGAATTTCTGAAAGAGCTGGAAAGAGAACAGCAGGAATTTATTGAAGCATCTGTTGACGAGGGCGGTATTGATGAGCAGGAACTTGAAGCTGAAATTAATAGAAGTGCTCTTATTAATCTTGTTGAAGGAGCCTTGATTGAAGGTGTAAGAAAAGGCGCCAGCGATATTCATTTCATTCCCCGCTCAGGAAATAAAACAGATATTATGTTCAGAATTGATGGTAACTTACAATTGTGGCATACTCAGGAAAATACTTTGCCCGAAGCAGTCGTTGCAGTTGTAAAAGACCGCTCGAAAGGAATGGACAGGTTTGAAAGAGAAATGGCTCAGGACGGTTTTATCCAGAGAGAAATTGATAACCATATTATAAGATTCCGTGTATCAATTCTTCCAATGGTGGGCACTGAGCTGAAAAATAAATTTGAAAGTGTAGTAATAAGAATTCTTGATGACAGAAAAGTTATCAAAGACCTTGATAAATTGGGACTTGCCGGCTATGCAAGAAAAGCATTTGAGAAAGCTATTAATGAACCGCAGGGAATGGTTATTCTAACTGGTCCGACGGGTAGTGGTAAAAGCACTACTCTTGTTGCGGCATTATATCAGGTTATAACTCCGGAGGTAAATGTTCTGACAGTTGAAGATCCTGTTGAGTATGTTATCGAAGGTGCCCGTCAGCTGAAGATTGGATTTAAGATGAACTTTGAACAGGCAATCAGATCTATACTTCGACATGACCCTGATATTGTACTGGTTGGTGAGATGAGAGACAGAGAAACAGCTGAGACTGCAATAAAACTTGCTAATACAGGTCACTTAACATTTTCCACACTTCACACGAACGATGCCCCAAGTGCTGTATCAAGATTATATAAAATGGGTATTGAACCATTCTTAATTGCTTATGCGATAAATCTTATAGTCGCTCAAAGACTTATCAGACGGTTGTGCAATAATTGCAAGAAGAAAGTTGTGAACTTTGATGAAGATGTAATGAATGCTGCAGGATTAAACATTGCAGAGTGGAGAAATTATACAATCTATCAGGCAGTTGGATGCGATCAGTGTAACCATACAGGTTACAAAGGTAGAATTGCTATTCACGAAGCATTATATTTCACAAAAGAAATCAGACATATTATTGTTAAAGCAGGTGAAGAAGTTGATGAAGAAAAAATTCGTGAACAGGCAAGAAAAGATGGTACACTCACATTGAGGGAAGCCGGCTTTGAAAAAGTTAAGATGGGTTTAACATCTATCGAGGAAGTGCTTGCTAACACTACAGAACAGTAAAAATTTATTGCAACTTGTAAAATTTACCTTACTTTTAAGGACATTCGGGTTAAAAAAAATCTAAAAGTCATTAAAACTTTTTCCTGAGTCTGGTATAGTTTTATATATAATATTATATATGTAAAATAAATTTTAGGGAGTATTGTGAACGTTCAAGAAGAAAAAAAAGTACTTGAAGTTTTTTGCAGAACTATTCCCGAAGGCTTGTTTGGTCCCGATCGCGTGCATTATATTATTGAAAACATAGATAATATAAAAGATCAGGATAAAATTCTCCTCCGTAAACTCTTCAATAAGTTTTTAACAAGCATGATCGAACGTGATGCTTCAGATATTGAAGTTGGTGGTCATGGAAACTGTGGTTACATATGGATGAGAGTTTATGGTAATAAAGAAAGAGCTAAAGACCTGCCGCAATTTTCAGATGATGAAGCTGCAACAATTATAATAAACCTGCTTAATACCAATCAGAGAAAACACCTTTGGGAAAATAAAAATCTGGATTTCAGTTATACTTTCCTTTACGAAAGAAGAAATGTTAATGTAAGATTCAGAGCCGATGCATACTTTGACCTTGATACTCTCACTCTTAATATGAGAGCAATTAATCAAAGTATCAGACCTCTGGCAAGTCTTGAATTCCATCCAAATGTTGTCAGGACAATGAGTCACGGATACATTAAATTTGGTTTATCTCTGATTACTGGTATAACCGGTTCAGGTAAATCAACTACTCTTGACTCAATAGTTGATCATCATAATAAATTTGATCCCTGCCATATAATTATAATTGCTGCTCCTATAGAATATGTTCACACTTCAAATGTTTCTTTGATAAAACACCGCGAAGTTGGAAGAGATGTAGCGACATTCAAAGATGGAATTGTTCAGGCATTAAGACAAGACCCCGACATTATTATCGTGGGTGAAATGAGAGACCCTGATACTATAATGGCTGCTCTTGAAGTTACAGACACTGGTCATAAAGTATTTTCAACATTACATACTTCTTCAGCAGTTGAATCTATTGACAGAATTATTGCTGAAGTTCATCCGACCGAGCAGGAGCGTGTAAGAAACAGATTAGCAGATGTTCTTATTTCAATTGTTTCTCAGAAGCTTGTTCCAAGTCTGGATGGTAAGCGGGTTCTGGCAAAAGAAGTTCTGATTGTAACACCAAGTGTTAAAGCAGCGATCAAGAATAACAACACCAGTGAAATTTATATGATGATGAATCAGGGCGGAGCACAAGGTATGATCACTATGGAACAAGATTTAAAGAGATTATATTTGGAGAAGAAAATTTCATTAGAAACAGCAATTACTTACGCAAACAATAAAACACGAATTCATCAAATATTAGCAGCATAAAAAATGAAGACAATCGCCTGCATATATTGCGAAGGCAACGATACAAAACTTGCAATCGTGACTAAAGAGAAAGGCAGTACTAAATTAAAAGTATTAAGTACTGCTGCTGTTGATGTAGTTGCTCCGAAGGTTGGAGCTGAATCAACTACTCCATTTAGTCTCGATACAGAAGGACTTCAACTTGAAGGGATTGATACAAATCCTGACGCAGCTGCTGGTTTGCTTGGAGAAGCTGACTCACCAAGCATCTTAGCAATGGCTCAGGCATTTAAGAATATCAATCCGGCAAAAGTTGAATTCATCCCGGCACTTACTGAGCCTGCCATTTTCTATCATTATTATGAGGGAAGGAAAGACCTTAAACCTCAGAAAATTATTGAGTCTTTGATTAATGAAATCAGAGATTCAAAAAATATTAATGTAGAAAAAGGTAGTATTGATTACACAGAACTCTCAGATGGTGGTTTGCTTGCAGCTTTCGTTGATGGACAGGTTGCTTGTGTTAATCTGGTTAATGGAATAGCTAATCATTTTGGTAAAAAGTTCTTCAAGGTTCCTACTATAAAAAGTGCTGATGTTGCACTTGCGTATTATGTGGCTAAAAGAAAAAAGTTTTTTCCTGATGACCAGAGTCTGATCGTTTATATTGGAAAAGAATACAGTAAATTAATTTTCCTCCACGGAAGAAAATTAAAACATATCGGAACTACGCTTGATATCGGTACACTCAATCTTCATACTTATGATGTTTACTTCTCAAAGATACTTCTTGAAATGGAAACCGGTGGAGTATCATCGCTTGATAATATCATTGTTTGCGGCGAAGATGATTCTGAAAATCTAATACTTTCTTTCTACGGAACTTTTCCTGAAGCAAATGTAAGTCGTCTTGAATTTGACGATTTCGATCTTTCATCATTAAATGATGAAGTTAAGAGCAAGATTTCCTCTTTCAGTGTTCCGATGGCAATTGCAACTGAATATTTTGATGAACTTGCCAAGGAACATAAAGGAATCAATCTTCTTCCCAAGTATATATCTGAAGAACAGAAATTCTTTCAGTTTTCATGGCACAGCTTCGCAGTTTTGCCATTGTTATTCTTAGCTCCGTTTTTAATTACTTTGAAGGTGTTGCAGAATAACAAAGATGCTGCTCAAATGGATCAGGAAATTGCCCAGAAGACAATATTGTTAAGACAGAATGAAGAAGTCTTGTCGAAGATAGCTGAACTGGAAGGAAAAATAAACAGCTTTGATCAGACCGTTGCTATTCTTGATTCAGCATCCGCAGGTGCTGGTGTATGGCACGAAGTAATAGGTGATGTTTCAACTTTTGCGGGAAGAAAACAAAACCTTTGGCTTTCAAGAATTTCTAAAGATGATGGTCCAACTGTTCTTCTGGAAGGTTATGGACTTGACAGACCATCGTTGAGTGAGTTTGCAACTAATTTGCAATCAGCAACTCTCAAGAGTGTTTTGTATGAACCTCTTAGAGAGCAAAATGCTTATAAATTCAATATTATTTTTGATATATCTTCATACCCAAAGAAACATGAATAAAAAACTACGAAGCACACTGGTTCTTCTTGGTCTTCTTGTTGTAATTGTTGCAGCGGGATTAATTTATCTTATCTTTATCCAGGGTAAAAAGCTGGATGAAAAAAGAGAAAAACTTAAAGAGCTCAATGCAAAAGTTATTGATCCTGTTGAGCTTAACAACCGCTATATGGAATTAGCAAAAAGATCAGCTGAACTGGATTCAATACTAGCAAACCGGAAATTCAACATTCCGCAAAATCTCTCATCGATAAAGTTCTTTAACTTTATCAATGGTATCATATCTGGTTTCTCTGACCAGACTCAGGTGAATGTTGAATATCTAGACCAAAAACAGGATAAAGAGTTTTTAACTCATTCCTATAAACTTTCGGGTTTTGGTTACTTCAACGAAGTTTACAGATTAATTTATGCAATTGAACAAAGTAAAGAGTTGAAGAAGATCAAAACTATAAGTTTCGGGAACCTGGTGAAAACAGATAAGAATCAGAATCCATTGTTCCTTGTAAATTTTACAATGGATGTGGTGGCATATTTTTCCACCGACAGCAGATTTGCACCAGCTGTGCCTGTTGAAAACAATCTTGGAACTGGTCAAATTTATGATGCATTCTTCCCGTTGATCAGAAACGAGATTCCGCCAAATGTTGATGGATTACTTGATGTGCAAGGCGCAAGGTTGCTGGCATTGATTCCCGAAGGTGCTTTCATAGCTGACACCAAAGGTAATACTTATCTTGTTTGGGAAGGTGAGCAGGTTTATCTCGGTTATCTTACTAAAATTGATTATCAGAACAGTAAGGTCAGCTTCGTTCTTAATAAAGGTGGTATAATAGAAAAAGTAGATCTTGAATTAGATCGAACAGAGTTTAATAAGAAAAAATAAGAGAAGTAAAATGAAAACAATAACTTCAATCTTAATACTTGTGTTTATCTTAATTGGGGATGTTCTCCCGCAGCAACGTCTTGAAAAGCAATTCAAGACTTTCCGAAATCCCGATGAGCTTGTTACTCTTTCTCAATCACTTCCTTTCAATGAAGCTATTGCTTTGTTAAGTAAAGTAAGTGAAATGACAACTGGAAAAAGAATCGTTTCAACTATTGATTCGAAAGATCCTATAGGAATTGAAATCGAAGGAATGCCTTACGACAAAGCTTTGCTGGTAATAGTTCAGTATAATGGTTACATCTTTGAGGAAACTGAAGATGTAATTATCGTAAAACGACCGGGCGAGGATAAGTTAAAATCTTTACCTGAGTATGCATCCTTTGATACCAGAGAAGTAAAAATTTCTGCTGTCTTTTTTGAAATGAATGTTTCTGAATCAAAGAAAAGAGGAATTGACTGGAAGATTTTATTATCAAAAAGTGATTGGAATGTTGGTGCTGAGTTATTCACACAAACAACTTCACAACAGCAGCAACAGGCAAGACCACCAGAATTGAATATTACAAGTGAAGCTGCTGGAAAAGTTGGAAGTTTCTTTGGAGAAGCAACCGCTCTTTTCAGATGGTTTGAGGAAGAAAATCTCGGTGAGATTATTGCCAATCCATCAGTAGTTGTCAGAGATAAAAATCAGGGACGAATTCAGGTCGGTTCTGATTTCTCAGTAAGAACGAGAGACTTCGCTGGTAACACTGTTGAAAAGTTCTTCCCGACCGGAACAATCATCGAAGTTACACCATATATTTATAATGAGAAAGGAATCGACTATATACTTCTCAAAATTCTTGTTGAGAGAAGCTCATTCTCATTTAATGAACAAACTACTGAAATCAGAAAAACCAATGCTTCAACTCAGATACTTATGCTTAATGGAGAAGAAACAGTCCTTGGCGGATTGTTTGTAAATGAAGAAACTCAGACAAGAAATGGAATTCCTTTCTTAAAAGATTTACCCGGCTGGTTCTTCGGTCTCAGGTATTTATTTGGTTCTGATCAGACTACGGTTACAAAAAAAGAATTAGTAATATTGCTAAAAGCTGAGCTGCTTCCTACTTTACAGGAAAGACATAACAATCCTACTTCAGATAATTTATTACTCAAAGAAAGAGTAGAAGCAAATAATAAAATAAAATTCTATCAACTTAATGGCACCGAAACAATTGAGAACAGGTAAACTGCAATGGAATCAATTCTGATAGTTGACGATGATGTGAACTTATGTAAAGTGCTAAGTGAAGAACTGTCAGAGGTTGGATATGAAGTAAATTATGTTAACAGTGGTTTTGAAGCATTAGATTTTCTGAGAAAAAATTCGGTTGATCTAATGCTTCTTGACCTAAAAATGCCGGGCATAGATGGATTTGAAGTTTTGAAAGAAATGGAGTATCGTGATCTTAAAGCAAAAGTAATTGTTCTTACTGCATACGCTGATGTTAAAAGTGCAATTGACTCAGCCAAAATGGGAGCAAATGATTTTCTCAGCAAGCCATATGACTTTGATGAATTATTAATCACAATCAGAAAAGTACTCCAAAAAGAGTAGAGATAATGATACCAAATGAAAATAAGCTTTCGAATACTGCTTATAAACTTCACTGTAGTAGTTATAATTCTTCTTTCAGCCGCCACAGTTTTTTATTCACTGATTTTTAGTACTCTCAATTCACAGCAAACAAAAAATCTTATCAATTCATCAAATAGTTTTATCTATTCTTTTCAGAAATTATTGTCTGAGCTTGATGATGAATTGTTATCATTTCTTGAAAATAAAAACAAATCACAATTCATAAACTCCAGAACTCTCGATTTTGTAATCTTAGTTAAGAGTGATGAAAAAACTATTGATTATCTCTACCTTTCCAAAAATGTATTAATCAGTCCGGATGTGAAATCAATTTCAAAATTTCTTGAAATTAATCCACTGGCTCTTGTTAAAAGAAAAAACTTCGAGGGACAAAATTATATTTATGGAAAAATAATTAACTCGGGTTTCATTGATGATATTGCTCAGAGAATAAATGCAGAAGTTGCTGTAATATGGGAAAATTCTGCCGCAGAACTTTCTAATCCAACCGTTAACAGAGAATATCTTTATTTGATAAATACCGCTTATAATTATTTAAAAAACAAAAATAATTTTGAAATTTATACACAGGGAACCAAGGCCTCTGACATCCTGGCAACATTATATAAAACCAATGCTGATGATGTCATAAAGACTAATCTTTCCTTTCTGATATTTAACAAAATGGGTGAAGCTGCAACTCTCAGAGATACGCTGAAAAATGTATTGTTCATCATTGGCTTTGTGGGAATAATTATATCATTAATTCTTTCTTATCTTCTTACAAATAAAATCCGAAGGCAAATCGGTGAACTAAGTTCTGCAACAGAAGAGATTAGAAGTGGAAATTTTAGCACACGAGTTTCTGTAAAGGGTAAAGATGAAGTAGCTAAATTGGGTGACGCATTTAATCTGATGCTCGATGAGATAGTGAAAAACCACAAAGCAATGAATGATTATACAGAATTTATAACTCTAATTAATCAGAATCCTTCACTTACTGAAATTTCTGAAGCAGCATTAAAAAAGATAATTAAAACCTGCGGGTTTACCATTGGAGCAATTTACTCTGTTGATGACCAGGAAGTTAGTTTTATAACTTCCTTCGGACTTGGCAGCAATAAAATTGGTGCGGAGAATAATATTTTTTATAAAAAAGTAATTGAAACAAAAGAGCCAATAACAATTGAATCTGAAAATTTTCTTCCTGTTGCTTCAACCGGAATTTTAGAAATCAAAATCAAATATCTTCATATCAGACCAGTAATTTATTCAAACAAAGTTGTTGCGGTTTTAGAATTCGGTTCCTTGAATAAACCGACTGACGAAGCAATAAACTATCTTTCAAAAATCCAGGATCAATTGGCCATTGGTTTAACTAATGCAAAAGCTTTTGTGCAGTTAGAAAATTTTGTTAAAGAACTCAGTCGTCTCAATGAAGAGATGCAAAAACAAAATGAACAAATAAAGGAACAGAATAAAACCCTGCTCGAACTTTCTGAGCAATTGAAAGAGAAAGCAAAAGAACTTGAAATTCAAAAACAAAAAGCCGAGGAATCAACAAAATTAAAATCACAATTTCTTGCGAGTATGTCTCACGAACTTAGAACACCTATGAATTCTATACTCGGCCTGACTGAATTAATTCTTGATAAAGCTCAGATTGATGATAAGAACCGTGAACGGCTTGAAGTCGTGTTAAAAAGCGGAAAGAGATTGATGAATCTTATAAATGATATTCTCGATTTATCAAAGATTGAAGCTGGCAAAATGGAAATTCGTGAAGAAGAAATTCTTCTTGAAGAATTGCTGGAGGATGTTTCCTCAACTATCCAACCGCTTGTTTATGAAAAGGGGTTACGATTCACAATTAATCGTAAATGTGATACAAAAATTATTGTTACAACTGATAAAGGAAGAGTAACTCAGGTTTTGATTAACCTGCTTGGTAATGCAGTTAAATTTACGGACAAGGGAAACATTGAATTAAGTGTTGCACTGATGGATGATAATAATCTTGTCTTCTCTGTAAGCGATACCGGAATTGGTATTCCTGAAGATGCACAAAAAATTATTTTCGAAGAGTTCAGACAAGTTGATGGTTCAACAACCAGAAGATACAGCGGAACAGGTCTGGGTTTGGCAATATCAAAGAAGATTGTTGATCTGCTTGGCGGAAAAATCTGGGTTAAAAGCATTGTTGGCAAAGGTTCAATATTTTCATTTACAATACCCGTTAATTATCGTGGTGAATATTGGAACAAGGAATTTGATTTAAATTTGCTTGGAGTTGATAAAAGAAATGTTAATAAACCAATTCTCGTAATTGATGATGACCCGGATGTTCGTTTTACCATCGGGCAGTATCTTACTACGAGAGGTTATGAAGTTATTTTTGCCCCGGATGCTGAAAGTGGAATTAAACTAGCCGTTGAAAATAAACCGTTTGCAATAACCCTTGATGTTATTTTACCTGATAAAGATGGCTGGTCTGTACTCAAAGAATTAAAAGAAAACCCGGTGACAAAAAATATTCCTGTTATTCTTGTTTCATTTGTCGGTGATAAAAATATCGGTGTCGGACTGGGCGCTTTTGATTTTCTCGTTAAACCAATTACGGCAGAAAATCTTCTCGCAGCTTTTGATAAACTTGAAGCATCAGTACAGAAAAAAATTCATAAGATCGTGATTGTAGATGATGATGAACTCGAGTTTGAAAAATTTAAAAAGGAATTCAGCTTCGAAAACATTTCGATAGAATATATTCAGGATAGTGAATATGCTTTTAATAAAATCTCTGAGGTTCAACCTGATCTAATAATCATTGATTTGATAATGCCAAAGGTTGACGGGATTTCACTTACCCATAAACTAAAATCAAGCAGAAGCACAAGGAACATCCCAATAATAATAAGTACAGCAAAAGATCTTTCAGATAATGAAAAGAAATCATTGAATTCAGTTGTGGAACAAATTGCCATTAAGTCACAGGGACATCCGATGGATGTTCTTAAAATCGTTCGAGACAGAATTAAGCAGCAAGAACAGGAAAGTCAAACTTTGAAATCCCGGATTTCAACTGATTCAGAAAAAAATTCTCTCTCAGAATTACAGAAAAATATCAACAAAGCAGTTGAAGAAATTTTGATTGTTGATGATGACCCCGACACTTTGTTTACGATGAATGAATTGGTTCAGTCAATGGGCTATAAAACATATCTTGCAAAGTCTGGTGTTGAATGTTTAAAGATGTTAGATCATATTAAACCAGACCTTATCTTGTTGGATATAATGATGCCGGGCATGGATGGATTTCAAACCCTTAAGAACATTCGTATGAATAAATCTTTTTCAAACATTCCGGTTTTTGCTGTAACCGCCAAAGCTATGTCTGGTGATAAAGAAGTTATTCTGAAGTTCGGCTTTAATGATTACATTCCTAAACCAGTTAATTCAACTATTGTTTCAGCAAAGATAAGTCAACTTTTTTCCAAAGCTAAACAGAATATTTTATGAAAAGAATTTTAGTTATTGATGATCTTCCCGAAAATGTTTTTATGCTGCAGGACAGATTAGAGCACGAAGGCTATGAAGTTATAACTGCTTACAACGGTTCGACCGGAATTGAAAAAGCATTAAGTGAATTACCTGATTTAATTTTGCTTGATGTAATGATGCCGGACATTACTGGTATTGAAGTCTGCCGCCGGCTTGTCAATGATCCGGTAACCAAAGATATTCCAATCATTCTTGTAACAGCCAAATCAGGTGCAGAAGATACTAAAGAAGGGCTTGAAGCAGGAGCTTTCGACTATATCAAAAAGCCATTCAACAGAGTTGAACTTCTTGCAAGAGTAAAATCAGCATTAAAATTATCAGAAGCGCATAAACTTCTTCTTGAAGCAGAGAAGCGCGACACTTTTATGGCAACGGTTGTAACTGCAAATCATAAAATCAAACAGCCGTTAACTTTACTAAGTTTGTCATCAACCGCAATTAAAAGGGAACTTGAAAAGGATGAAATATCCAAAGAGATGATTCTTAAAAGGATGAATTATATTGATATCGCAATTAAAGAAATTACAGAAGTGCTGAACCAGTTGAATGAAATTAAAACACCAGTTCTTTCAAAATATACTTCCAATATTAAAATGGTAAAGCTGGATGCGGATCAAACTGAGAATAATGAGGATATTATTAAGTAATTTACAAAAGCTCCTGGATTGTCTTTAACATAGTTTCAAACTCATATGGTTTCAAAAGCTTGCTGTTGATTTTTACTTTCTTCAAATCCTCATCATCAAAACTCAAACTTCCTGACGATAAAATTACGGGCATATCAAAATTCCTTTTTCTTAACTCAGCAACACACTCAAGTCCGTTCATTTCAGGCATATTATAATCAATGATTAATAAATCAACTTTTATTTCCTCTGTTAAAACCTGAATTACCTCTTCGGATGACTTAACTTTTATAACATAGTATCCGTAAGCTTCAAGCATCTCGCCAAGAATATCACTTAACATTTCTTCATCATCTGCAAGCATTATTATTTTATTGCCGGCTTTGGTCTTGTCAATTTTATTAGGTTCAAATGCCGGGATGTAAACATCAAATGTAGTTCCTTCACCAACCTTGCTTGAAACATCAACATGTCCGTTATGTGCTTTTATAATTCCATAAGTTACATATAGTCCTAATCCCGAACCTGTATCTTTTTGCTTGGTTGAGAAATAAGGATCAAAAATTTTTGAAAGATTTTCTTCATCAATTCCAACTCCCGTATCACTGACTGAAAGCTTAACATATTTACCTTTATCAAGCAGAGGATAATTGATTGAATTTTTTTCATCAATCAGGATATTTTCGGCAGAAATTGTAATCTTACCTTTACCTTCAATTGCCTCTCTTGCATTGACACAGAGATTAAGTAATATCTGATATATTTCTGTGCTGTTACCTAAAATACTGTTAAGATTACTTTCAATCTTTTCTTCGATTGTTATGTTCTTTGGAAATGTTTGAACTATAACTTTAGTCAGCTCATTCAATAAGAGATTTGGATAAACAATTTCTTTTCGTTTGGGGGTCGGTTTTCCGAATGATAATAAACCTTTAGTAAGATCTTTTGCGCGGATAGAGCAGTTCTCAATATTATCAATTAATTTTGTTACTGATTCTGATGCAGGTACTCTGCTTCGCAGCAGATTCAGACTTCCGAAAATACTGGAAAGAAGATTATTGAAATCGTGAGCCATTCCGCTTGAAAGCTTTCCGATTGTTTCAAGCTTTTGTGCCTGCAATAATCTTGATTCCAATGCCTGATTTAATTCGCGTGTTTTTATATGACTGATTGCAAATGAAAGTATAGTCGCAAACTGTTCAACGATACTTATGTGCGAGGATGAAAAAGTGCTGTTGAGTTTTCCAAGGATTATTTCAGATTCCAGTATATTATCGAAAAAACACGGAGCAATACAAACAGATTCACAATTAAACGATTGAACGATGCCGTAACCAATATTATTCTGATGATTTAATGCAAGCAGAGGTCTTCTGTTAATATCTAGCCACTTTGTTATAAATGAAGAATTATAACTGAGTGCTTTTTCTATTTCTTCCCTTGATGTCAAAACTTTTTGCGGGTCATAATAAATGTAATTTCGTTTATCATCTCTTTCATGAAGAACAGCAATAGCAAAATCACTTTTGGTAATGTTAAACAACCTTTCTAAAACTTCCTCAGTAATAACTTCAACTGATTTTTCCTTAAGGAGTAAAACCAGAATCTCCTGAAGTTCTTTTTGGAATTTCAGATTTTGAATTATCTGATCATTTTGAATATCACCGCTGTAATCAGATAGTGGATAAAGCTCAACAAAGAAAGCTCCATCATCACTTTTCTTTATTTGAGGTATTGGAGTTATTATCAGATTTTTTCCGTAAGAGGGCAGGGGAACTACAACGGATTTGGAACTTGAAATTACTTCGCTTTCATTTGGTAAAGTTATATTAAAAAGACTGCTGAGCGAAATTCCTTTTATTCTTCCGGCGCCGGCAGTCTTTTTAAAGCTTTTATTAAACCAGATTACTTTAAAATTTTTATCAGCTAAAGCAATACCTGTATTCTGAATTTCAAATAAATCAGCTGCATTTATTCTTCTTAACAAGTCATCAGACATTTAATCAGTTCTGTTTGAGTTCGTATTTTTTAATTTTTGTATAAAGTGTTTTGGGACTGATACCAAGTTGCATAGCCGTTTGGGTCCTGTCCCATTTGTTAGCATTGAGAACATTTTCGATATGCCACTTTTCAAGTTCTTCCATACTTAAAATGTCAGATGGAATTTCAACCGAACCTTTTCCGCGTGCAACACTTCCACCAGATGTTGGCAGATTCAGATCTTCTGCTTTAATAACATCTCCATCAGCAAAAATTATCGCTCGCTCAATAATATGTTCAAGTTCTCTAACATTTCCTGTAAAATCATAGTTCATCAGTAATTCAGCTGCTTCAGCTGAAAGTCTTTTCGGCGATCTGACGGGTGATTTTGATTCAAGGAAATAATTTGCAAGAAGAATTATATCTTCCCGTCTTTCTCTCAGAGGTGGAATTGTAAGTGTAATGACATTCAATCTGAAAAGAAGATCTTTTCTGAAATTTCTGTTTTCGGCTTCTTCCAGAAGATTTCTGTTAGTTGCACCAATAACTCTGACATTTGAAGTAAGATTTGTAATACCACCGATTCTCCTGTATTCACCGTTTTCAAGGAATCTTAAAAGTTTTGGTTGAAGTGATAAACTAAGTTCTCCGATTTCATCCAAGAATAAAGTACCGCCGTGGGCAATCTCAACCAGTCCTTGCTTTGTAGATTTTGCATCAGTGAAAGCTCCTTTTTCATGTCCGAATAATTCGCTTTCAATCAATTGATCAGGTAAAGATGCACAGTTAATAGCTACAAATGGTTTATCTTTTCTCGCTGACTGTTTGTGTATGTATTCTGCAAACAATTCTTTCCCTGTTCCGGTTTCACCTTCAATCAGAATATTTGAATCAGACATTGCTGCTTTATTTGCCAGAGTTAAAACACGATGCAAAGCTTTGCTTGTACCGATAATATTTACAGGGTGTTTTTTAAGAATTTCTTTTTCCAGAATCTCTGTTTTTAAGATAAGGTTTTTATGCTCAAGTGCACGATTGATGGTTAAAATCAGTTCTTCCGGATCATGTGGTTTGGGTATGTAATCATAAGCACCAGCTTTGATACACTGAATAGCTTTTTTCATTTCTGTTTGAGAAGAGAGTATTATAACCTCAATAGAAGGATATTCGTCCTTTACAAATTTTAGAACTTCCTCTCCCTGAACTTCCCTCATATTGAGGTCAAGGAGAACCACATCATAATTTTTTTGTTTTATCGCATCAATTGCATACTTGCCGTCATAAACGGCGTCAACATCAAAGCCTTCTTCTATGAGTTGCTCTTTAAGAAGGTAACAAAGTGCTTCCTCGTCATCACAAACGAGAATTTTAGAATTTTTTGCTAATTCCGTCATATCCCACCATTAAATGATTTCAATTATTTGTATAAAAAATTAGTGTTCTATATATTTGGCACTCAAATTTTTAAGGGCGCGTAGCTCAGGGGTAGAGCATCTGCCTTTTAAGCAGAGGGTCGGTGGTTCGAGCCCACCCGCGCTCACAACAAGTAAAAATTGCCACTTAACTGTGGCTTTTTTTATGCCCTCTATGCCAAATTTTTCAAATGAACCTATCTAATAATAACATATTATAATAAAATCAGCAAATTTTTAAGGATTTTATATATGTTTGTGTAAATTTTTCCCGACATTTTATGAGCATTTTATGGGCGAAATAGTTTTCTGGACAATACTTCGAACAGCTTTTCTGATTTTAATTCTCTGGATAAGTAAAGATGTTTGGGGCGAAAAATATTTTTGGATTATTGTTTCTCTATCTTTTTATCTTTTTGTAATCTCGCCGGCTATTACATTTTACAGAAAATTTATCGAGAATAATAAAGAAGTTCTTGAATCTTCTTTATGTTCAAGTTGTAAACATTTTGATGAAAGCGCAGTCCTTTGTATGAAATATGATAAGCATCCTACCAAAAACTTTATTCCTTGTGAAGGTTCTGCATGGGAGCCAAAATGAAAAATTTTTAGATAAAAATTTTTTAGCTTAGAGTAATTAAAAAATTTATTTATGCCGTTCAGAAATAAAAAAATATTAGCCAATCAGAATTCATTTGAAGCTGCAAATAAAGGTATTCGTACAACAGTTCTTGGAATAATAACGAGTATTCTTCTCGCCGCTGTTAAAGCTGTTGCAGGCATTATGGGAAATTCTTATGCGCTTATTGCTGATGCAATAGAATCTGCTTCAGATGTTTTTACTTCTATTATTGTTCTTGCAGGTTTAAGAATTGCACAATTACCTCCGGACCAAAAGCATCCTTATGGTCACGGTAAAGCAGAACCTTTTGCAGGAATTATAGTTGCAATTGCTTTATTTGTTGCTGCTATAATTATTATAACACAAAGCATTCATGAAATTATTACTCCTCATCACGCACCTGCTCCTTTCACTTTAATTGTGTTGGTTGTTGTGGTACTTACAAAAGAATTTCTGTTCAGATATATTATTAAGGTTGGAAAAGATGTCAATAGTGTTGCAGTTAAAAATGATGCATGGCACCATAGAAGCGATGCGATTACATCTGGTGCGGCATTTATTGGAATATCAATAGCTTTAATTGGCGGGGAAGGTTATGAGCAAGCAGATGATTTTGCCGCTCTTTTTGCTTCCGGAGTAATAATTTTTAATGCTTATCGTTTGCTGAGACCGGCGCTTGACGAAATAATGGATGCAGCTCCTTCAAAAGAAATAAATCAGGAGATTATCAACGCTACAAACTCAGTTGAAGGCGTGATAGCAACTGATAAGTGTTATGTCCGGAAAATGGGACTTGATTACTTTATTGATATTCACATTATTGTTGATGGTAATCTCACAGTACACGATGGTCATGAAATTGCACATAATGTCAAGGATTATCTAAAAAGCACTTTCCCTCAGGTTTCTAATGTACTGGTTCATGTTGAACCTGCTACCGAAGAAAGATTGAATCGACAACATATTATCGAACAGAGAAATGGTAATACCAGGTAGTTAATTCATCTCATTGGATTTTGAAGGATTATTACCAAAAGCCACTTTAAATTTTCTTTAAATTGGTTCAATAGCATCTTTAAGTAATCACCCAGAAAATCAACAAATAAATTCTTTATTTAACCTTGAGACTTTATTATTCTTTATGCATCATATAACCAGAATTATAATTATAACTTTTCTCACAAATTAAAAGGAGGTCGTTATGACTGCTAATGTTGGAAGCGCAGATAAAATTATCCGCATTGTTATCGGTCTTGCAATTATCGTTATCGGATATCTGAATGAAAGTTGGTGGGGTTTAGTAGGACTTGTTCCACTGCTGACTGCATTTATAGGTTTCTGTCCGGCATATACTTTATTGGGAATTTCCACAAAAACTAAAGTTCCAACTGAGAAAATGAAAATGTAATTTTTTTTCAGATAGTCGCGGACAATGTCTGCGACTATCGATACTAAAGTTTCTCGTAAAATTTTCCCTCTTTGTTTAATATAAAATAGTTTCGTCAAAAAAATCATTTTTATGATTTTGAGAATAGCTGAACCCATCAATTATTTTATCTGAATTTTTTAGTTAATCTCTTCCAAACCTGTTATTCGAATATCACCCATCGATTTAAGATACTCTTCCAAAAATGGTTTTGCAGATACATCAATAATTACCAGAACATTTTTGCCCGGATAAAATGAGCTTATTTCCCTGATGTTTGCTGCAATTCGCAGGCATTTCATTTCCCAAAGAGCAGCTCTTGTTCGATCTAATCCGGAATCAAGAAACATTTTGTAATAAATTCCCCAGTTTTTATCTGTTGACTTAATAATATAATCCATTGAATTAATATGTCTGAAAAAAGGCAATAGATTTTTGTTTGCCAAAGCATCTTTTAATCTTTTATCTGTCTGATAATCCAGAATATCTTTTCTTGAATTAAGATAAACTTCACTGATAAGCATTTCTTCATAAAGCTTGTCTGAAATTTTATCCAGATAAAATTTATCAGTGTAATCGTTAATCGGATAAAGCTTTTGAATTTTTATTTCTCGAGCTAATCTAATCCCAATAGAACTATTTTCATCATTTGAATTGATCAATTGATCAAGCTCTTCTTTTAATGACGGTTCAAGCTCTGCCTTTAACTTTTCCTGCCTGGAAAAATAACTCCATTGAAGAGCAGCACTGTAAATGTCATAAACCGCTATCAGATGTTTAATCAATTCCGTTCTTTCTTTTATGGACAGAGCTTTATCTGAAATATCTTTTCGCATCAAGGAATCAATCTCTTCAATAGATTTGGAATAATTGAGTTTATATTTTTTTCTGACTTGCTCTGCAAGATAAATTTCTTTTGAAGCGATTGAATTAACTAGTTTATTATGATATTCATCAAGATGCTGAAAAGCTTCTATTTCCTTCGGAGAAATACCATCGATGCAAATTAAAGATGGATTAAACTTTTTAAGAATAAGGATTAAACTATCAAGCAGAGCAGGAGAAAAATCTTTCCTAAGTACATTTAAGGGCGGAACACCGAGAATCAGAATACTGGACTTGAATTCATTTGATGTAAGCTTTTGTAAGTTCTTAATCGGATTTTCACTTTCAATTGACACAGTAAGTTCTTTGTCAGGCATTTCTTTCAAACAGCCAACCATTAAATAAGAAACGATAGTAAGTAGCAAAATCAATTGCGCTTTCATTTATTTTCAGCTCCATTCGGTTTCTTTTTATTGTTTAAAACTGCCGGTAACATCATCCCGATAATTACACCTAAAGCAAATACTATGAATAAAAGCAGAACATGTGAAATTTGAAATGAGAAAAACAAAAAATTTATATTCACGACTTCAATATTTTGAATGACAAATAAAATGAAAACTCCAATCAGAATTAACATTATGATAATTTTTGCTTTCATTACTGTTCCTCCTATCTAAATAAATAAACTATTCGTGTGCTATCCAATATCCACTGATACTAAATACTTTTGAGTCAGCCCAGGTTCTTATTTTGATTGTAAAACCATCTCTTGAAATAGAAATTGCTTCAACATTATATCTTTGATTTGCATTTTTATCTGCGTCAATTTGTGTAACTGATAATGCTACTTTTGGTTTGTTTTCAAATGAAGTTGGAAATCGAACACTTATTGTCATTGCCCTTTCACCCTGATTGGTATGAAGATTATATCCGGCTTGTCCTTCTTTAACTGACCATGTACCAGATTGCACCTGCGCGGAAGCATTGTTAAATAGAAACAGTATCAACAGTGAAGTAAAAAGCATTAAAGTTTTCATAGCAAATCTCCGATGAATTGTTGTTATAAAGAGTTGATAAGAACTATTGTTAAATTAATCTTTTACAAGCGAACCTGAAAATATTTTATTACAGCTTCATTAAATGATAATTGAATAAATAGTTTTTTGTGACCCGAATCTGTGCTTGAGTTCTCAGACATCGTTTAAATTGTATTTATGGGCTCGTCTTTTTATTTTGGCTCACGAAAAAATTTAAATAAAATCAGGAAAGGATATGATTCAAACACAAAGAACAATTGCTAATCCGGTTTCAATGAGTGGTATCGGACTTCACACAGGAACTGAATGTACAATGACCTTTAAACCTGCTGCAGAAAATACGGGGATTCGTTTTGTAAGAATTGATTTAGGTGGTAATCCTGAAATTCCGGCAGTTGCTGAACATGTTGTTGATGTTTCTAGAGGGACAACCATCGGAATTGGCGAAGCTAAAGTTCATACAGTTGAGCATGTTTTAGCAGCTATCGTAGGATTGCAAATTGACAACATAATAATTGAACTTGATGGAATTGAACCACCGGTTGGTGATGGAAGTGCATTACCTTATGTGGAAGTGTTGCAGCAAGCCGGTTTCGTTCAACAGGAAGCACCAAAAGATTATCTTGTGATTGATGAAACAGTAATGTACCACAACGAAGAAAAACAAATTGATATAGTAGCACTTCCTCTTGACGGTTACCGGATTACTGTAATGGTTGATTATCAGAATCCTGCTTTAGGAAGTCAGCACACTGGTTTGTTTGATTTAGAAAAGGAATTTGTAAATGAATTTGCCCCTGCACGAACATTTTGTTTTCTTAGTGAAGTGGAAGCACTTGCTAATAATGGCTTGATTAAAGGTGGTGATTTGGATAACGCAGTTGTTATAGTTGATCATAATCTGAATGATTCAGAGCTTAAAGAATTGGGAAAGAAAATTGGAATTACAGAAAATTTTGTTTTGGGTGAACACGGAATTCTGAACAATAAGCAGTTGAGATTCAAAAATGAACCCGTCAGACACAAACTTTTGGATTTGATGGGAGATCTGGCTTTAATTGGTGCGCCAATAAAAGCTCAGATACTTGCCGCCCGGCCTGGTCATAAAGCTAATGTCGAATTTGCAAAGCAGATCAGGAAACTATATCAGCAGAAAAAACTCGTAAAGAAATTTCAGTTTGTAAAGAAAGAAGGAGTTGTATTCGATTCAAATGCTATTCAAAGAATTCTTCCGCATCGCTATCCTTTTCTGTTAGTTGATAAAATAATTCATCTTGATATGGATAAAAAAGTAATTGGTGTAAAATCAGTTACTGTTAATGAGCCGTTCTTTATTGGTCATTTCCCTGGTCAGCCGATAATGCCGGGAGTTTTAATACTTGAAGCTATGGCTCAAACAGGTGGAATTCTTCTTCTTAATTCATTCCCTAATCCTGAAGAAAAATTAGTTTACTTTATGCAGATAAATAACGCCAAATTCAGAAAACCGGTTGTGCCCGGTGACCAGCTTTTTATGGAAGTTGAACTGACTCAGAAGAAAAGTAAAGTCGTAGTTATGACTGCCCGTTCTTATGTGAATGATGTTCTTGTTGCTGAAGCTGAATTTATGGCAGGCATTGTTGACAGAGAACAAAAATCAGAAGAGTAATTTCATGAATTCAATCCATCCTACTGCTATTGTAAGTCCTAATGCAAAACTTGGCGATAATAACACAATCGGTCCCTTTGCAATCATTCAGGATGATGTTGAAATCGGAAATGATTGTCAGATTGGTCCTCATGCTGTAATATATGATGGTGCAAGAATCGGAAATAAAGTAAAGATTAAACAATCAGCTTCGATTGCTCATGTTCCTCAGGATTTAAAGTTTGGAAATGAAGAATCTGTTTTTATAATTGGTGATAATACTGTTATACATGAATTTGTTACACTTCATCGGGGAACAAAAGAAACCAGAATGTCACGCATCGGTAAAAATTGTTTGCTTATGGCTTATTCGCATGTTGCACACGATTGTGAAATTGGTGATAATGTTATTCTTGCAAACGGAGTTCAGATAGCCGGCCATGTTCATATCGAAGATTATGCAATTATTGGCGGAATGACACCTGTTCATCAATTTTGTAAAGTTGGTTGTCATGCAATGGTTGGAGGAGGTTTGCGTGCTGTTCAGGATGTTCCGCCTTATATTCTCTGCGGAGATTTACCGCTTCGGTTTGCCGGGCTAAATGTTATTGGTTTGCGTCGGCGCGGCTTTGCAACCGAAGATATTGAAGCTTTGAAGAAAGCTTACAACTATATTTATGACAAATCACTTAATGTATCTCAGGCTTTAAAGAAAATCGAAGATGAATTAATTGATAACAAACATGTTCAGCATGTGGTTGAATTTATTCGTTCGAGTAAGCGGGGAATAATAGGTAAATGATTTGGGATGTAATTCTATCAGGAGAAAACACAGGTAAATTTAATATGGATTTTGATCTGGAACTTGCCAAAAGTTTTATTCAAAATCCGATACTGAGACTCTACAGATGGAAACCTTATTGCATTTCACTCGGTGCAAACCAAAGAATTGATGAAGTTAATATATCAAAAGCAATAGCTGATAATATTGATGTAGTGAAGCGACCAACCGGAGGAAGAGCAATTTTACATTCTGAAGAACTTACTTATTCAGTTGTTTTTCCGTTGGATCTGAATTATTCTGCAAGAGCAATTTATAATGAAATAAATCTTGCTCTCAGAAAAGGACTAATATTCTATGATCCATTGTTGAGTCAACTCGAATTAGAACACAATCAGGTTGATTTCAAAAATTTTTACAAAGAAGATAAAAGTGCAATATGCTTTGCTGTTTCGTCAAAAAGTGAAATTAATTTTAACAATAAAAAACTTGTTGGCAGTGCACAAAGAAAAATCGGCAAAGTAGTTCTTCAGCACGGATCAATTTTGTGCGGTGATTATCATTTAAGAATAACTGAGTACCTTAATTTTGATGATGAGAAGAAAAGAGAGATAAAAAATGAAATTGCTGAGACTACAATTGATCTCAGATCAATTCTCAAAAAAGAAATTAATTATGAATATCTTTCTGAGTGCTTAATTCAGGGTTTCAAAAAACATTTTAATGCTGATGTTGATATCAAAGAATTTTCTCTTCAATAAAAGTTTTCTTCACACAGAACTTTTCGTCTTATTGTTTTTCCTTTTTCTGTTCTTTCCTTCAAAAGAAATTTCTGCTCAGATTGAGTCGAGATTGTTTCTTGAAAAAGCCATTATCACTGACATCAAACAATTCGATAATGAAATCTGGGTAGCAACATACGGACAAGGAATTTATCAGTACAATCCGAAAGAAAACAAGTGGACAAACTACTCATCCAAAACTACCGATCTGAACAATGACCTATTTCATTGTGTTGCTGTTAATAAAAATTTTATCTGGGGCGGAGGAAATGAAGGTCTGTTTATTTATAACAGAAAAACCAAAAAATGGACGCTCAAGAAATTTTCTGATGGTGGTGAATTTGGCAACTGGATTAGATCCTTATATGTTGATCATAAAAACAATAAGCTATGGATTGGCAGATTCAGAAACATCACAATGTTTGACCTCAAGACAAATACATACAAAGAATATAATCGGGAAATCGGAGGTAATTCAAAAACGAACAATATCAATTGCATTTCAGCAGAAGCTGACAGCGCGATCTGGTTTGGAGCAGAGTCTGGTGTTCACAAACTGAACTTAAAAGCTAAAGATGAAAATTCATCCTGGGAATATTTCACAAATAAAGGTCGTTGGTTTAAAGGTGAAGGTTTTTCTGTTTCAGTATCAGATATACTTTTTCAGAAAAATTCGATTTGGTTTGGAACAGATGAATTCATAACGAAAGAACAACCCGAGTATAATATTGGTGGAATATATGTTTATGACAGAAAATTAAATTGGGAAAGAATCGGAAAAGCAAATGGACTTGGAGGAAATGGGATTTATTCGCTGGGCAAGGTTGGCAACTATATTTTTGCTGGTGTCTATGAGTTTCGTATGAAGGATAAATCCGAATATGGAAAAGGTTTATATATGATAAACCGTTTTAATAAAAAAGTTTTTCCAATTGACCTGAATCAGATTGATATCTCAACTTCTACAATCAGGAAAATTTATTTCGATGGAAATTATCTATGGCTTGGAACTGATAACGGACTTGTTCGAATAAATATTTCTAATCCACTTGCTAAATGGGGCGTCAGATAGCCAATAATATATTTAATGAGAATGTTACCTGCCTTTTTAACCATCTGAATTTATAGTTATTTTGCACATCAAATTTCAATAATCAGAGATAGTTTATGATAAAAATTCCGGAAAAAAGATTGTTACAATTAAAAAAGAATTTCAGGAATAAAAGAATTGCTGTAGTTGGTGATATGATGCTTGATATTTATTTCTGGGGAGATGTTAAAAGAATTTCACCCGAAGCTCCTGTTCCGGTGCTTGAAGTTGAAAATGAAATTTTCAGATTCGGAGGAGCAGCCAACTGTGCATTAAACATTCTTAAACTCGGCGGCATTCCTGAACCAATAGGTGTAATTGGTTATGATAGTTATGGTTCCATCTTTAATTCACTTTTGCAGGAAATGGACATTTCCCACAATGGAATTATCATTGACGATGAACGACCTACTACTGCCAAAACTAGAGTAATTGCCGGAAGTCAGCATGTTGTAAGAATAGATAAGGAAAGTAAGAATACAATAAATAAAAACATTCAGGACAAAATTTATAAATATCTTGAAAGTATTATTGAAAAGCTTGATGGCATAATACTTCAGGATTATAATAAAGGAGTTTTATCGGAATCACTAATCAAGAAAATCATTTCACTTGCTAACAAAAAAAATGTACTGATAACCGTAGATCCGAAGTTTCATAATTTCTTTGAATATAAAAATGTAACTGTATTCAAACCTAACAGAAAAGAAGCTGAAGATGTTTTGGGGATGAGAATCAAAACTGATGAAGATATTTCTAAAGCAGGAAATATTCTCCTGAAAAAGTTGAATGCTAAAAACATTTTGCTGACACTTGGAGAAGGAGGCATTGCAGTGTTTGAAAAAGGGAAAGAGGAAAGAAGAATGCCCACAAAGGCAAGAAAAGTTGCGGATGTTTCAGGCGCTGGTGATACAGTAATTTCAACCTTAACAATTGCACTTGCTGCCGGTGCTGATATAATTGAAGCTTCTTATCTCGCAAATTATGCTGGTGGACTTGTATGTGAAGAAGTCGGAATTGTACCGATTGAAGCTGATCATTTATTCGAAACAATCTTAAGAGAAAATAAATAGATATGATTTTATCCCGTGAGGAATTAAAAAAAGTAAGAGCAGAATTAAAATCACAGAATAAAAAAGTTGTTTTTACAAACGGCTGCTTTGATTTAATTCATTCTGGTCATGTTGATTATCTCGTAAAAGCCAAACAGCTTGGCGATGTTCTGATTGTTGGCCTTAACACTGATGCTTCAGTCAGAAGAATCAAAGGAGAGAAAAGACCTATACTTACACAGGATGAAAGAGCATTTATAGTCTCGAACTTAAAACCTGTTGATTATGTTACTTTTTTTGATGAAGACACTCCCGCAGAAATAATTGCAGATTTAATTCCGGATATTTTAGTTAAAGGTGCTGACTGGTCAATAGATAAAATTGTTGGAAGAGATGTTGTAGAAGCAAATGGCGGCGAAGTTAAAACAATTGAATTTGTTAACGATCAATCAACCTCAAAAATTATTCAAACTATTCTTAACCGATACAAATAAAATTGCCTGAAGTAAAAAAAATAGCAACCTGGCGGCGCATTCTTCGATACATAGTAAATACTATGGTTTACTTTGTAGTCGGAATTATTTTTTTGTTAATGATTATCTTCGGTATATCTCAGACAACATTATTCAAAGAATGGCTTCGGGATACTGTAGTAGAAACTGTAAACAATGAAATAAATGGTGTACTTTCAATTGATGAAATTGATGGAACAATCTTTACTTCATTGATGATTAAAAATGCCGTATTAACTTCATTGCAAAAGGACACGGTTGTAAGTGCAGGTTATATAGAGCTGAGAACAAGTCCGCTTAAACTTCTGTTCAAAAATATTTATGCCCGACACATTGAACTTCGTGATGTTAACGCAAAGCTTGTTGAAGAAGAAGATGGCGAATTAAATCTTCTAAAAATATTCCCTCCGTCTGAAGAACCTGAAGACACAACTAAATCGGAATTCCCGTTTACTATTTCTGTTGCTTCTTTGGAGCTTAATAACATCAATTTCTCATTTCAGAAATATAACTTTGTTGGCAGCACTGCTAATTATCCATCAATGAACTTTGATGATTTACGAATCAGAAATTTAAGTCTTTCACTTTCTGCATTCGCTGATTTAAATAAATATGATTTTCAGCTTCAGCTCGATAAACTTTCATTCGAGCCAAATTTTACTTTTTTCAACCTTAAAAATCTTTCAGGAAGATTTTTATTAACAAGAAATGCAGCAGGAATTGATAATCTTAATATCGAAACTGACGACTCAGAACTTAATTTATCAGCAGGTATTACCTATGTTGATTTTCTTGAAAACTTTTCTGAAGATGATTTGAGAATCGCTCCGCTTCGGTTAGATCTTGATATTGTCAGATTAAATATTAATGCTGTTTCTACTTTCGTCCCTGATTTGGAAATGCTTGCCGGTGACTTTAGTGGTAAATTAAGTCTTTCAGGAACGATGAATGATCTTAAAGTTAAAACATTAGAACTTTATACAGGAAGAACATCTATCGTCGCAAATGCTGAATTAAAAAATCTTCTCGGACCGGATAGTTTGAAGATTACTGCCTCGTTAGATAATTCATACATTTTTTTGCCGGATGTTGGAACGATTATAAAATCTCCATCACTGAATGATTACAAAGATTTCGGTTTGATCAAATTCAACGAATTAAAATATAATGGATCAGTATCAGCATTTAATTCAACATTCGCTCTTGAATCTCAAAGGGGAAAATTAAGAGGAAAATCTTTTCTTGATTTTTCAACTGATAATTTAAAGTATGATGCAGAGTTGTTTACAGAAAATTTTGATTTTTCTGTGTTCACCGGAATTCCCAGCCGCATTAATTCTAATTTAAAAATTAAGGGAGAAGGCACTGACCTGGAATTTTTAAATACGAAAGTTGAATTCGATGCAAATAATTCCTCATTCGGAAAACTTGTAATTAATTCTTTTCAGTTGAACACTTCAGCAGATGATAAAAGAATTCAGTTTGATGTAAATCTTTCATCTGACACCGCAAAAGTTTTCCTGACCGGGGTCGTGGATTACCTTAATCAAAATGATCCATATCATAAAATAGATGGCTTTGTTGAAAATCTTAATCTAGCAAAACTTCTTAATGATGAATCGCTTAACTCAAACATCAATTTAAGTCTGGATGAAGAAGGTCGTGGCTTTAATCCGGACAGTATGGACTTGTTTCTTATTACGGATATAAAAAATTCATTCTTCAGCGATTATGAAATAGACAGCACAAGATTAATTCTTGATATAAGAAGAAACGATGGTGGTATAAAAGTAATAAATCTTGTCTCTGATATTGCAGATATTACCCTGAAGGGTGATTTCTATATAACAACATTGGCCAAAGCATTTGCAAATGAAAGTCAGGTGATTATCGAACAAATAAAAGAAAAAATTAATCCAGTCCTCGGATTTGAGGATGAATATAAGACTGAGTTTCAATTAAATAAAACGGCAATTACAAACTCTGCTTTTTATGCTGATATTCTTCTGGACTTTAAAGAGTTTGCACCTCTGAGAATCAACAGTAACGAAATTGAAATTGGCGGAGTGATTACAGGAAATATTAAAGCAACACCAAATACTTTGGAATTAGTTTTGAATTCGAACCTCGATTACCTGAAACTGATGTCCCGGACTAATCTTGTTTTTCTTACTGAATCAAAATTGAATGTAAATCTTTTAAATGAAAGAAAACCGGATTCAACTATCAATACAGCATTAAAAATCGGATTTACTTCAGACAGAATTTATGCAGGTACAAATTTTTATAACATAAGATTGAATGTGAATTACAATAATGACTTGCTTCAGATTTCATCCGGCGGATTCATTCAGAATAATCTGAGCTATAATTTTAATGCGGTTGGTAAAGTTAATGATGATACTCTTAAAATGAATTTCCCCGATCTGAATATAATTTACAAAGGTATTCTGATTCAAAACAAAAATGATTTGAGAATTTTCTACTCAAATGGAGATTTTATATTTGATAACTTTGTTCTTGATGCTGCAAAAGGGAAAATTATTGCAAGTGGTTATTTTGGTGAAAGCTCTGATGGAAAAATCACGCTGGTTGTTAAAGATGTTAGCAGCGAATTGATTAGTGAAAAAATTCTTTCACTCACTCCGGAAAATTCTATTCGTTCCAACATAAATATTGAAGGAGAATTGACAGGTAATATCTCTAATCCTGTTTTTAACATTAATGCTTCGATGAAAGACATAGTAATTAATGATAAAAAGTTTGGATCGCTTTTCGCAAAATTCGATTATGAAAATAATCTGTTGAACACAGACATCAGAATTGTCGATAGAACCGAGGGTGTCTCTGAACCTGAACTTTTAATAACAGGTTATATTCCTTTAAATCTTACTCAGGCAGATAGTCTCAGCGAACCTGTAAAACAGATGAATTTACATGTTGAATCTGATAATTTTAATCTTGCTTCTCTCGGAAATCTGATACCTACACTTGAAGTAAAAAGCGGTATTCTTGAAACGGAAATTTATCTTGAAGGTCAGCTCGATAATCCTGTTGTCACTGGTTACCTTTCTTTTAACTCAGTCAATATCAAATCACTGTTTAATAATCTTGTTTACAATTTCGATTCAAAAATTTACTGGGATAATGAAGAAATATCTTTTGAAAGTATTTTGTTAAGTAATCAGATAGGTACTAAAAACGGAGGTTCAATTAAGGGCGGTGGAAATATAAAGCTCGATAAATTTTCAATCTCTACTGCTGAATTTAAATTTAATGGTGATTTGAAAGTGCTTGATAAAATATCTAAAGAAGTTAATCCGAATGTATATGGAGATCTTGCAGTACAGACAAGGGGTGATCTAACTTTTGAAATGAATGAAACTCAGATGAATTTAACTATGCCATTAAATGTTACTGAAGCTGATCTTGTTTTTCCGCTTTCCAAATCTGCGTATTCCGGCGCAGCTGACTTTAAGTACAGATGGATTGATAATGATAGCGCCAAAAGTATAATCGAATCTCAACTCGATAGTCTTCTTCTTGAATTTGAAAGAAGAGAAATTGCAAAACTTACAACGAACGGCAAAAGAACATTTAATTATACAATTGATGTTAAACTAAATACTGAAGCAAAAATTGTTGTAATGCTTTCCAAAGAACTTAATCAGGATTTAACAGCTGTTTTGGACGGGAATGTAATCCTTTCTTCACTGAATGGTCTTCAGCGAACAAGTGGTCAGTTTAATCTTCTTGAAGGATCAAAGCTCACTTTTATAAAAACTTTTGAGGCAAGTGGAAATATTAAATTTGAAAATATCAGTAATCCGCTTATTGATATTACTGCGACATATAGAGACTATTACTTTCCTGTAACTGAAAGCGGAACCTCGGAACAGGAAGTTGCTGTAAAAATAAAATTGAAAGGACCGCTCAGTGAGCTTAATCAGAATTTTGTTAAAGATCCCGCTAATATTGGAGTTTATATAGGAACTGAAAATATTCAAAAGGATCAAAGAGACCCGACAAAAACTCCATCAGATGCTGTGTTCTTCATAATTTCGGGAAAGTTTACTGATGGAGCAACTACTCAGGAACGAAATGCAGTTGCTTCAGTTGCAACTGATCTTGCTGGCTCAGTGCTGGGTGGTGTTCTGAATCAGTTTGTTGGTGATTATGTTCGAAGTATTCAGTTAAGACAAGTTGGCACAGAAACTAAATTCAATCTTATCGGTAAAGTTGGTAATTTCAGATATGAAATTGGCGGAACTACTGAAGTTTTCCAGGACCTTAGCAGAGCAAGTGTTAAAATAAACTGGCCTGTTTCCAGAAGACTTTTACTCAAGCTGGAAAGAAAAGAGTCATTCGTAAATCAATCTGTTGTAAATGCTGAGCTTTATAATGAAATCGGATTAAAATATTTATTTGAGTTTTAATGAAAAAAGAATTAAAAGCATTTTTCAAAAAAAATCCCGGCAGGTCTTACAAAGCAAAAGATATTGCCAGACGCCTGAATGCAAATTCAGACCATCAGTATGAAGCATTAAAAAGTGCTTTGAATAAACTTTATGATGAAAAATTTCTTACACGAACAGGAAAAAGATTCAAACTAAATCAAATGCCTTCGACAAATAAAATCATTGGTACACTCGAATTGACTGAAGGCGGCTATGGATTTGTAATTCCAGATAACCGAAAACTAAGTGATATATTTATTGCTGCAAGAAATTTAGGAACTGCTTTCGATGGTGATAAAGTTGAGGTTGTTCTTTTTGCAAAACAAAAAGGAAGAAATCTTGAAGGCCAGATAGTAAATGTTATTTCAAGAAAGCGAAAAGAATATGTGGGAACTTTGAAGAAAGAAAAGTCTCTTTACTTCATTACACCAGATGAACCGACAATCCATCGGGATATTTACATTGACCCACAAAAATTAAATTCAGCAAAAGTTGGTGACAAAGTAGTTGTTGGAAATCTTGTTTGGGAATCACCAACTCAGAATCCTATCGGAGAAATAATTGAAGTACTTGGTAAGCCCGGTTCTTTGGATACAGAAGTGACTTCTATTGCAAAAGAATTTGGACTTAGATACCTCTTTCCGGCTAATGTAATCAGTGAAGCTGAGGAAATTATTTTTGAAATAACTCCTGATGAAATAAAAAGGAGAATTGACTTCCGACAGAAAAATGTTATAACTATTGATCCAGAAGATGCAAAAGATTTTGATGATGCGTTATCGATTGAGAAAAATGAGAAAGGCAACTTTGTTGTTGGAATTCACATAGCTGATGTTTCCCATTATGTGGAATATGATTCTTATCTTGACGATGAAGCACAGCAAAGAGGAAACAGTGTTTATCTTGTTGGTAAAGTTATCCCGATGCTTCCTGAAAATCTTTCTAATCATATTTGTTCACTCGTTCCGAATGAAGACCGACTTACATATTCTGTGATTGTTGAAATGACTCCAAGAGGAAGAGTTCTCGATTATCAGATTCGTAAAACAATCATTAACTCAAAACGAAGATTTAATTATGATGAAGTTCAGAAAATTATTGAAACAGGTCAGGGAGATTTTGCTGAAGATATTCTGAACCTCGATAAACTTGCGAAGATTCTAAGACAGAAAAGAATGAAGGAAGGAAGCTTTGATTTCAATACTCTTGAAGTAAAATTTAAACTTGATGAATATGGAAGGCCTCTTGAAGCTTATATAAAATCTATGAAAGACAGCAATATGCTGGTAGAAGAATTTATGCTTCTTGCAAACAAAATTGTTGCTCAGCACATTGCCCAACCTAAACGCGGAGAAGCACAACCATTTGTTTATCGTGTACACGATTTACCGGATCAGGAGAAAATTATGGAATTCATTCGGTTCGTTAAATCACTTGGTTATCAGGTTAGTCCAAACCTGATTAAAAAATCCAGTGAGTTCCAGAAGTTGCTTGATCAGGTTAAAGGAAAAGAAGAAGAACCGCTCATTAACGAACTTGCAATCCGATCAATGGCTAAAGCTTTTTATTCTCCAAGAAATATTGGTCATTACGGTTTAGGATTTAAATACTATACTCACTTTACTTCACCTATAAGAAGATACAGCGATTTGCTGGTTCACAGACTTTTATTCAAATATATTGATAATCCCAAATTGCCTGGCTATTCTCTCGCAGAGCTTGAAGAAATTTGCGATCACATTTCCGCCTGTGAAAGAACAGCAATGGAAGCTGAAAGATACTCTGTTAAACTCAAGCAGGTTGAATTGCTGTCTAATCGTTTGGGAGATGAATTTCACGCAATCATTTCTGGTGTGGTGCATTTCGGAATCTTTGTTAAAATAACTGATATTTTGGCCGAAGGCCTTATAAGATTGAGAGATTTGGATGATGACTTTTATCTTTATGATGAAAAGAAATACGCTATTATAGGAAAGAGAACCAAAAAAATGTATAGACTTGGAGATAAAGTTAGTGTTAAACTTGTACGAGTAAATGAAGAAAGACTTGAATTAGACTTTCTCATTGTAGAATAAACAAGGAAACAGTTTATGAAAAAGATACTCTTAATTATCACTTTAATGATTATTTCTGCGCAGATAAGCTTTGCACAGTTTGGTAAAAATAAAGTTCAGTACAAAGATTATGTTTGGTATTATATTCAGACAGACCACTTCGATATTTATTTTAATGAAGGCGGAGAAACCTTAACAGAATTTACGGCGCAGGCAGCGGAAGATGCTCTGAGTTCCATTCAAAACACATTTAAGTATAAAATCAATAGTCGTATAACTTTAATTGTTTACAATTCCCAGAATGATTTTCAGGAAACGAATGTAACTGATACTTATCTAAGCGAAGGTATTCAGGGATTTACGGAGTTATTCAAGAACAGAGTCGTAATACAATTTACAGGGTCATACAAACAATTCCGTCATCTTATTCATCACGAACTTGTGCACGCTGTAATGAATGATATGTATTATGGCGGTTCAATTCAAAATATAATTTCCAGCAACATATCATTGCAATTTCCGATATGGTTTTCTGAAGGTCTGGCTGAATATGAATCTCTGGGTTGGGATGTTGATACCGATATGTTTTTGCGTGATGCAACTATCAGCGAAAATCTTCCTGATATGATGAACCTTGATGGTTACTTTGCTTATAGAGGCGGACAATCTGTCTTCTATTACATTGCTAATAAATATGGTCGTCAGAAGATAGGTGAACTGATGAACAAAATTAAAGGCGTCGGGAATGTTCCGGAAGCTTTCCGTCAAACTTTGGGAATTGATTTAAAGGAACTTGGTGAAAGATGGAAAAAGGAAATTAAAAAAACTTATTGGCCAGATATTGCACTGCGGGAAGATCCAGAGCAATTTGCCAAAAGACTTACCAATCCGAAAAATGATGATGGTTTTTACAATACTTCACCGGCGCTTTCACCACAGGGCGATAAGATTGCATTTATCTCCAACAGGAATTTTTATTTCGATGTATTCATTATGGATGCAATTGATGGTAAGATTATCAAAAGAATTGTAAAGGGAAACAGAACTCCGGATTTTGAAGAACTGAATATTCTAACGCCGGGATTAACCTGGTCGCCGGATGGAAATAAAATTGCGCTTTCGGCTAAAAGTAATGGTTATGATATAATTTACATAATTGATGTTAATTCAGAAGAAAGAAAATCTCTTCCAATTAAACTTGAAGCTATTCACAGTGTTACCTGGTCGCACGATGGAAACAAGTTAGCATTTATCGGACAAGATAAAAAACAGTCGGATATTTATATCTATGAACTTGAAACAAATAGTCTTACTAATATCACTAACGATTCTTTTGGCGATTATGATCCATCCTGGTCTAATGACGATAAGTTTATTTACTTCTCTTCAGATCGTGGTGATATTCTCAGAACAGATTATGTGCTTGATGGCGAATCAATCTTTAAATCTGACTTTATCCAGAAAGATATTTACCGGATTTCACTAGATAATCGAAAAATTGAAAGAATTACAAATCTGCCTCAAAGTGATGAAACATTCCCTCATTTGAGTGCTGATGATACTAAGCTAATTTTCATTTCAGACATTAATGGAATAAATAACATTTATACATTTGATTTTACGAGAGATGATAATTCAATAAAAATTGCCGATGAAGAAACAGATTTAACTCCTATAACAAATTCTTTAACAGGACTTTATCAGCTTTCTCTTTCTTACGATACAAAGAAAATGGCTTTCTCTTCACTTTATGAATCGGTGTTTAATATATTTCTTATGAATAATCCTTTTGAACCTAAAACTGATCTTAAACCTTTGAAACCAACATTATTCATCGAGAAAATCAGAAAGAAAGAATTAGAAGGTGATGGACAGATAATAGTTGTTGATGAAGCCGTCTCCGATACAACTGATAAAAATGGTGAGGACATCACAATCTTTACGGGAAATGTAGTTGATCCGAATGATACTTTAAGTAAAGCTGAGCGCGATTATTCAAGATATATTTTTGGAATTACACAGTCACAGGATTCTGTTAGACAGATTTCAAATCTTTTTACTCCACAGGATAATCTTGATGAAGATGGTAATTTCAAAGTAAGAAAATATAAAGTTACTTTCGGACCAGATTTGGTTTATGCAAATGCTGGTTACAGCACTTTTTATGGACTTATCGGAACAACGATTTTATCTTTCAGTGATGTACTTGGAGATCATCGGCTGATTGGAGTTACAGGTTTACAGATTGATTTAAAGAACAGTGATTATGGCCTCGCATATTATTATCTTGGCGGAAGAATTAAATACGGTATCGAAGGATTTCATACAGCAAGGTTTGTAAATTTGATCAGAGGCAATTATATAAATCTTTATCGCTTCAGAAACTTCCAGCTTTCTGTAAATGCAAATTATCCATTGAATCGTTTTTACAGATTTGAAAGCGGTGTCAGTTATATGAATGTCCGTAGTGAAAATCTTGATGATTACACAGTACCGCTTGAAGAAGCAAGTTTCTTTGTTCCGCAGTTGGCTTTTGTTCACGATAATGTTCTGTGGGGATATACTTCTCCAATTGAAGGAACCAGATACAGATTTGATACTTATGGAAATCCCGGATTTGGTAATAAGCGTTTGAGTTTCTGGACTACAACTGCTGACTACAGAACTTATTTCAGATTTTTTACTGACTATAGTTTTGCAATCAGATTTTCAGGTGGATATTCTTCCGGTGCTAATGCACAAAGATTTTTTATGGGTGGAACTGAAAACTGGATCAACAGAAGTTTTGCCACAACAGAAATTCCTATCAACTCTACTACAGATTTCGCATTTCTGACAGTTGTTCTTCCTATGCGTGGATTTGACTATTCCGAAAGAATAGGAACAAAGTATGCACTGATGAATTATGAATTCCGATACCCTCTCATTGGTTACCTGATTCCGCGTGGCATTCCATTATTCTTTGCTAATATTCTTGGAACTGCATTCCTCGATATCGGAACCGCCTGGAATGATAACAAACAACTTCAACTATTTGATAAAAATCAATTTGGTCAAACCAGAACAAAAGATTTACTCATAGGAACCGGTGTTGGTTCAAGAGTTTACTTTTTAGGTTTCTTGCTTAAGTTTGATGTTGCCTGGGCATACTTTGTTGAAAAATGGTCAGGACCTAAATTTTATTTTTCGATAGGATTGGATTACTGATAAATTTTATTTGAGTTCGTTAAAGTTTTAAAATGTAGAGACTCACAATCGTAAGTCTCTACAGAATTATAAAATTGAAATTTTAGGCCGCAGCTTCTTTTACACTGCTTTCACTTTTAGTACTATTTTTCTTTGAGTTCCCGGAATTTGAATTGGATGAGTTATTTTTATAATCCGTCTGATAAAAACCGTTTCCTTTAAAAATTGGACCTGCACCCGGCCCAATTAATCTCTTTAGAACTCCGCCACATTTTGGACAGGTTGTTAGCGGATCGTCTTTCATTGATTGGAAAAACTCAAATGTATAATTGCAGGATGAACACTTGTAATCATACGTTGGCATATCTTACTCCTAAATTTTTGTGGGCAAACTTAAGCAGAATTATTAAAAAATTCTATAATTTTGATGCGGATAATATTATTCAGGTTTCAACAGATGAAAAAAATCTTCGCTATTACAGTTATAGCTGTCATTTTAACAAGTTGTTTAAATTATGAGCAAAAAGTTCTGATATACCCCGATGGCTCGGGTAATATGGAAATTCATTACTGGATGAATGTGCCGGATACCATAGTTGCAAAATCTATTTCCAATCTTGGAATATTCATCCCCGATTCAATCAGAAATGAATTCAGCTCTCCATTCGTTCATATATTGGATATAACAACATATTCGGATACAACTGATTCCACAATTCATTCGGTAATCAAAATTGAATTCAGCAGCATTGATTCATTAAACACAATCAAAGCATTTGCACAATCAGAATTTTCATTGAAGGACGGAGCAGCTAATCAGAAAATTTTCACTCAGTTTATTCCGCCTGTCACTACAGGATTTGGGATAGATGCTTCAAAGTTTTATGTGAAATATATTTACGAAATCCGCGGTGATATAATTACTCATAATGCTACAAGTCAGGTTAAGAATGTTCTTACCTGGCAATATAATCTGAATGAAATCGGAAGAGGTAAAACAATCTCTGTTACTTTCAAGCCATATAAGTTAAAAGAGACACCGAAATGGATTTATTATTTAGCTGGTTTAGTATTGCTTGTAGTAATTATTTACCTTTTCCGCAAGAAAAAAGATTAGTTGATTGTATATAACAAGATCTAAATTTTATTGACAGAGCAGAGTGCTTTGGTTATATTTCGCCTCTGCTTTTTAAAAAGCTGACAAGGATTTTATGATTTCAACTGAATTTATGATTTTTTCGGGCAGTTCTAACCTTCCGCTAGCCCAAAAAATTGCTGATAAGATTGGTACTGATTTAGGCCAGATTGAATTAAAAAGATTCAGTGATGGAGAGATTTGGGTTAAATATGGTGAAAATATCCGCGGAAGAGATATTTTCATTATCCAATCAACAAATCCTCCGGCTGAAAACATTATGGAGTTACTCATAATGCTGGATGCTGCACGCAGGGCATCAGCAAAAAGAGTTACGGCAGTAATTCCATATTTTGGATATTCAAGGCAGGATAGAAAAGATCAGCCGAGAGTTGCAATCACTGCAAAACTTATGGCTAATCTTATAACTGAAGCTGGTGCTGATCGTGTAATTGCAATGGATTTACACGCATCGCAGATTCAGGGTTTTTTTGATATTCCTTTTGATCATCTTTACGGATCGTCAGTGTTTTTGAATCATTTGAGTGGTCTTTCTGATAATTTATCTATTGTTTCACCTGATGTTGGTGGAATCAAAATTGCCCGTGCCTATGCAAAGATGCTCAATTCAAGTCTTATCGTAATTGATAAGCGAAGACCAAAACAGAATGTTGCCGAAGTTATGAATATTATCGGTGAAGTTGAAGGCAAAGACATATTAATTGTGGATGATTTAATTGATACAGCGGGAACTTTTGTTGGAGCTGTTAATGCTTTGAAAGAAAAAGGTGCAAACAAAATTTATGGTGCAATTACTCATCCGCTCCTGTCAGGGCAGGCATTCGAAAGATTAAAAAAATGTGAAGCATTGGAAAAATTATTTGTAACGGACTCGATAAATATTGACTCAAACCAATGTGACAAAATAACTGTTGTATCTGCGGCAAATTTATTTGCTGAAGCAATTATCAGAACTCATAACAATGAATCAATCAGTTCATTATTTAACATAGATAAAGGATAATTAGAATCTGGAGTAAACATGGATAAAGTAACCTTAGAAGCAAAGAAAAGACAAACACCAACTAAATCTGCTTTAAATCAATTAAGAAAAAGCGGTAAAATTCCTGGTGTTTTCTATTCCAAACATCACGAACCGATTACTATAGAAGTACCTGAATCGGCAATTAAGCCATTGGTATTCACATCCAAAACAAGTTGGATTTCTCTTAGTTTAGATAGTGGTGAAAAATATGACTGTGTAATCAAAGATGTTCAGTTTGATCCTGTTACAGATAAAATTGTTCACTTTGATTTGATCGGTTTGCAGGTCGGAGAAAAAATTCAGTTTGAAGTTCCTGTCCTTCTTAAAGGAACTGCTATTGGAGTAAAAGAAGGCGGAGTTGTTCAGCATTTTGCCCACAAGCTGGAAGTAGAATGCTTGCCAACAGATATCCCCGAGCACATTGAAGTTGATATAACAAATCTGAAAATTGGTGATTCAATTCATGTATCCGATTTAAGTGTTCCGGGAATTGAATTCATTACAAGTGCCGACGCACTGGTTGTATCTGTCACTCATCCTCGTGCTGAAAAAGAAGAAGTTCCTGCTGCTGAGGGTGAAGCACCTGCAGAACCAGAAGTAATCGGTAAAGGTAAACCCAAAGAAGAGGAAGAAGAATAATTTATTGTGCGTGCCATCGTTGGAATTGGAAATCCTGGTAAAAAATATCAATTCAACAGGCACAATGTGGGCTTTCTTGCGATAGATCATTTTGCTGAAAAACATAACTTGAAATTCATACCCTCAAAGTATGAATATTATTTTTCCGAAGGGGAAGTTGAAGGAGCGCCCTTCATTTTAGCAAAGCCGGCAACTTATGTTAATAATTCCGGAATAGCTGTTAAAGACCTGACTGGTTTTTACAATATTCCGGTTCAGGATCTTCTTGTAGTGGTTGATGATATTAATCTTAATGAGTTTGATTTCAGATTGAAAAAATCCGGCAGCGATGGCGGACATAATGGATTAGCATCTATAATTTATCACTTAAACTCAGATGCTTTTCCTCGTTTAAGAATTGGTATTGGAAGTAATTTTGATAAAGGCAGTCTTGCTGATTATGTGTTATCAGATTTTGATGAGACTGAATTGAAAAAACTATTTGAAACATTTGAATATACCTCTGCAATATTAAGAGCATTTATTGTTGGAGGTTATAATTCCTGCTTATCCGAGTATAGCAAGATAAAAAATCAATTAAAAAATAATACTAAAGATTCAAACGGAAGTTAGGAGATAAATATGGATCTCATAATTCACCTTGTACCGTTATTAGGAGTACTTGCTCTGGTTTATACATTTTGGAGGTCTTCCTGGATTTCTAAAAAAGATCCCGGTACAGAAAAAATGCAACGCATCGCAAAGTATATTGCTGATGGTGCAATGGCTTTCCTTAAAGCTGAATACAGAGTTTTAATATTTTTTGTAATTGTTGTTGCCGCTCTTCTGGCTTACAGTGGTTCAACAGCAGTAAACTCTTCACCATTGGTTGGAGTTTCATTTGTTGTCGGAGCTTTCTGCTCTGCGCTGGCAGGCTTCATCGGAATGCGTGTTGCAACTAAAGCAAATGTAAGAACCACAAACGCTGCGAGAGAAAGTCTTGGCAAAGCATTGGAAATTGCTTTTGCAGGTGGCTCTGTGATGGGAATGGGTGTTGTCGGTTTGGGTGTTTTGGGTCTCGGATTATTATTTATTTTTTACAGTGATACATTCGGTATAAATACTGCTGATGATCTTACAAAAGTTATCACTGTAATTACCGGCTTTTCATTTGGTGCTTCTTCAATTGCTTTATTTGCCAGAGTAGGCGGTGGAATTTATACGAAAGCTGCTGATGTTGGTGCTGACTTAGTTGGGAAAGTTGAGGCAGGAATTCCTGAAGACCATCCTCTTAATCCAGCTACTATTGCTGATAATGTTGGAGATAATGTTGGTGATGTTGCAGGAATGGGCGCAGATTTATTTGAATCTTATGTCGGTTCAATTATATCCACAATGGTTCTTGGAGCTGCATTTTTTACAATTCCTGAATTTGTAAACAACTTTTCTCTTGGTGCAGTTATGCTTCCACTTGTAATTGCTGCAGTAGGAATAGTAATGTCAATGATCGGGACTTTCTTCGTAAGAGTAAAAGAAGGCGGCGATCCTCAAAAGGCATTGAATAACGGAAATCTTGTAGCGGGATTTTTAATGATCGCAGCTTCTTGGTTTTTAATAAAATGGCTGCTGCCCGAAAGCTGGTTTTATCAGGATCCACTGTATGAATGGGCTGATCCAGTAAAGGGAAATCAATACACCGCTACGGGAATTTTTATAGCAACTGTAGCAGGTATTGCCTCTGGTGCATTGATTGGAATGATAACCGAATACTTTACAGGCAGTGGTAAACCGCCGGTAAAACGAATTGCCCAACAATCTGTTACCGGCACAGCAACTAATATAATCGCAGGCCTCAGCGTCGGAATGCTTTCTACCGCGTTACCTATTTTAGTTATAGCATTAGCAATTGTTATCGCTTTTAATTTTGGCGGATTGTATGGAATTGCAATCGCAGCTGTTGGAATGCTTTCTATTCTTGGAATTCAGTTAGCCGTAGATGCTTACGGACCAATTTCAGATAACGCCGGCGGAATTGCAGAGATGTCTGAGCTTCCGAAAGAAGTACGCGGAAGAACTGATAAACTTGATGCTGTTGGTAACACAACTGCAGCAATTGGAAAAGGATTTGCAATCGGTTCAGCAGCTCTGACTGCATTAGCACTGTTTGGCGCTTATATGACATCTGCAGATATCAAGGCAATTGATATTTCAAAAGCTCAGGTAATGGCCGGATTACTCATTGGTGCAATGATTCCATTTCTCTTTTCAGCACTCGCTATGCAGGCAGTTGGTAAAGCTGCTATGTCAATGATTCAGGAAGTGCGAAGACAATTTACTTCAATTCCACAACTTAAAGCTGCTCTTGAAGTTATGCGTAAAAATCAAGGGAAGGAACAATCTGAATGGAGCGATTCAGACCTCAAAGTTTTTGAAGAAGCAGACGGAAAAGCTGAATATGCTAAATGTGTTGAAATTTCGACTGCATCAGCAATTAAACAAATGATTCTGCCCGGTTTGCTTGCTGTAATTGTGCCGATATTGACTGGATTTTTAGGAGGAAAAGAAATGCTCGGCGGTTTGGTAGCCGGTGTTACAGTTACAGGCGTTTTGATGGCTATCTTTCAGGCAAATGCCGGAGGTGCCTGGGATAACGCAAAAAAGATGTTTGAAGAAGGTGTTGAATTGGACGGACAGAAATATTACAAAGGCTCCGAGGCTCATAAAGCTGCGGTTGTCGGCGATACTGTTGGTGATCCATTCAAGGATACATCAGGTCCTTCTCTAAACATTTTGCTCAAACTGATGTCTGTTGTAGCTCTTGTAATTGCGCCCTTGATTAAGTAGATTTGGTGCGCTTTTTTAATTAACATTTGTCATAAACCCTGCTCTTACCTATCGTAAGGGCCAAAAGACCAAAGGGAGGTGAAAATACCGAATGAAATCAGGTGTATACGAAAGTGCGATTTTAATAAATGCTGCACTTGAAGATAATCAAATCGAAAATGTCATAAATCGCGTTAAAGAGTTCATCACAACAAATGGTGGACAAATCCGTGATTTTGAAAACTGGGGAAGAAAAAGACTGGCTTATCCCATCGAAAAAAGTAAGATTGGTTACTACGCAATCTTAAGATTTGATGCACCGGGAAGCATAGTTTCAAAGCTTGAAAGATTTTACAATCTTGACGAGCACATTCTGCGTTACCTTACTATAAAACTTAGTAAGGAAGCCCTTGAACAAATCGAAAAGAATAAAACCCAAAGTGTATCCATAAAAGAAGATTCAATTCCCGAACCCGAAGTTAATCTTCCGGTTGAAGAGGAAGAAGAAATTGAAGATAACGACAAAAATTAATTTATAACGATTAGTACGGAGGTTACAAATGGCTGAATTGAAAATGCCCGAAATTAATTATGTTATTGTTGCAGGAAATCTTACTAAAGATCCTGTTTTCAGAGAAACAACCAACGGAACTCCTGTTGTCAATTTCTCAATTGCATCCAACAGAAAGTTCAAAGACAGCTCAAACCAATGGCAGGAAGATGTTTGCTATGTTGGTGTTGTTGCCTGGAACAAACTTGCTGAAAGCTGCAGAGACAGACTTAAAAAAGGTTCTGCCGTTCTTGTTGATGGTGAGCTTCAAAGCAGAAGCTGGAAATCTGAAGACGGACATAACAGAAGTATCGTCGAAATCAAAGCAAGAAGAATTCAATTCTTAAATAAAAGATTAATCGGAACTGAAAACGGAACTCTTAAAGAAGACGAAGTTACAAGTGTAAGCGAAGATGAGAACGATTATACAGAAGATTCATTTGATAAGTTTTTATCTGATGAAGAGTCAAATTTAATTAAACAATCAGGAACGGAATCAAAAGATGAAAAAGGAAATTAAAGTAAAAAAAACCTGCCGTTTTACTGAAGCCGGAATAAAGTACATCGATTATAAAGATGTAAAACTGCTTCAGAAATTTATTACCGAGCAGGGCAAAATTATTCCTAAAAGAATTACCGGCACAAGCGCCAAATATCAGAGACAATTAGCAATTGCAATTAAGCGTGCAAGACATATGGCACTTCTGCCTTATGTTGCGGATACTGTAAGGTAATTCAGAAAGGATTGAGTAATGAAAGTAATATTAAGACAAAATATCGACAAACTTGGCAAAATCGGACAGATTGTTGATGTGAAAGACGGTTATGCCTTAAACTATCTTATTCCTAAAGGATTTGCTTATGTTGCTGTCAAAGGCAATGTAAAAGCCCTTGAGGAAGAGAAAAAGATTGTTGAAAAAAGAAATCAGCAGGAACTTAAAGCCGCTGAGATGCTTGCCTCTGAATTGGAAAAGATTTCAGTTACTATTCCTGTTCAGGTTGGTGAAGAGGATAAAATTTTCGGAAGTGTAACTACTCAGATGATTGCAGATGCTTTGAAAGAAAAAGGACACGATATTGATAAAAGAAAAATTGAACTTGAAGAGCAAATTAAAACACTTGGTATTTATAATGTGAATATTAAACTGCATCCAAGTGTAAGTGCAAAAATTAAATTGTGGGTTGTAAGAGAGTAGTTTAACTTAAACTGTTTTAATCAGGGCTTGTTCAATTTAATTATTGACAAGCCCTTTTTTATTAAGTTATAAGTATTTTTAGATATACATAACTATTCACACCCATTTAATTTAGATTCTTCGATTTAATTTGTCATTCTTTATGCCGTAGCTCAAGTCTCCAGACTTGAGCAGCAAAGCATAAAGTCTTTAACATAAACGGGAAAAATAACTCCCCTCGAAAGGATACTGTGCAAAAGTTTTTGTTACTATTATTATTTATTCCATTATACCTTATTTCCTTATTCGACTCTCCTTATCTGTCTATATCATTCCGAACGTAGATTCATCCAAGTGAGAAATCCTCTGCACAACAAATCACTAAGTGATGAAATTATTGTAACGAAATCATAAAACAAATCAATAAAATCCTGAAAGGATGACATTATTACTCAGCAGAACGAATGTGACTAAAGTCCCGACAGTGATTTGAATTATCATTACAATCCCTGCCTTAAAAGACAGGGCAATAAAACAATCATTATCAACATTTTCTGCAAGAGGTAGAAACTCATTCAACCTAATATTTTTTGTTTAGGACTGTACAAATAGTATTATTCTGTCAACCTTTTATTGCAAAAGTGTGAACTTAATTTTACTTCCGGATTTATTGACTTCTTTAATCATTTGATTTTAATGTGTTAAAAAAATATTTATTTATCCTCTACGAGGATACTGTATTTGTTGGTTGTATTTGTTTTTCTACAATAATTAAATCCCTACGGGATTTTTGAATCTACAACTTAGTAGAAGTCAAATTAGAGTAGAAATTCTCTATTAAATGAATCAGTAAAGATTCTGATTTTAATTTTTCCCTTATACCTTATATCCTTATACCAGATTTCCTGTTTAGTTTTTAGAAGCCGTTAAAAAATTCTTTGATGTCCCTCCGAACGCAGTGAGGAACCTTTTCACACTGAAGATTTATGACATACTCGGCAATGAATTTGTAACCCTATTTAATGAATACAAAGAAGCCAGAAGATATAGGGCTCTTTTAAATT
>CALHAB010000054.1 GCA_937934185.1 uncultured Ignavibacterium sp. | reverse complement strand
AAAATTTTTATTGTTTTGATTCTTTGTAATCACAGCTTTGGTCAGCCAAACATAAGAATTGAACCAAGAAACATCAAATTTGAAGATGTTTTCAGCAGGTTTGACTACACTTATATTTATAATGATGGTGACCAGGTTTTGTTTATTGATAGTTTATCATCAGCAAACTCATATTATATTCTTGATTTTGAAAATCATCAGCAGTTGCCAATTGCCTTAAATCCGGGTGATACCATAAGATTAAATATAATTCTTACAAATTTTTTTAACATAACAGTGAGTGATACAACTGATACCGTTTGGGTATATAGTAATGACCCTGAAAGTCCGCGCGACTTAAGAATTAAAATAGATTTTTTTGATGATGATTTCGGAAATTGTTTGGGTCTTGTTTCCGATGAGAGTTTGAACCCTGTTCCCAATGCTAAAATTTATTTCTTTTATTATGGTATATATATGTTCGATTCAACTTCGACCGACAATTTCGGAAATTACAGTAAACAGCTTCCATCAGGAAATTACACGGTGGCTGCCGAAAAAGAAGGATACAGAGTTATGTTTTCCGGCAACACACCAGACCCATTCTATGCAGTTCCGGTTAATTTAGATTCGGGTCAAACGCTGAATGTAGATATTACACTTCCTCAGATTAATAACAAAGGGTATTCAATCTCTGGAACAGTTATCGACTCAGTTTATGGAACTCCCGTTGATAAAGGCGTGGTTGTTATCAGAAAAGGGACTCATACACCAACTTTAATGAAATCCAATGCATTAGCAATGGACTCAAGTGTATATGCCGGGTTTATAAAATCCGATGGTTCTTACAATGTTTTAGTTGAGGATAGCTCGTATTATTTTGTTCAGGGATATTCAGATTACTATTTACCAACCTATTATAATTTACAAAATGCTGCCTCGGTTTTTTGGCAGAATGCTGATTCTGTTTTTGTTAATCAGATAATTGTAAATAAAAATCTCTACTTAAAGAGAGATTCCTCTTACGGCGGTGGCGGTGCTTACGGAAATATTACTCTTTCATCTTTTGAATCGAACGGGTTTGATGGCATAACAATACTTGCGAAATCTACAACTAACAATCAGCTATATTCTTACAACTTCGGTAAAGAAGACGGCCGTTTTTACATAAATAACTTACCCTACGGTTCATATCAACTTGTAGCACAAAAAGTTGGATATCCGAATGCTTTGAGCGAAACATTTACCATTAGTCCGCAAAACCAATCTCAATATAATTTAAGTATTCAATTCACAACGACAGATGTTGAAACAGAATATGATTTTATGCCAGCTGGAATTATTCTGTATCCTAATTATCCAAATCCATTTAATCCATCTACAACTGTTTCTTTTTCACTTCCTTCACCTCAAACGATAAATATTAAAGTCTATAATTTATTAGGTGAAGAGGTTGCAGAATTAACTAACAAAAACTTTTCTGCCGGTTTGAATAAAGTTAATTTTAGTGCAGATGATTTGGTATCAGGAGTATATATCGTTTCGCTTGAAGCAGCTCAGGTTCGACTATCGCAAAAAATTCTCTTAATAAAATAAATCGTTATAAAATATTTGAATTATGTTTCATTCTATATAACCGAAGCAATTAAGAGTTTCGGTTTTTTATTTACTCTTTCATACATATTTCTTCTTTCAAAAATATTCCAGCGCCAATCAGTTCAGTTCTGATTCAATGACATTCACTTGTCACTTTTATCCTGCCGAACATACTTATCATAAAAAGAATTCATCGAACATTAAAAAACAAAAAGGAGTTCATTATGAAGACACAACAAACACATTCCGGATTTACTTTGCTAAACACCAGTAAAGTTTTTCTGGTTATGTTAATTATTTTTATAACCAGCGGAAACTTATTTGCTATCCACGATCTTGAAGTAACAGGAAACATTACAGAACTTGGCTCTGATTATCTGGTCGTTCAGGGTTATACCATTTATGTAGATGAGAATACCGAATTTAGAGGTTATAATGGTTCAACAGTTACTTTTTCATTTTTCCAGCTAAACCAACTTGTTGAGGTTAAAGCAAATCTGCGAAGCAATGGGACCTATCTCGCCACGAGAGTTAAAGCAGAAGATAATGGTGGAAATGGCAATCCTAATGAAATTGAACTAACCGGTTATGTAACTGAAGTTGGAAGCAACTCATTTATTATTAATGGCACAACTTTTTATGTAAATGCTAATACAGAATACAGAGGAAGACGCGGGAATCCTTTTTCTTTCGAACAAATTGTAGTCGGAATTCTTCTTGAAGTAAAAGCAACCTTACAGGCCAATGGAGATTTACTTGCAACAAGGGTAAAAGCAGAAGACGATAATCATCATCATCACGGTGAACTTGAAATAACCGGAATAATTGAAAACCTTACTGCCAATAGCTTGGTGGTTGCACAAAAAGAATTTTTTGTAAATTCTCAAACTGTTATTCTTGACCGTAACAGAATGCCAATTTCATTTGGTAATCTGAATGTTGGTGACAGAGTTGAGGTTAAAGCATTCAGACAACCTGACAGTTCATATTTAGCAGTCAGAATTAAATTAGAAGATTTGCCGGGAAATGAAATTGAATTTACCGCACAGATAGATAGCATTGCCGGATTAGAAGTTACAATAAACGGAATTACATTTTTTACAGATTCAATTACAGTATTTCTTGATAACAACAGGATGCCGGTTACAATTGCAGCTTTAGCTGTTGGAATGTGGGTTGAAGTAAAGGGAATTAAAAAAATTGATGGGACATACTATGCCAGCCGGATCAAAATTGAAGACTTTGTAAGAAATGAAATAGAGATAAAGGGAATCATAACTGAATTAACAGTTTCATTTCTTGTTGTTGGTGGAATTACTTTTTCAGTTGACAGTACAACTGTTGTATTAAACAATCTAAACAATCCAATTTCATATTCATCTTTACAGCCTGGGCAGCTTGTTGAAGTCAAAGGCACAAAGACTGGTGCAACTACGGCAAAGGCAAGTAGAATTAAACTTGAAAACAATCAGAACATAGAAATATTTGGAAGAATTACTGTTATAAATTCTAATAGAATTGAGCTAAATGGTCTTGTAGTCTTTGTAAATTCAAATACTATTTATTTAAATCATTCAAATCAACCAATAAGTTTCTCAGACTTGAGTGTAAATCAGTTTGTAGAAGTTAAGATGGTAAAACTTCCAGACAACACAATGCTTGCTTTAAGGATTAAGATAGAAGATGGAATGAATTTTTCCAAAGTAAACGGATTCGTTGGAACAATAAGCGGGTCATCAATCCAGCTGCCAAGTGGAAATTATATGATTAACGATAATACTGTCATAATTGATAACAACTACAACCCTATTAATTTGAACCTGCTAACAAACGGGCAACAGGTAATTGTTTGGTCTGTAATAGATGGTTCATCAAATAAAACTGCATTACAGGTTCAATCAAAAGTTAATTCACCAACAAGTTATGATGAATCTGCAGTTATTGTGGATGAATTTACTCTTGAACAGAACTACCCGAATCCGTTTAATCCCTCTACTACGATATCTTTTACATTAAATGCAGATCAGTATGTTACATTAAAAGTTTACAATGCACTCGGTGAAGAAATCAGCACACTCATAAATGGCAATCTGACTCAGGGTTCGCACAGAATAAA
>CALHAB010000053.1 GCA_937934185.1 uncultured Ignavibacterium sp. | reverse complement strand
CTGAAAAGAATAGGAATGTCTTTCTGTGGTAGTTCCATTGCCTTGGATAAAACTAATCTTTTCCCAATAATTATCACCAATTGAAGATTGACTACTGAATAATCGGTTTCTTTCTATATCAAAACCAGAATTATTTAACTCTGTTGCAGTTGTCCAATTGAGTGTAACTGTGTTACCATTTACAAAAGCAGCAAAATTTTCAAGTTCTACAGGAATACCTGCATTAATCGTTTTTAATATCGTCCCGCTTTCTCCAACAACAAAAAAAGTGGTTGTGTCTGCAACTGTTACTCTGAAAAGGTTATTGTCGGTACTGCTGATTTGTTCTGACCAGGAATTTCCGCCGTCGGATGAAATTAATATTTTACCCAAATCACCGACTATCACAGCATATTGTGGTGTAACAAATTTAACACTTTGATAGCTGTATGCCCATTGAAATCCAGATATTGAATCCCAACTTACACCACCATTGGTTGTTTTAAGAATAAGATAATTATCTCCGACTGCCAGACCAAGGTTTTCATCCCAAAAATCTATTCCTCTAATCCATGATGTTGTTCCGGAGTTTAAATTAGACCAGGATGAACCTCCATCTGTAGTTTTAAGTATTGTTCCGTTTGAACCACAGACAAAACCTTTGCTGGCATCGAGAAAATCTGCATCAAATAATAAGATTGAGTTTGATATTCCTGAGTTAGAAAAATTCCAATTGATTCCGGCGTTAGTTGTTTTGATTATCGTTCCCCAATAACCAACAGCGAAGCCAATCGAGTCATTTACAAACTTTAATCTTGCTAAGGTATTGCTATTAAGACCACTGTTTACGCTCCAGGTTTCGCCACCATCAGTTGTTATAAAATGAAACCCGAATGAACCCACTGCATAAGCATTGCTGTTATCAAATATGTGAATATCTGTTATTGCAGGATTTGAAATAAGATTTACATTCTTCTCAGACCAGCTTATGCCACCGTTAGTTGTTTTGAGTATCACTCCGCCTCCACCGGCCGCCAATCCATAAGAATTATTAAGGAAATAAGAAGAATAAATAAATTGATCAGATCCGACTGTAATCTTGTTCCAACTGTTTCCTCCGTCAGTTGTTTTATAAATGACGCCACCTTCACCAATAATAATCCCATTATCAGAATCGAAGAATGTGCCTTTAAGCAAATTATTATAAGTATTAAAAGAAATGTTTGTCCAGTTGTTTCCGCCATCGGTTGTTTTAAGCAAAGTTCCTGAATATCCTGTTGCGAAACCAGTTAATGAGTCTCTGAAAAATATTCCAAATAAACCATTAGAGGTAGTATTGATTACATTTGTCCAATTACTGCCTCCATCGGTAGTTCTGTAAATTACCCCGGATGAGAAATATCCACCAACAACAAAACCTGTCTGATTATTTAAAAATTTTATATCCCGTAAATCAGCAGTATTGCCAAGTGAAACACTGAACCAATTTGTACCAGCATTTGTAGTTCTCAGAAGTGTTCCTGCATCTCCGCAGATAAAAGCATGGTTCGAATCAAGCATCAGAACTTTTTTGTTGTTGTAATAAAAACTTTGACTGCTCCAGCTAATACCGCCGTTTGTAGTCTTTAATACTAATCCCCAATAACCAACAGCATAACCGTAGTTTTCATTAAGGAAGAAAATATCTGTTAAAGTTGTATCAACTCCACTATTTTGGCTAATCCAGCTATCACCGCCATTTGTTGTTTTAACTATTAAACCGCTATCACCAACTGCAAAACCTATATTTGAATTAACAATGTATATTGAGTTTAAATTTTTTGGTTGATAGGGTTGCAGATATTCCCAATTGCTGCCACCGTTTGTAGTTTTAAGAAGTGTACCGTAATTTCCAACAATAAATCCTCTGTTCGGATTAATGAAAGAAACAGAATTCAGAGTGTTACCTTGCGGTAGAGGATTTGACCAGAACCACGCAGGTGTTTGTGCAAACAGGTTCAGGATATAAAACATTTTGATAATAATAAAAATATTTTTCTTCATATTTTCTCCACTATAAAAAATTAGTGCTGAGAGAGAAAGTTCTCTCTCCCAGCATTTGTCACAGGAGGATCAAAGATGATCCTAAGAACAAAAGAACATTTACCTGATTAATGTCATCTTTTTAATAAATATTTTATCTCCAACCTCCAGACGATAAATGTAAATACCGCTTGTCAGAGAGGACGCATTAAATTCAGTGCTGTAATATCCTGCATCAAGAAATTGATTAACCAGCAGAGATATTTCATTTCCAAGTATATCAAATACTTTGAGTGTCTGCCATCCGCTGACAGGTGACTGCCAGTTTATTTTTGTAGTTGGATTGAACGGATTTGGATAGTTTTGCTCTAATGCAAATTCAATGGGAAGTTCCTTCCCTGTTTGTATTTCAACGGAGTTGGGATTGCCGCATATTGTACCGCCTCCTTGAATGGTTCCATAAATACTATCAGCACAAATATCTGCCCCAATGGATACCGTTAAACTTGCACCAGCGCTTATAGATAACAAAGACTGAGAAAACAATGTTGCGGCAGATCCCAACAGAGCGATGAATAATAGTTTTAATTTCATATTTAATTGCCTTTCTTTATCAGATGATTGATAATTTTATTCACCTGTGTTGCTTGAAAATTTCACTTCAACACTGTTCATCATCTGCTCAAGTTTGGCAAGACGCATCTGAAGCTCTTTTAATTCACTGATTTCTTTTCTTAATTGTTCATTTTGTGATTTCAAAGAAGCAATCTCAGTGTCTTTTTCAGTCTTTAAATCCTGAATTGCTTTTACTACTACCGGGAAAAGATTGTGAGGTGTAGCTTCAATTCTGTCAGGATTTTCTTTCAGCACAAGGTTTAACCACTCTGCTGCAGCTTCTGTCTGAACCTGATCAAGTTCCTGTGCAATAAATCCTGCCGTTTGGGTTTCCTGCATCTTTGTTCCGTCTGCAACACCGTTATCATACCATTCTCTTCTATCCCAGTTAAATTCTCTGGGGTGAATTTTCATTAAGAAATTTAACCCAAGAGATAAATCTTTGATATTCTTTTTATCTCTGGCATCTGATAGTGATGTAATAGTTGTTGTGTTGCATCTTAATGTTTGGGTAGAATTATTTCCCAGTGTAACCTCATTAGTCGCTGTTGGTGATGAAGGATTGGAATTAACCCCAAGCAAAACCAGATTTGAACCTGTTGTAACTATACTGCCTGCATTCACTCCAACCGCAGTGTTTTGAAAACCAGTGGTATTGTGTGATAATGCAGTGACTCCAAAAGCTGAGTTATCATATCCTGTTGTGTTTTCAAATAGTGCTGCTTGTCCAAATGCTGAATTTTCATCACCATTATTTTTTCTTAATGCATTCATACCAAAAGCAGAATTAAAGAAACCTGTTGTATTAAGATTGAGTGAATAATTACCAAATGCCGCATTATCATGCCCCGTTGTGTTTGAATATAAAGCAGCCATACCAAATGCAGCATTATCATTACCAACTGTATTGCTACGTAGTGAGGCATATCCAAAAGCAGAGTTATAATCTCCAGTAGTATTCGGCTGAAGTGCAAATGAACCAAAAGCAGAATTATATTTCCCTGAAGTTACAGAATTAAGAGCAACATTACCGACCGCCGTATTTTCAAATCCGGTTGTTAATCCGGCTAAAGTGCCTGTACCAACACCAACATTTCCATTTGAAGAGTTGGACAATGTAAAGTTACCTGCGTTATAACCAAGGAATAAATTATTATTTCCAAATGTGTGGAAAATTCTCAATCCGTTTTTATAAATAATACCAGCATTGGAACCTATTGTACTAGCTATATTTAAATTTGTCAGATTAAGGTTATTATTAGTTTCGCTAATACTAAGTATAGACGAATTACTGGAACTAAGAACACTAAAGGTACCGCCGCTGCCAAGTTTGGCATCAATATTTTGAGGTAAGATTTGAATTGTCAACACCAGCACAAAAGCAAGAAAATTAAGAAACGATTTCATAAGTACTCCTTAGATTTTGTTAAAGTTATTTGATTAAGGTCATTTTTTTAATTTCTGTGAAAGAACCAGCACTGAGTTTGTAGAAATAAATTCCTGATGAAAGTTGAGAAGCATTAAACTCAACCTCATAAATTCCTGCGGGTTTTTCTTCGTTAACTAAAGTTGCTACTTCGTTACCGAGAATGTCATAAACTTTTAGCACGGACAGAGCAAGCTCTGTCCCTACAATTGGGATGTTGAATTTAATTTTTGTAGAAGGATTAAATGGGTTTGGATAGTTTTGTTCTAATGCAAACTCAGTTGGAATTTGTTTTTCATCTTCAACATCTGTGACTAAACTATATTTAACAATAGCAGATGTTGAACCTGATAACGGATTTGTTGCCGTAACAGATACCGCCTGAACAGAAGGATCACTAATTAAAAAAGAAAATGTGCCATTTGCGTTTGTTGTAGTGAAACCAAGCCATTCATAAGCTGAAGCAGGTAATTCAAACCTGTCTGCCCGATAAATGTCTATAGTCATTCCCGGCAGTGGGTGTGAGCCGGAAAGTGTGTTACCGTTAAAGGTTAAACCTATTGGCGCACTTAAACCTAAATTTACTTGTGAGTCCATAAAGATATTAACTACACCGTTTGAATGGATTATATTTTTTCTGAAAACAATTCCATTTGGAGAGAATCCTTGTAAAGACTCTAATTCCAAACCAGTATCTGTATTGCCAACAATAATGTTTTTGTGATACTCGTTGATTTCATTTACTCCTATTGATACATCTGCGACATTGCCCAAAATTGAAATACCAATCTCATTGGGATATTGAACATCGTTTTTGTTAACACCTATTCTGTTTCTGTAGATACGATGTCCCGTTGTATAGCTGTCTGTGTCGTAACCAAAGATTCCAATTCCAACGGCCGTATTACCTGCGATGATATTATCATAAATTCTGGCGTTAGTAACTCCATTTGTAATCATTATCCCATTGTTATTTGGAATTACAGCATTTTCAAACTTGCTCAAACCTATAATGTTATTAACAATAAGATTATTATCTGCATATGTATCAGGAGGCGCAGCCTGAATTGCTACAGCAATCTGATTACCTGAAATTACATTAGTTGAAAAAATTCCACTTCCTCCAATCAGGTTATTATCACTGGAAATCATCACTCCGATTACATTGCCTAAACCGGTTTGTTGATCAATATTCGTCCCGATGTAATTCCCTTCAACGATATTTCCTTCACCGGTTATAATAATAATCCCGGCAATCGTACTGCCGCAGAAAATATTTGATGCATTTATTTCATTTTTACCAATCGAATTGTAGTTCCCAGAAATAATAATTCCGGTGCCGCAAGGTTGAAGCGAACCAGATAAGGTAATTCCAAAGAAGTTATTACTTACCAGATTGTTATCACCCTGAAGCCCAATAGCAGTTTGACAATCAACAAATTCATTATAATCTCCTGTTGGAATACCAATTTTATTATTGCTGCCTTGAACTTCTATAGCTACCATCGCATCTGATAATTTCATCCCCTGAATTGTGCAATCGTTTTCTATTCCTAATATGAATGCCGGGTTAGTAAGCGTAATCTGATTATTTCCACTCATTGAAGAGCCATCGGGAAGAAAAAGATATGAAAGAAGATTAATAGTACCGCTTACACCAAAAGTTAAATTTATACTTTGATTCATATTGAATGCTTCATCAATTGCTGCTCTGATTGTACATCTGCCCAAAGCATCCGCACAAATTCCATCTTCTGATTCATCCTGCGGCGTATTGGGATTATCATAAGGATATGAATTCTCATCATCAGCAAGAGAATTCACAACAAAATTTAATTGTGCATTTATCTGTACCGACAAGGCGAATGCAATTAAAGCCGTATAATGTATAGTTGTTTTAACCAGTTTCATTATTCCCACTCCTTAGCTTAAATTTTTTGAGGACAAACATATTCCAAATCGAAAGCCACTTCTGTTCTTCCTGTTGCAAATGATGGCGAATTTGTTGCAAAACTATTTGTTAACTTCAATTTGGATTAAAGAAAAGAGGAGGCTGCTTTAAACAACCTCCATGAAATTTGAGATTACTTAAGCAGGATTAATTTTTTAGTAACAGTGAATTCCTTTGCATTGGTTTTACCAACAGCATTGATCTTATAAAGATATACTCCTGAAGCTAAACCACTTGCATCAAATTTAACTTCGTGTCTGCCGGCTGCTTTGGTATCATTTACAAGTTCATTTACTTCCTGTCCAAGTAAATTGTAAACTTTAACTGATACTTTACTTTCTTCCGGAAGTGAATATCTGATAGTAGTTACAGGATTAAATGGATTCGGGTAATTTTGTTCTAACTGAAATTCAACCGGTAAAGTGTTATCGTCTCCAAGACCAGTGATAAATCCCGTTGAGTCTGCAATTGTTATATCATCAAGAAAATAAGTATTTCCATAGGGAGTGTAAGCACCGATTCTTAATATTACATTGTTCTGACTGAAATTTGACAATGAAGCAACAATATTAGTATAGCTGTTTCCGCTGTAAGATTGTTCTTTAACAGTTGTCCAGGTAGAGCCAAAATTATTTGAAGCTTCAATTTTTATAAAGCCAGTACCACCATTGGCTTTCTTAGTCCAAAGCGATATATATGGTTTTGGTGCATTTGCTAAATTAAGTGAACCTTGAAGAGTAAGGTAAGCATATTGAGCTCCACCTGCAGGTTCTAAAGCCCAAACCTGAGCACCACTGTGAGCATTAGCAATTTTTATATTCCATTGTCCATTAATCCATGCATAATTTGACAATGAGTCAGTTTCAACATCATCAGTAAATGGAATTCCCTGAGTATGTGAGTTATTGAAAATCTCTACATCATCAATGTGCCAGCCATCCTGATTATTCGCAGAATTTGAAGTTACAGAAAATCTTAAATATGTAGAGTTCAATTGTCTTAAATTGACTAAGTCAAACTCTCTTTGTTCCCAAACAGATTGTGAATTTCCTGTAAAGCCAGCAAATTTTGTCCAGGTAACTCCGTCAGGAGAGTATTCAATATTTCCGAAATCATTTCCTGATTCGAAAGAATATTTGTGATTGAATCTAAGTGTTGGTCTTGATACGGCAAGAGTATTCATCTGAACTACGATTCTTCTGTCTGCATAGGAACTGTAAATTCCATTGGGACTGTCTTCGAGTGCGTGAGTACCGCTATGTCCCGGTTCGCTTGAATCATTTTGAGTTACAGCCCACGGAAGATCAGAAGGCCAGCCAAAAGTACCTTCAAAGGTCTGAATGAAAGGAGCAACTTCACTTATCAGATTAAACGAAGTTGAAAGATCAGCACGATCTGAGCCCTGATTAACCAATAATTGTGTATCCTGTTCATAAATCTTAGCATAGTAAATCGTGTTCATAAAAGTAAGATCTGTTAGAGTGGTTTCAATCGTAGCTTGATTAAAAATATCGAAGACTTTGGTTTCTTTTCTGTTCTGTAGTGTTTCAGAAATGTAGTAGTTATTTACATCATTTTGATCCGTAGAAATCACTACTCTGTAATGATCGAAATCAGTTGCTGTTGAAGCTCCCCATCTGACTTTCATTCCATTATTAGTTGGATTTAATAATACGAGAGATCTCGGTGTTGGTGCATTATCAATCAGAATATCATCTAAATAATATGTGTTGCCGTATGGAGTGTAGAAACCAATCCTGACCATAAAATTAGCAGTCCGGAAATTTGATAAAGGATATTGAAATCTCTGATAATTTCCAGAGTAGGAATTTTCACCTACAACAGTCCAGGAATAACCTCCATCACCCGAAGCTTCAACTCTAACAGAACCTGTACCTGCATCAGCTTTTCTTGTCCAGAAAGAGATATATGGATTTGCAGCACCAGATAAATTCATCACTCCACCCAGTGTAATATAGCTGTATGAACCGCCGGATGGTTTTAATGCCCAGACCTGAGCACCACTGTGAGCATTTGCAAGTCTTAACTCAAAAGCCCCGGCAGTCCATCTGTTTGTTGAGAATGTATCAACCTCAACATCATCAAAGAATGGGAATGCAATAGTTTTAGGATTGTTAAATACCTGAACATCATCCAGATGCCATCCATCCTGTTGATTAGCGCTGTTAGATGTTACTCTGTATCTAACATATGCAGTAGTGGAAGTTTGTTTAATGAATCCTATATCATAAGTATCTGATTCCCAGGTGCCTGCATTATTACCGGTGTAAGCATTTAGTGTAACCCAGTTAACATTATCAGCGGAAACATCAACATAACCGAAATCAGAACCTGATTCAAAAGCATATTTATGATTAAACCTAAGCAAAGGTCTCTGAACTGCAGCAAGATTTATCATTCCTACCAGTCTTCTGTCAGAGTAAGCTGCATAGTTTCCCTGAGGACTATCTTCAAAAGCATGAGTTGGGCTGTGCCCCGGATCGCCTGCATCATCAGTTGTGACTGCCCAGGGAATATCAGCAACCCAATTATATGTTCCTTCGAATGTTTGTGTGAACGGTGCTACTTCAGCGGTAGCATTAAATGTAGTACTTAAGTCAGTTCTTTCTGATCCCTGATTGACAAAATTCTGAGTATCTTCTTCATACACTTTTGCATAGTATAGAGTGTTGGTAAAAGTCAAATCAGTTAAGACTGTATCTAATTTAGTTTTGACAAAAATGTCAAATACTCTGGTCTCTTCCCGATTTTGTGTTGATGGAGTAATATAAAAATTATTAACATTATTCTGATTTGTTGATATGATAATTCTGTATCTGTAAAAATCCAATGCAGTTGATTGATTCCAGTGAACATTCATACCGTTTTCGGTAGGATTCGATAAAGTTATTGGTTGAGGTGCAGGAGCTTCATCAATCCTGATATCATCAACATAATAAGTGTTTCCATACGGAACATAGCAGCCGATACGCAACAGAACATTGGCTTGTCTGTAGTTTAAAAGAGAAGCCTGAAATCTGACATACTGAGTACCGTTATAACTGCCTTCTCGAACAACAGTCCAACTTGATCCTCCATTAGATGAAACTTCAATTTTAATATATCCTGTTCCACCATTGGCTTTTCTTGTCCAGAGGGAAACATAAGGATTGACAGTTGAGGAAAGGTTTATTGAACTTGCCAGCGTAAGATATTGATAAGTTCCTGTAGCGGGAAGCATTCCCCAAACATTTGATCCGCTGTGAGCATTAGCTGCCAGCATTTTCCAGATACTCGCATCTCTTGTCCAATATGATGATGAAGTGGTGGTATCTTCAACATCATCATAAAACGGAAATGACACAAGGACTTTCTCACCAAAACTATTGCCGGATGATTGGGAGAAATTTATCCCGCAAAAACTTACGAATAAGAATAAGAACAAAGAAAAATAGTTCTTCATTTCAGCTCCTGATAGATTGTTAGTTGGTCAGTTAATTAAAATTAAATTTACTTTACAGTGTAAAAGTAGCTTGTTTCCAAAGCGTGAAATGTTGTTCCTGTTGCAAATGATAGCGATTTTGTTGCAATAAAACAGATAATAGAAGTATTTGTAAGTTTTATTGTTCTTTTTGAATGAATTCTTTGGGTGTGCAATTAAAGAATTGTTTAAATGCTTTTGTAAAGTGAGATGGACTGTTAAACCCTACTTCGAGTGCTATTTGGGTAATATTAAAATTTTTCTGAAGTAAAAGTTTTGCTGCATGCTTAAGTCGTAATGTTCTGATAAATTCGCCCGGACTTTCATTAGTAAGCTGTATCAATTTTCTGTGAAGCTGACTTCTGCTGAGAAACATTCTTTCAGCAAATTTTTCCGTATCAAAATCAGGATTATCAATATTTTCCTCAACAACCTTAATAGCATTCTGAACAAACTCATTCTCTTCCGGAGACAATTTAAACTGCTCGGGTTTTATTTCAACAGTTGAGCTGAATATTTCTTTCAGTTTTTTTCGCTGCTCAAGAAGATTCCGAATTCTTGCAGTCAGTTCTCTGGAGTTAAAAGGTTTGGTAATGTAATCATCAGCACCATATTCGAGACCTTCGACTTTATTATCAACTGTTATTCGCGCAGTTAAAAGTATTACCGGGATATGACTGGTTTTCCAATCGGATTTGATTCTTTTACAAAACTCCAGTCCGTCCATTTCAGGCATCATAATATCACTTATGATTAAATCCGGCAAATCTTCCACTGATTTTTCAAGTGCGTCAACGCCGTTCTTAGCAAGAATCAGGTTATATTGATTTTTTAAAATTGTGGATAGAAAGAATCGTACATCTTCCGAATCTTCAACTATCATTAGTGTTGGTCTGTCATTATTAACATCAGAAGTTGATTCTGAATTAAATTCCGTGACTATTGACTCTTGATGTTCTGATTGTTTGATAACATCCGCTAATTCTGCTTTTGATTTTTCTGTATCATCAAGATATTCATACAGCGGGATAGTAATGGTGAATTCACTTCCCTGACCTTTTCTGCTTTTAACTTCAATTTTCCATTTGTGCAGATCAATAAATTCCTTTATCAGCGAGAGACCAATTCCAAATCCGGAATAATTCTTTTTTTGGCTGTCAGTTGCCTGATAAAATCTGTCAAAAATTTTATCAATATTTTTTTCATCAATACCAATTCCCGTATCATACACAGCAAGATTTACTGTTTCACCGAGTTCATTACTGCCTTTGAAGATTCTTAATCCAATAATTCCTTTTTCAGGAGTGAACTTGAATGCATTTGAGAACAGATTATTCAGTACTTTTTCCAAGATGTCTCTGTCAAAACATGCAGTTATTTCTTCTTGCTCAGTATCAAACTTTAAAGTTATATCCTTATTAGCAGCAAAAGATTTGAACGAGTTAAAAATATTTTTTGAAAATTCTACTATGTTACCCGAAGAAGCTTTCACAGAAATTTTTGCTGATTCAAGTTGTGTAAGTTCGAGTAATTGATCAATTAAAGTTTTTAATTTTTCACTGTTCCTTGATGCCAACTCTGCAAGTTCCTGAACATTTGCACCTGAATCTTTGTTCAATAACTCTTCAATTGGTCCTTTAATCAACATCAATGGAGTTCTTAATTCGTGTGAGATGTTTGCAAAGAATCTTGATTTCATTGCTTCAACTTCGCGAAGTTTTTCAGCTTCGAATTCTTTCATTCTTAGATTGTTCAATAGTTTAGCTTTATTTAACTCTAATCGCCTTATCAGAATTATACCTGCAACGAAGACTATTATAAATCCTGCATAAGCCCAGAAAGTTCGCCACCAGGGAGGATTAATCTTTATTTTTACTGATGCAGGATTATTATTCCATACACCATCGCTGTTGGTTGCCTTTACAAGAAATTCATAATCGCCCGGATTTAAGTTAGTATAAGTTACGAACCTTCTTGAATCAGAATAAATCCAATCCTTATCAAATCCTTTCATCATATATGCATATTTTATCGATGCAGGATTGTTATAATCCGTTGACGAAAATGTAAATGAAAAAACATTCTGACTGTATGGTAAAACTATCTCGCCTGATGAAAATAAATCCGCATATTTTTCAGGGTCGTCATAAACTGAATTGTTAAAAATCTGAAAATCGGAGATGATTATTTCAGGTTTGTAATCAGATGATAGAATATCTGAAGGAGAAAAAATCTTTAAACCCTCGTTAGAGCCAAAAAGAAAGAATTTATTATTAAGATTAAAGGACGATCCGGAACTATAATCCGTGGGTCTTAATTCAAGATAAAATGGAATAGGATTGAACTTATCTGATTTTTTATCATAAATAAAAATTCCATTACTTGTGGAGACCCATAAATTTTCATTTTCTCCCTCTATTAAAGATTTAACTACTTCGGATTGTAAGCCATCGTTAGAATCATAATTCTTTGAAGAGACTATCAGGTCAGCAACATCACTAAATTCTCTTTTATTTTTTAGTTTTAATTTAGTCAGACCATAATCGTGACAAATCCAAATAACTGTACTGCCATTCAAATCATCGGAAGATTCATTTGCCAGGTGAATACTTAGAATTGAGTTACTTTTCAATTGACCTTTTATTTTCCCTGAAGTGATCGTATAAAATTTATTCTTAACGGGATCAAATAAGTTAAGTCCACCGCCGTTTGTAGCAATCCATATTCGTCCAATTTTATCAATAAGAATTGACCATACATCGTTATGACTTATACTTCCCTCAATATTTTTATTACTTCGCCAAAACTGCATTTGCTCAGTTTGCTTGTTTATTCTTACAACACCACCACCCCAGGTTCCAATATATATATTTCCTTTACCATCATCAGTAAGAGATTTAATAAAGTTATAGGATTGTGTCTGAAACAATGGATATTCGATTTTTATTTTTCGAATCATATTGGTTTTAAGATTGAATCTGAATAAACCCTGACCATAAGTTCCTATCCAGATATCATTTTGATCTTTTAGCAACGACCAGATATTTAAATTTGCAGTATTTGGTATTTCAGCTTCTGCAAAATTCTTAAGATTTAATCTGTACAATCCTTTGGAAGTACCTATAAGAATATTCTCATCATCATCTCTTGATATTGCTTTAACCTCTGAATTGAATACTTTTTGATTTGTAAAAACTTTACTTACTAACGGGGAAAAGAAATTATATCTGAGTGATAATGAACTTACACCGTTTTCAGTAGCTAACCAGATTACGCCTGATTTATCAATAATCATTTGATTAATCTGGTTGCTTATTATTCCATTAACATTCTCTGAATTATAAGTAAATCTTTCCGTTAATCCTGATTCTAAATCTATTCTTACCAAACCTCCATAAGTACCGGCATAAATTATTCTTCTTTTGTTTTCAATTGTCTCAATCACATCACCTACACTTGATGAAAACTGTATTGATGGCTCAGGCGGAATATTTATATGATTTATTTTTTTAGACTGTATATCAATGGAACTTAAACCAGAAGCGCCACAAATCCAGATATTATTTGAATCAATGGAAGATCTGATTTCCCAGATAAGATTATTATTTATTGATTTATCGGATGAAATATATTTATTAAATCCTTTTTCCGGCGATAAGGGATCAAATTCATTAAGTCCGAAGTAAGTACTAACCCATATTTTACCAAAGCGGTCTTCAACAATTGAAGTAATAAAATTATTACTGAGCCCTATTTCACTCTCCGGATTATAATCCCAATGGTCCAAATTTTTACCCGTAGAATCAAATTTAAATAAACCCTGCTGATAAGTTCCTACCCATACAAAGTTTTTCCTATCAACATAAATTGCTGTTACAGAGTTGTCATTAAGCCGTACTTCCTGAATTTTCCAATGAGAAAATTTTTTTGTCTCAAAGTTTAGTTTGCTGATATCTCCGCTTTTAGTTCCAATCCAGATATTCCCTTCTCTGTCTTCGTATAGACTCCAGATATCTTTTGAAGATATACTATTCTTTCTATCAGAAGACCTGAAGACTTTAAATTCATAGCCATCAAATCTGTTCAAACCGTCTTCGCAGCCAAACCAAAGAAAACCCTGACGATCCTGAATAAGACAATTGACTTTATTATTGGAAAGACCATCCCGAACAGTATAATTCCTGAACTCAATATTTTGAGCTATTATGGTAAATGGTAGAATTAAAAAAAGTAAAACTGCTTTCCTTAGCATTTGGAAGAATCAGATTGATATTAATTTTGGACTAACCTCTATGTAACTTAAAAATCAAAATTCAACTATACAAACCTTTTTAATTTATACCTTATGGCCAAAATATTTCAATTTTTGAAAATTCTTTTTCTGAATTTAATTTGAGTGTGTAATTAAATAAATGAAAGGAAAATTTCTATGGCTGAACCATTAATCGGACATGTTGAAATACCAGCTACTGATCTTGAGCGATCAAAAGATTTTTATCATAATGTTTTCGGATGGGATTTTAAACCTTTCGGAAATGGTTATTTACTTTTTAATAATCACAAAGGTATTATGGTTGGTCTGAGACAAGTTGATAAAGTTTCAATTGGCGATACAACAGTTTTCCATGTTAACATACCTGATATACTCTCTGTTCTTGAAAAAGTTAAATCGAATGGTGGAGCAGTTAAACGAAATAAAACAACAATTCCCGCAATGGGTTGGTATGCTTTATTCACCGATCCGGATGGAAATACGATTGGTTTGTATCAAAAAATTTAAATGATATTTCAATGAAGGCGGGTATTTAGCCCGCCTTCATTTTTTAATGGTTACCTAATCAATATCATCTTCTTTACATCAGAAAATTTTCCACTTGTGAGTTTATAAAAATAAACTCCGCTTGTTAATGCAGATGCATCAAACTCTATTTCATAACTTCCTGCTTCTCTGTAATCATTTACCAATGTAGCAACTTCATTCCCAAGAACATCATAAATTTTTAGGGTTGTAAGATTCCTCACTTCGTTCGGAATGACATAACGAATTTTGGTGGAGGGATTAAAGGGATTAGGATAATTTTGCTCAAGCACAAACTGTATTGGCATCTCAATACCATCATCAACATCAACTGTAACATTAACATTTTTCAAAATGTAATTATTCGGATCAAATGCCATTGAATTAATTTGACCCGGAATAGGAATATTGAACTCCTGATTCTGCTGATTGTTGAATACTGTTATCAAAGTGTCAGCAAATCCAACTCTTGTTACCTTAATCTGAATCGGCATTGTGAAAAAAACAGGATTGGTGTTTGTTAACTGGCTGATATTTAATCTTAAATTCCACAACGAATCATTCAACTGTGTTTTGCTCCAGTTAACATTGTATCTTGGATAATTCTCACCATAGATCCACTGCTGAAAGAAATAATCCAAATCCATACCTGAAACACTTTCAGCGATCGCCTGAAAATCCTCCGTAACTGCAACACCATAAGCAACTGTTGGATGATAAGAATATGTTCTTAAAATATTAAAAAAAGTACTGTCACCTACAATCCCTCTCAACATATGCAGCACTACTGCACCTTTTGCGTAAGATCTTGCGGAGTTAAAAATTTCCCAGACATCTGATATGTTCTGAACATAGATTGTTCCCACCGCATTCTTCGCAGAATTCATTCTGTTATTGATTGAAGTATTGTATGCAGCGATTCCTTGTGTCGCCTCAATAAACAGGGCTTCAGAATAAGTTGCAAACCCTTCATTCAGCCAGATATGATGCCAATCCTTGCAGGTGATAAGATCTCCATACCACTGATGAGCAAGTTCGTGCGCAATAATTCCATCCGACCAGGCACCCATAGAAGAAATCGTTTGATGCTCCATTGCCCCTCCCCAGCCGAACTGAGCATGTCCATATTTTTCATTCAAAAAAGGATATGGTCCGAATCTTTCTGAAAAAACAGAAAGCATAGTCGGTGTTTTATCAACTTGTGGTTTAACCTGAGAAAATGATTCAGGATAAATGTAATTAACAACAGGCAACGAATCGTTTGCTGAATAATTAAAATAAATTTTATACTCAGTGTAATTTGCAATGGCTAAAGAGATAAGGTATTGAGCAATTGGATAGCTGACTTTCCACTTATAAGTATGAGTACCATCACCATTGAGAATTACATCCACAAGATTGCCATTGGAAACAGGGATCAAATTAGTACTGACAGTTATCCAGATATCTGCTGAATCTGCTTTATCGGCTGGTGTATCTTTACAAGGCCACCAATCTTTTGCACCATAAGGTTCGCTCAATGTCCAAATGGCAGGTTGACCATTATGAGATCCAAATACGAAGCTTCCCAATCCGGTTGAAGGTGGAACGCCTCTGTAATAGATCATTGCAGAAAATTCCTCTCCTTGATTGTAAACTCTGTCAAGCTGAATGTTAAGTTTATTGGATGAGTGAAAGAAGGATACTGACTGATTATTCAGTGTAACCGAATCAACAGTTAAAACATTAACTAAATCAAGATAAAATGAGCTGAGCGAAGTTGTATCAGTTTTTGCTTTTACTGTAACAATTCCTCTCAGATAATTAGGCGAGTATGTAATTTTCAAATCGAGCTTATAATACTTAACATCAATTTTTGAATCACCCGGATAATTTATCTGAGTAATTTTATTGAGACTTTTGAATCTCTCAATTTTGGAAATTGCACAATGGTGTTCTGAATCCTGTGAATAAACCAAGACATTTATAATCAACAAAAAGAAAGATATGAGAAACTTCATTATTACTCCTTAAAAGAATTCAATTCAAAACTAAGACTTAAAGTTTTAATTACAAACTAAAAATTTGGTTCAATTTTCAACCAACCTCTCTGATTCTGCAAACGGAACTGAACTCACAGAAGCCACAAACTTTCTCTTCCCGTTTTTCCAGTTGCGATAAATTAAATTTACCTCTTCTGATATTATCAATATACCTTGGAACAGCTTCTTCAAATATTTTTATTAATTCTTCAGATGCTTTTATATAATCTTCCTCTGAAAGATTTCTTGCTGAAAGGTTGTGAACAATTTTTCTTCCGAATTCTTCTCTGAATATTTTGAGCGAATAAATTTCAGCAGCAGCAGGAGTATGTTCTCTTCCAAATTCCGCTTTTAGCAAGACTCTGGATGCGTAAAGATACAAAGGTAATTGCAATGATATACCGAGACTCAAATCTTCTTTTGATGGTTTTCTTCCGCCAAGTTTGTAATCAATTACTTTGAACAAATTTTTTTCATCATTTACATCTATTCTGTCTATCTTTCCTCTGAAATTAATATCATTAAGTTTTACTTCAACGGATGAATTGATTTTTCTTCCGAATGCTATTTCAAAAAATTCCGGCTTAAATCCTTCCTTGTCTCTTCTTTCTTCTTCAAGAAATTTGTACAGAATAGAATGTTGTATGTTTCCGTTTATACCAAATATTTTTTCATATTCGAAGAAAGAATACGGTGAAGAAAAATTAATATGTTCAGTTTTTTTCTTTGCGATTGAGAAAATAAGTTGAACAAATTCAGCAAACTCTTCATCACTGCAGTTTTCAATTTTTCTTTTTTGCTCTTTGAGAGTTTTATAAAATGTGTATAGAATTGAGTGAATAATACTTCCAAGTTCAAATGCTTCAATTTCCTCTGTTGGCTCTTCAATGGTCTCTACAAATAATATTCTTCGAAGAAAATATTGGAACGGACATTTTGCATATTCCTCAAGCTGTGTTGCAGAATAAGTTCTTTCTGATAGCGTTTTTAGTTTTTCAAGTGACTCTTCATTTAACTCCATTGACAAATAACCATTGTATGGATTTTCATCAAATGGATTTTGAATTCTCTGCTCGTCAATATTTATATCCTCAAGAATTTTCTCTGGTTCAAATCCTGCCGATGTTAATTTTTTATTTACTTCCTCTGAATTTATTTCATCCTTTTTAATAGAGCTTAGAAGTTCTCTCTCAGAGGCAATTAAACTGTCATATTTTGCGGCATCAATTTCAAAAGTGTTAACAACATTCTTTAAATCTCTTATAAAAGTTGAAGGAGTGAATTGTTTTTTCTCGTCTGTCTTAGGATAAGTTATATACAAAACTTTTCGAACAGTACACAATGCCTGATAAAAATGATACCGCTCTTCAAGAATATGCTTGTATTCTTCTTTTCTGAATGAGCCGCTGAGAAATATTTCCGGTTGATATCTTGTCGGAAATTCACCGTCAGTCATTCCACCAATAAAAAGATAATCAAAATTCAGTCCTCTGATTTCATTAATTGATGTAATAAGAATTCCCGAATCAATTTTCTCGCGCAGATTATACCGTGCAAACTGAAGCGCAGTTTTGATATTTCTCAGATAGAAAGAAAGACTGTGTTTGGATTTTTCACCTAGTTCAATTTTCATCAGCTCAAAAAGATTATTAAGCGTTTGAACAAAAGCAGTAATTGCTCTTACATTTTTCTCAGCATAGTCTTTGTGATCATTAATTGCTTTGGGAATGAGATGAAGTCTTACAATCAGATTATTAAGTTCATTACTGAATTCATCAACAGTTAATTTTAGTTTAAATGGATTCAATATTCCGGCAATTGCGATTATGTCTTCTTTCGCCTTTTGATAATTTTCCTCAGGAAGAAAATTCCTTTCATCATCTTCATTAAGATTTTTTATTTCTTCAAGAACATTATCAATACTTTCAATCCAGTTATTATATCCGGCAACAATTTTCAGATTTGAAGCAACCTGAAGAAGATTTGATAAATCAATTCCATCAAGTTCGATCCATCTTCCGCTTAATGTTCTGAAAATATTTTTATAGTAATAATTATTCTCAATGATTTCAAGAAGATTTATCAAGGCAATAATTGGCTGAGATTCGCTGAGAGCAAATCTGTCAGTGAGATTAAAAGGTAATCCGTACTCGGTAAAAACATCTCTGATAGTTTTTGAATGTTCTGATATTAAATTGAATGCAACACAAATTTTTTCAGGCGGAATATTCTCTTCAACCAATAAGCGTTTAATTTCTTTTGCAATGAATTCAATTTCCTTCTCAGGTGTTGCAGGATTTGCAACATAAATTTTTTCTTTTAATGACTGCGGTTTTTGTTTCTGATAATCAAATAATTTTTCCCGAATAATAGAATGGAAATAAAAGTTCTGAGATTCAGACAAATCACTTATTTCCTGAAATCCTTTCTTTTCAAATTTCGTGAAGCAATCATCCAGATGGCTGAACAATGCAGGATTATGTTTGTAATAATCAAACTGAATGTAAAACTCATCACGCAATCCTGAAATCCTGTCAAGCAGATCAATTTCAGGATTACTAAACTCATCAAAACCATTTATCAGGACAAAATTCACTTCACTGAATAATTCATCAAAAGCTTTAGCAAAATCCTTATCTGGTAACTCATTAAGGAATTTATAAACATCGCCGATTTCAAAAAGATTATTCAGCGAACATTCCCTGAAGTATTCAGCATAAATCCTGGCAATATCAGTAGCTTTATTTTTTTCGCTGCCAGAAAGATTCTGTGCCTGCTCAAGTAATAATTCAGGAGAGACGCCGTTTCGTTTGTATTCAGAAATTACATTTTTGATCCGATCAAGTGTTCCGGCCGGAACTTCATCTTTGTAATTTGAAAAATAAGCCGGTTTAATTTTGTTGAACGCTTTGTTAAGAAGAACTACTGCAGTTGCATCGTCAAGTAGAAAAAATTCATCCACATTTGTGAGTTTGAATAAACTTAAGCTCAGTGTTGATAAAGTATGAATGTGAAGATTTGCAGTTGCTCCATTCGGTGAAAGTGAAATTAATCCTCTTTTAAGTGAGCGGACTTTTCTGTTAGTCGGAACAACTATAAGAGTTTCGTTAAGCTTTCCGTTCTGAATTTTTTCATTCAGAAGAAAGTCAATATCAATCTGTTTTATTTTTTTCTTTGACAGAATCATTTGATTTTCTTTAACAGCAAATTTTTGTAAGTATCCCTCAGCTCGGGATAATTGTTCAGTTCAAGCAGATTTACAAGGTAGTTAAATCTCTTTTCTGCATCACGCAAACCTTTAATTACTCGTGTCTCCAGCTCAAGATAGAAACCGAGTTTATCAACTTTATCAAGATGAATTCTTGTATCATTATATAAATAAAGCTCACGAACTTTTTTTACTTCGATAATTCGTTCCAGAAATTTATCCAGAAATTTTTCGGCATTTGGAGTTTTAATATCAAGAAGAAAATAATCAGACCAACGGTTTTTTGATTTTTCATTTCGGTTGTAGTAAATCAAAGTCTGAGTCTCGTTTTCAATTCTTAGTTTTAACAAACCTGAATGAACTTTGTAATAAATATCTCTCTGCTTCAGGACTTCAGCAAGCTTAATGTTATTTGAAGAAAGTATTTTTTTAATTCTCTTATGTGAATTGAGTTTAACTTTTATTTCAAGATTTCTTGCCATCAGGTTTCCTGTAAATTTGTAAAAGTTCTCTTCCCTTTCGTGGTTTTATTGAATTGATTTTATCTGTTGATA
>CALHAB010000052.1 GCA_937934185.1 uncultured Ignavibacterium sp. | reverse complement strand
TTATTTCCTTGGAATTACCTGGGGACCAAGCCGCTTTACTCATCCGGCTTTAACAGTAGAAGAATTGCCTCAACCCGATATCATTTTACTTTCTCACGCACATATGGATCATATGGATTATCAGACTTTGCTTGATATTACGAACAAATATCCTAATGAGATTGATTGTTTAACGGCATATAACACAAAAGATGTAATTGAGGATCTTAAATGGAAATCACTTAAGGAATTAGATTGGAATGAGGAAATAAATATCAGAGATATACAATTCAAAGCTTTCGAAGTTCAGCATTTTGGATGGAGATATCCTTGGGAACGCGATCGTTCAAAAGGATTTTTTGAAAACGGACGAAGTTACAATGCTTATCTGATTTCATATAAGGGTAAGAATATTTTATTTGGTGGTGATACTGCAATGACAGAAAAATTCAAAGATGTGGAAGCCACCGTTGAAGCAGCCATTATGCCAATTGGAGCTTATCGGCCGTGGCGAAAAAATCATTGCAATCCTGAAGAAGCACTTATAATGGCTTCAGAACATCTGAAAGCAAAACACTTTATTCCCATTCACACAAAAACTTTTAAACAAGGTACTGAACCAATTAATGAACCCTTAACCTGGCTGAAAGAGTCATCAAAAAACTATTCAATTAGTTTGGCTATTGATGATATCGGAAAAACTTTTACTGTCAGCGGTTCGTGAGCATTATGAAACAAACAATAAAAGAACTAAAAGAAAAATTTATATCTGATTCTGAGTCTTTTGTTAATGAAATTAAAAAGCTCTATTCATTATCAGATGACCAGATTAATTGGAAGCCAGACTCTGATGTATGGAGTGTTGCTGAATGTATTGAACATCTTGCTGTAACAAACAAACTTTATTTTAATGAAATGGAAAGACAGTTTGCTGAAAAGCAAATCAGCTGTATTGATTCAGATGAAATAGTTAAACATAAATTTTTCGGTAAGCTGATTATAAAAGCAGTTAATCCTTTAAATCTTAAGAAAACAAAAACTTTTGATGTATTCAAACCTGCAAGAAGTTTCTACGATAAGAATGTTATTGATAAGTTGATCAATATTCAAAAGGATTTAATAAATTTAATTTCTGCTTCATTCAACATAAATTTTAATAAATATGTTATGTCATCCCCGGCTTCAAAACTTATAAAAGAAAATTTTTCTGATGTTCTTGAGATTATAAGATTACATAACAAAAGACACTTGCTGCAGATTGATCAATTGATTAAAGAAAAGAATTTCCCTGCTTAGATTTATGAACGAAAATGAACTTTAAATAAATTAAGAGGAGTAATAAAATGAAAAATTTAATTAAACTCCTTTTGCTGATTGCCTTGTTTCTCATCTGTAATTCCTGTGATTTAAGTGAACCATCGGAAAATATTCAATACCATAATTGGGCATCTGATTATCTGCAATCATCAAGCCGCGATAGTAGAATTCCTGATACAATAAAAACTCTTTACAAACTTGATGCAACAATTCTTGCTTTCAGAAATATGTTAGCCGATACATTTGCCCGTAATAATATCGTTGAAATTAATGAAAATGTAGTAGAAGAAATGTATCGGGGGCTCATCTGTATTTACAATTTAAAGAATTATCGTCCGCTAAATATTATTACTGAACATTATAAAATTCACGCTCGTGAAAATCCGAGTTTAACCAGATTAGTCTTAGTAGTAGATACAACAAAGGAATGGACAAATGCATGGAGAAATGGACAAAGACTAACTGGAAAACAAGAAATTGATCAACTTATGTTAACCTATGATTTGCAGCTTGGCGAAAGATGGTTATTTAGTAACTATCATACACTGATTTCGCCAAAGCCACTTAATTTAATAGCACTGAAAAATTTATTTAAAAAGATTGACGGCGTAATTGATGCTGCACCTGATGGGCTGATAGGTGATGGCAATGATATAATATTTAATTATGCGCGCTCCAACAGAGTTTATACTTTTATTCTTGGTTGGGGTGATTGTTTGGCTGGCTGTATGTTTAGCCATTACTGGGATGTTGCTGTTACTCCTGACGAAAAAGTTAGATTCATTAAAGAATACGGAGATCCGCTTTAATGTCAAAATTATCAAAAGGATTTATTCAAATTTACACTGGTAATGGAAAAGGTAAAACCACCGCTGCTTTAGGACAAGCTCTTCGTGCCGCTGGTGCAGGGCTCAAAACTTATATTGCTCAGTTTATGAAAGAATATCCTTACTCTGAATTGAACAGTCTGAAATTATTAAGTGAATTTATTACAATTGAACAGTTTTGTGGCGATGATTTTGTCTATAAGCGAAAATTACCTGATGAAGCAGAAATCAAAAAAGCTGCGGAAGGATTAAGCCGAGTTAAAAATATAATGATGAATAATGACTATGATATAATTATTCTGGATGAAGCACTTGTTTCAGTTTACTTCAAGCTTCTGACAGTAGAGCAATTAATTGACTTCATAAATAGTAAACCGTCAAATGTAGAATTGATACTTACAGGAAGATATTGTCCGGAGGTTCTGATTGATATGGCTGATTTGGTTACCGAGATGAAAGAAATCAAACATTACTACGCAAAAGGAATTACTTCGAGAAAAGGGATTGAGTCGTAATTATTTAATAATTACAAAATGTTTGGTTGCGACTTTGGAACTTTTCTCTCTGAAATTACATTTATTTAATGCATTTTAGTATTAACAAACTTTTGAGAACAATGTCACAAATAAAACAATCTTACTTTTTGGATTTTTACAACAATCTTGTTGAAGGGAATAAGGAAAAATGTTCAGAAATAGTAAAGATTTTACTTGATGAAGGAGTTGATCTAAAAGAGATTTATGTAGAGCTTTTTCAGAAAGCTCTTTACAGGATTGGAAAACTCTGGGATCATAATGAAATATCTATTCCTGAAGAACACATGGCAACTCAGATAGTTGAAGCCCTTATAAGCAAATATGCGCCATCCTCACCTGTCAGCAGCAAAAATAAAGCTGTAGTTACCTGTATCGATAAAGAATTTCATGAAATAGGAGCAAAAATGGTTGCTCATATTTTTGAAGTCAACGGCTGGAAAACATATTATCTTGGTGCTTCAGTTCCTTTAAAAGAGCTTCTTAAATTTGTCAAGCAGTCTGACCCTGAAATAATTGCTTTATCCTGGAGTCTTTATCTTAACCTTGCGAGATTTCTTGAGGTGGTTGATAATCTTACAAAACTCTTTCCAACAATAAAGATTCTTGTTGGCGGACAAGCTCTGGCTGAAAATTCTAATCAATTACTGAAGAAATATCCAAATGTCAGGCACATCCCTTCCATATATGAACTTGATGAATATTTGAAAAAATTAAATTAAACAAGGGCAAAGAATTATCTTTGCCTTTTAATATGCTTTATTATAAATTTAAGCCAGCTTAAATATTAAATAAGTTAAACTTAAATGAAAAATATTTCAAAAGAAGATTACTTAAGTGCAATTTACAAGCTTCGGGATGAAGCAGGTGAAATCAAACCAAATCTTATAGCGGAAAATCTTGAAATATCTCCCGCGGCTGTAACTGATATGCTTAAAAAACTTGCAAACGATGGTTTTGTTCAATATAAAAAGTACAAGGGTATAAAGCTTACAGCAAAAGGTGAAAAGTATGCAGTCAATATGATAAGAAAACATCGGTTATGGGAAACCTTTCTCTACGAAACTTTAAATATGCCGTGGGAAAAAATTCATGACGAAGCTGAAAAACTGGAACATTCTTCGTCTGACGAATTGGTTGATAAACTTGAAGAATTTCTGAACTATCCGAAGTTTGATCCTCACGGGTATCCGATTCCCGATAAATCTGGCTCGCTTCCAAAGCATAAACCCGTAACAGCATTATCAGAGCTCAGTAAAAATGATAGAGGAATTATTGCGCGTATAAGTGATTTTAAGAGCGAGTTACTTTTATATGCTTCAAAACAGGGATTAAGAATTGGTCAGAAAATCTTAGTAAAAGAAAAACTCGAATTTGATGGTTCTGTTTTAATCAAGACCAATTCAAACGAAGTTAGTCTTAGTAATAAAATTGCTTCAAATATCTTTGTCCAAAAGGAGCATTAAAAGATGAATGAACCACTAACACTTTTACTTTTAGGTTTTGCAATTTTAATATTAGTTTTTGTTCTGGTTAAACCAGAAAGCGGAATTATTTCACTTCTTTTAAAGAATAAAAATGCAAATCAGAAAACACTTCTTGAAGATGCTTTGAAATTCATTTACAACTGCGAATATAACAAGATCAACTGCACATTAAACAGCATAGCAGGAAATCTTAACATCTCTGCAGATGCTGCTGCCGGTATTGTAGCTAAGCTTCAGAATATGGGATTGATACAAGTTGACAGAGATTATCTCACATTAACCTCAGAAGGAAAATCTTATGCTCTTAGAGTTATTCGTGTTCATCGCTTGTGGGAAAAATTTCTTGCCGACGAAACCAGTATGACTGAAAAAGATTGGCATAAAGCTGCCGAAGAAATCGAGCATAAATTATCAGTAGAAGAAACAGAAAAATTGGCTGCACAAATAGGCAATCCTGTATTTGATCCACACGGTGATCCGATACCTACTGCCGAGGGGGAACTTCCTGAAAAAGCCGGCAAACACCTTACAGAAATGAAACCCGGTGAAATTGCAACTATCATTCATATCGAAGATGAACCCCACGCAATATACAGTCAGATTCTTGCGGAAGGATTGTATCCGGGAATGCAGATACGAATGATAGAAGTAAATGACAGAAGAGTAAAATTTGAAGCAAATGGTGAGGAATGTATTCTATCACCGCTGATTGCAAAAAGCATTACCATCGGACCAATAAAATTTGAAAAACCTGTTGAAGGAAAACTAAAAACTCTTTCTCATCTGAAAGTTGGAGAGAAAGGAGTTGTATTGGGAATTGCAAAATCACTAAGAGGTCAGCAGAGAAGAAGACTTATGGATTTAGGCATTGTACCTGGAACTGAAATAGAAGCTGAGCTTGAAAGTATTTCAGGAGATCCGGTTGCATATCGTGTCAGAGGAGCTACAATTGCACTCAGGAAAGATCAGGCAGATAAAATATATCTTGTGAAAGAAGAGGAGAAGAATTGAATATGATTAATGATAATTGTGTTAATTGTCCGGCTCATAATCTTTCCAATCTTAAAAAACTTGGAATTGATATGAGCAGCTTTGATTATGTTGTAGCTCTTGCAGGAAATCCAAACACAGGCAAGAGTACAGTATTTAATTATCTTACAGGATTAAAGCAGCATACAGGCAATTGGCCTGGTAAAACTGTTACGAGAGCTGAAGGTGGGTTTGAGTACAATGGTAAAAAATTCAAGCTTGTTGATTTACCCGGGACATATTCGCTTCTTTCAACAAGCGTTGATGAGGAAGTAGCAAGAGATTTTATTCTGTTCGGTCAGCCGGATGTAACAGTAATTGTAATTGATGCAACCCGCGTCGAAAGAAACCTTAATCTTGTTCTTCAGATTCTTGAAATAACAGATCGCGTAGTGATTTGCTTGAACCTGATGGATGAAGCACGAAGAAATAAAATTGAAGTTGATGCCCGTACACTTTCAAAAGAACTTGGTGTGCCTGTTGTTCCAACTGCAGCCAGACAAGGCGAAGGAATGAATGAGTTATTAAAATACATCTATGAGGTTGCTACCGGTGCTTATGTTTGTAAACCATATCGTATAAAAAGTAGATCTAAAGAACTGAATGAAGCTATTGACAAGTTAAGCAAAGAAATTCAGCAGGAGTTTCCGAATCTTCCAAACACCCGATGGGTAGCCCTTAGATTACTTGAGGGCGATCAGAATATAATAAATGCTATCAGAAATGGTGAGCTTGGTAATTTAAATGTGCAGAAAATAGTTGAACTTCAGGAGGCTTAATGTAACTTAAGCCAGTTGGCTAATTATAATAATTTTGAAAATACCGGAAAGATAAAAATGGAAAAAATTTTAGATCAAAGAGAAAAAATAATAAGCGAAGCAAATAAGTTTCGTTGGGAACTGGGTGAAAATCTTCACGATATACTTATGGAAAATATTTATGAGAATGCTGCTGAGATAGCAAAAAAAGCAGTTAAATATCCCGACAAAGAAATTGCATTCAGCTTCGACAGAACTTTAGATAAAATTCTTACAAGTAAATATCTCGGCTTTCCTCTAATGTTCATAATGCTTGGGGTAGTTTTCTGGTTAACAATTCAAGGTTCAAATTATCCTTCAGGGCTTCTGTCGAACTTATTGGTTGATACAATTCATCCAGTTTTAAGATCATTTGCTGCAAACATAGGTTTTCCCTGGTGGCTGAGTGGAGTTTTAATTGACGGTGCTTATCTTTCAATGGCTTGGGTTGTAAGTGTTATGCTTCCACCGATGGCAATATTTTTCCCATTATACACTTTGCTTGAAGATTTTGGGTATCTGCCAAGAGTAGCTTTCAATATGGATCCTCTTTACAAAAAAGTTGGTGCACACGGCAGGCAGGCTTTGACTATGGCAATGGGATTTGGTTGTAATGCTGCAGGTGTAATTGCAACAAGGGTGATTGATTCACCGCGCGAAAGATTGATTGCAATAATTACAAATAATTTCTCACTGTGCAACGGAAGATGGCCAACACAAATTCTTATAGCAACTGTTTTTATCGGAAGCGCTGTTCCGGCTTATCTTGCTGGAATAGTATCAGCGGCTGCAGTTGTTTTCATTGCAGTACTCGGAATTATTTTTAGCTTACTTGTTTCCTGGTTTCTTTCCAGAAGTTTACTTAAAGGAGAAGCTTCTGCATTTAGTCTGGAACTTCCGCCTTACAGACCACCCAGAGTTCTTCAAACTCTTTATACTTCTTTGATTGACAGAACAATTTTTGTACTATGGCGTGCAGTCGTTTTTTCAGTACCAGCCGGAATGTTGATTTGGTTAGTGGCAAATGTTACTATTGATGGAGTATCTCTTGCAAATCATTTTATACAGTATGTTAATCCGATAGCATTTGTATTTGGTTTGAACGGTGTGATATTTCTTGCCTACATAATTGCAATACCAGCTAATGAAATTGTTATCCCGACAATTCTAATGTTAACTGTTGCCAATCTTGGTATTCAGGGAGTTGGTGCAGGCAGCGGAGTTATGTTTGAACTTGAATCTTCTGCTGATGTTGCTGCAATTTTACAAGCGGGCGGTTGGACTATTCTTACAGGAATTAATCTTATGCTTTTCAGTTTACTTCATAATCCTTGTTCGACGACTATATTTACAATTTACAAAGAAACAAGAAGCTGGAAATGGACTTTAGTTTCCACATTTCTCCCAATAGCGATGGGATTGACTATAACTTTTTTTGTAACTCAAATATGGAGATTAGTAACTAACTAAAAGACAGTAATCTATGATAGACAGTAAAACAAAAAATATCTGGAAGAAAAGACTTCAGGAAGAAGTTGATGCAGCATTTCTTTACAAAACACTCGCCGAAATTGTTAAAGATGAAAAAAAGAAATTGCTTTATGAAAAGCTGTCCTCAATCGAGGAGAAACATGTTAATGTTTGGGTAGACCATCTGAATAAAAATTCCATCTCTGTCGGCGAACTTAAACCAACTATTAAAGCAAGATTGCTGAGTAAATTGAGTAAAAAATATGGACCTTCACTTCTGAACAAAATGATGTTGATGGAGGAATCATCAGAGGTTAAATCATATTTAAGTTTATATAAAAATTCTGATTCAACTCAAACCAAAGACATTGCCCTGAGATTGGCAAAAGATTCTGCTTCGCACGCACAATCATTAATGACTTCTTCGGGCGAACAATCAGAACCATGGCATACTGCAGAATCAGGTGGTTTGTTAAGAAATATTGTTTATGGTTTTAATGATGGATTAACTGCAAACTTCGGATTAATTGCAGGAGTGATTGGAGCTTCGGCTCAACCGCACATCATATTGATTTCCGGAATTGCAGGAATGATTGCTGATGCACTTTCAATGGGCTCATCAGGATATCTTGCTGCGATTAGTGAAAAAGAAGTTTACGAACATGAAAAAGCAATGGAAGCTGAAGAAATTAAGTTGATGCCAGAGCTTGAAACAGAAGAACTTGCATTAATCTATGAAGCAAAAGGAATTTCAAGAGATGAAGCAATCAGGCGGGCAAAAGAAATTATGCAAAATCCTGATCAGGCACTTGAAGATAAAATGCACGAAGAGCTTGGCTTAGCTGAGCGAAGTATCAGTCCTTTCACTGAAGGTTGGGTAACGGGCTTATCAACAGCAATTGGTGCACTGATTCCGATTTTCCCTTTTTTCTTTTTAGAAGGTTCGATTGCAATATGGACTTCATTTATTATATCAATGCTCTCTCACTTTTTGGTCGGTGCTGCGAGAAGCTTTTTCACCGGACGCGGAATTTTCAGAAGCGGATTTGATATGTTTATTGTTGGGTTTGGTGTTGCTGCAGTTGGTTATGTTATCGGAGATTTAGTTTTGAAATTTTTGATGTAGGATAAATTTAGTATGAAAACTTTAAGATTGCTCTCTTGGAATGTTAATGGAATTCGTGCTGTTCATAAAAAAGGTTTTATTGACTGGTTACTAAAAGAAAATGCAGATATCGTTTGTATGCAGGAAACAAAAGCGCATCCGGAACAATTACCTAAAGAATTAATTTCAATAAACGGCTATCAATCTTTTTTCTCTGCATCAAAAGTTAAAAAGGGTTACAGCGGAGTTGCAGTTTATTCTAAACCAGAACCAAAAGAAGTTAAATATGGATTTGATATTCCTAAGTTTGATGATGAAGGAAGAATTTTAATACTTAATTATCCGGATTTTATTCTTTTCAACATTTACTTTCCTAATGGAAAAATGTCTGAGGAAAGACTTCAGTATAAAATGGATTTCTATGATGCATTTCTTGATTATGCTGATAACTTATTAAAACAGGGAAAGAAGATTTTAGTTTGCGGTGATGTTAATACGGCACACAAAGAAATTGATCTTGCACGACCAAAAGAAAATGAAAAGACTTCCGGATTTCTTCCAATTGAAAGACAGTGGATTGATAAATTTTTATCGCGTGGCTTTGTTGATACTTTCCGAATGTTCAACGATCAACCGGGGAATTATACCTGGTGGGATATGCAGACACGAGCCCGTGAAAGGAATGTCGGCTGGAGAATAGATTATTTTTTTGTTTCAGAAAACTTCAAAGAAAATGTAAAGAATGCTTTTATTCTTCCTGAAGTTTCAGGTTCTGATCATTGCCCGGTTGGAATTGAAATTCTTACCGATACAGCCATTTGAATTTTTTAATTCGCACGCTTGTTATATCTTCACATCGACAAATTAACCTTTGAGAAATGAAATACAGTTTAATTTTCACATTATCACTATCATTATTTACAACAACTCTAATTGGGCAATATAGTTCAGCTCTTGAAGCAAAAGCTGAGATTATTTTTGATTCATTTAATCCGGATTCAGATACAATAATCAATGCTGGAATTCTAATTACCTTAGAAAAAAACTGGCATATTTACTGGCGAAATCCCGGAGACAGTGGAATTCTAACTTCTTTTAATTTTAAAGTTCCCGAAGAAATTAAATTATCAGAAGTTCAATGGCCGATTCCAAAGATATTTGAGTTTGAAGGTTATGCCAGTTACGGATATGAAGATAAAGTTCTATTCCCATTTCACATAAAAATACCTTATGACAAAACATTAAATTCATTTGAAATCGCCGTAGAAATCAAATCGCTTATATGCAAAGATTTGTGCAAACCATTCAATGCTGAAGTCCGAAAAGTATCAGACTTAAAATCAGAATATAATCCTCCGACAGAGATAAAGGAATTATTCACTAAAACTTTAAACCAATTACCTGAAAAAAATGAATTCATCAAGGTTGAGGCAATTGGACACTCTGATAAAATCTCAATGAAGATTATTTCACAACGATTAAATACAGCTAAAGTTAAAAGTGCTCATTTTATTCCTTATGAAAATGGAATATTCAGGAATAGTCTCAATCAGGAGTTCACAAAAAACTCAGATTCTATTGTGCTGAATGTTGAATATGATCAATTCAAAACAAAAATTCCTGAATCACTTGAAGGCATTCTGATATTTGAAGTTCTGGCTGAAGAAGGAATTAAAAAAGTCGGGTATGAGATCAAAGAGAGTTTAAAAGTAAACGAAAAAGATTGATAAGAGATAAGGATTGTAATTCCAACTCTGGTTTATTTCATAGCCGTCAATCACAGAATTTGCGGAATTAAAATATTGAGGACATAACTATAACAAGTTCGAACGAATACTGAAGTATTTGTTAATCCTATACGAGGATTTATCTGTGTAAAATAGAATTTGTTTCTACAATAATTTGACCTCTACGAGGTCTGTAGAACCAAAAATCCCGCAAGGATTAAATTATTGCAGAACAAAATTCATTATTTATATGATTTGTCTTGCGTTGGAATGATAAACAAAAAACAATAATTTTAGTTATACGAGGTCTTTAGAATCAAGAATCCTGTAGGGATATAATTATTGTAGAAAAACGAATAGACCCAACAAATACATTATCCTCGTAGAGGATAAATAAAAATATTTAATACATTAAAGTTAAATGATTAAAGAAGTTAAAAGGTACGGAAGAAAAATTAAGTTGACACATATGCGATTTATCGGAAGAAAAATCTTTGAATCTTCCGGATTTATCAGTAATAGTATTTCTTCAAAATGGAAAGAGTAAGTTTTCAAAAGTTTCGAATTATCAACATTAACATTATTAAAGGAGGTTCCGATGAAACTGAAAATCTTTTTTTTGTCTGTCTTTTTTCTTAGTGCAATAATCTTTGCTCAGTCAGCAAAACTTAATGAAGCAGCTCCGGACTTCAAGCTGAAAGATTCAAACGGTAAAGAGCATTCATTAAGTGACTTCAAAGGAAAAGTAGTTGTGCTTGAATGGATAAATTATGACTGTCCTTTTGTCAAGAAACATTACAACTCAAAAAATATGCAGTCGCTTCAGGAGAAATATACTAAGCAAGGAGTGATTTGGTTAGCTGTATGTTCATCTGCACCGGGCAAACAAGGAAACTTTTCCGTTGATGAAATAAACAAAAGAAGCAAAGAATATGAAGCTAAGTTTACAGCATATCTTATTGATGAAGACGGAAAAGTTGGAAAAATGTATGGTGCAAAAACAACTCCGCATATGTATGTGATTAACAAAGAAGGCAAGCTTGTTTATGCGGGTGGAATTGATGACAAAGCAAGTACAGATATTGAAGATATCGGGAAAGCAAAAAATTATGTTTCATCAGCGTTGGATGAAGTTCTTTCAGGTAAGCAGGTTTCAATCCAAAGTTCGACTCCGTATGGCTGCAGTGTGAAATATTAGAATTTGAATCAATAAATCTTTAAATGGCAGTCGGAATGGCTGCCTTTTTTATTTTGAAAGAATTGAACTAAAAATATAAGCAATTGGTTTCTTGTCTTATGAACGAAATATCTCTAATTTTTCCTCACCAGCTGTTCAGGAATAATCCTGCAATTGATAAAAGCAGAAAAATTTATCTGATTGAAGATCCGCTTTTCTTCGGGGATTCAAAGTATCCTCTGGCATTTCATAAAAAGAA
>CALHAB010000051.1 GCA_937934185.1 uncultured Ignavibacterium sp. | reverse complement strand
TGTTGAAATATAAATAAGCTGTGCCGGGAAGAATCAACAAAGTTGTCATATGATTTGAAAAACCCAATGCAAGTCCCAATGCAAAAACAATCCAAGGATTTCTGAGTGAAAGATTATCTGTCGAATTATGAACGAAAGCTTTTAATAAAAAAAGAATAATTAATGAAATCAATAAAAGATGAAGACTATAAACCTCAACCGATGTGCTTTGAAACCAGAATGTTTTACTGAAAGCTAAAGTTAAGCCTGCAATTACAGAAAAGATAATCTTCTGATTTTCATTTAATTCAATGAATTCAACTTCTGGTTTTACTTTGGTTTTCTTTCTGGTTTTCTGAAGTTTAACTGTTTTAAATGAATTAAGATTATCAAGTATAAACTTTGAAGTAAAAGTAAAAATACCAGCCGCAGCAGCGCTGTACAATGCTGCAAGTAGGTTTAGATGATAAATTTTTGAAAATGGAGATGGTATCAAAGAAAAAAGATAACCAAGCATTGTAAACAAAGGATAGCCGGTTGGATGAGCAATTCCAGGTATTGCCTGAACTGCAGCCAGTTCACCGCTGTCAATCTGAATAACTGAAGGCGCAAGTGTGAACAGGTATACAATGAATACAAAAACTGAAGTTATCAGTGCAAAATATTTTTTTAGAAAAATCATTTCTCACCAATATATTTTTTGAATAACTGAATGTTCTTTAATGTTATGTTATTAAAATGATTAACGAATTCTTCTTCACTTTCAAATCCTGACTGCAAAGATAATTTCTTAAGTTGTAACTTATCTAAAGGAAGTTTTGCAGTTCTGGTGTCAAAAATATTCTGGATATTCAATTCAATCGTTTTAAGAAAGGAATAATTATCTTTAATTGTGTTAGCATCTTTCTCATCTACAAGTGTATTCAGAGCATCTAATTTATTAAAAACGCTTTGTCCGATTAGTTTACTGAAGTCAGTAATATTTTTTAATATTAAGTATGAGATGATAAAATCCAAATCTGTCAAGCCACCTTTACTTCTTTTGATATTAAATCCTGTTTGCTCGGAAGCAATCAATTTGTTTCTCATCTGAATGATTTCATTTTTCAAAATATTCTCTTCTGTATTTTTAACTCGTTTAATGAATGAGTGAGTCAACTCATCGAATAATTTTTTTTCACCCTCAACGAACTTGCATTTTGTTAATGCCTGTAACTCCCAGACTCTTGCCCGGTTTATTAAATATTTTTTGTATTCTTGAATATCCCATACCAGATAACTACTTTTGCCTTCAGGACGAAGACGACAGTCGATATCTGTTCCTTTTATATCATTCTTCAATCTGTTTAATAAATTCTGAAATGTTTTCTGTGAATTGGTGTGTTTATTCAAATCTTTCACAACAAAAATTAAATCAACATCACTTGAGAAATTCATTTCCTCGGAGCCGAAACTTCCAAGTCCTGCAATGAAGTATTCGCTGCCAAATTGTTCCGAAAGTTTTTCTTCCTTCACTATGCTTTGAATTTTATGAAGATGAAATTGAGATATTGAAAATGCTGCCTTCTGAAAAATTATATTTTTATTCAATAACTGAATTGATACTCTGAAATGCAATTGCGGTAATGAAATTAATGGAAAAGTTTCGCTACTTAATTCACTAAAGCAGGTGCGGCTGAGCAAATCATCCTTTATAAAATTATCCTCAAAAAATTTATTCACAGCTTTTTGGGAGTATTCACACATTGTTAAAAATAATTTGAAAAATTTTTCATCAGAAAATTCATCATACCATATTTTTGGAAGTGGAACTGTTTTCATGATCTTAGCAAAGTTTTCAAGAACCAGATCAGGATCAGAAGATTTGCTCAGATAATCATTCAATCGATCAGTAACTTTTTCAAATGCCTCTGTAGTTCTGTTGTCAAATTGCTTTGTTCCCAAGAGTGATCTTCCTGTTCGTAAAAACTCAAAATTATTTTCAGCTCTTTGTGGGTCTTTGTAGTTGATCACTAATTTTTTAATTGAGCTATCTTCGGTTTGAATAACAGATTTATAAAACTCTGCAACTTCCTGTCTGATTTTGTTTAGCTCTGATTTAAATACGACTGAATTTTTATAACCAAGATAAAAAGCAATTTTTTCAGGCAGTTCACCGCTGTCAGGAATTGAATGAGTTTGTCTGTCATTCATCAACTGAAGGTAATGCTCAATGCGTCTGTATAACTTGTAGGTATTGATAAGAAACAAAGTTTCTTTGTCTGAAATAATTTTATGTTTATTCAGAGCGATGATTGCATCCAAAGTTGAAGCAGTTCTTACTTGCGGATATTTGTTGCCGTTGAGAATCTGTAATGCCTGAACAGAAAATTCAATATCACGAATTCCTCCCGAAGAAAGTTTAATGTTATCATTATCAGCAGATCTTTGTTCAAGACTTTGTTTTAATTTTTTAATCTGGGCAAAAGGCGAATTAATATTTGATGAAGAAAAAACTATTTTATCTTTAAATTCAAAAAACTTTTTATACAAACTTTTACTTCCGCAAAGGAATCCGGTTTTAATCAGCATCTGTTTTTCCCAGTCCTCACTTCGTGTTTCGTAATATCTGATATATTCTGAAAGTGAATTGGCAAGAGGACTGTTTCTTCCATCAGGACGAAGCCGAAAATCAATACGATATAAATATCCGTTGGAAGTTATTCGTGTTGATGCTTCAATGAAAAGTTTAATTGTTTCAGCTATAAGCTCACTGTAATTATACTTTTTGTTTATTACTGAATTCTTATCATAAAAACATATCAAATCAATATCTGAGCTGTAGTTAAGTTCCTCTGCACCAAGCTTTCCTAAAGCAATTACACAATACCTTCTGTTTGTTTTTTGAATCTTGTATTTGTTAAGTACTTCTTCATAGCAAAGTGAAAACAGTTTTGATGAAATTGCAGCAGCTAGTTGGGATAGTTCTGTTGTGACTGCAACTAAATCATCATATTTATAAAAATCTCTTAAGCCGATACGAAGAATTTCTTTTTTCTTTACATTTTTTAGTGCATTTACTTTTGATTCGAAATTTTTAAAGACTTCAGTTGACTTCTTAACTGCTTCATTAAAATATTTTTCATCTGGTTTGAATTTCAGAATCTCGGGATTTACAACCCAGTAAAAATATTCAGGATTCCTAACCAAAATATCAGTCAGATAATTGCTGTGCACGGAAACAGAAATTATAATTTCAAGATGATGAGGATAGCTTAATAAATCAGAAATGAAGAAAGACAAATCGAACTGGTTTTGAATTAACCTGAGTAGATTGGCTTCGGATGTTTCAGTAAAATAAAAATCCCGAATAAGTTTATCAGTCTCAGTGATGAATTTATCAATCTGTTCTGAGGAAACTTTACCAGCACATAATTCAACAAACTTATTTATGAAGTTATCAGATAATTTTTTTTGACGAAGCATTCAAACTTTCTTTTGTGTTGCGATTAATGAAACAATCAGAATTGTATAATTAAAAATAACATATCTATCCAAAATAATTTTGTATTCAGTCCCTAAACGGGACTTACGGTTTTTGATCTGATTATCTTGTTCTATAAATATTCTGTCCCTCCGGGACAAAAAGCAATTAAGAGCTGTCTGCCGAAGAATTACAAGCAGGCAGGTTTGAATTAAAGTTAGTTTAATCCCTTTTAGGGATTGAATATTTTTAGAAATATTTATGGTTCTAAGAATTAAAAGTCCCATTCGGGACGATATAGGTTTCCATTTATAAAGTTAGCTGAACAATCAATAATTTTATCGCACCTTCCTGCACAGGCAGGTTATGGGTTTATTTTTGATTTCTGATTTGCCTTGGGCAGCAGTGAAAAATAGCATTGATTGATGATTTATTTCTTTAGTTGATAGAATAAAAATTTTGATTATTTTTCAAAAGCAAAAAAAGGAGGCATTATGAGGTTACTAACTTCAGTTCTTTTGTTGTGTTCATCTCTAATATTGATTTCTTGTAGTAATTGTAAAGAAAGTCAAACAGGAAATCAATCAAATCAAAATTATCCAACTGATATTGCACAAAACTTGTCCATAGTTGAAGCTGAAGTGCTCGAGGTTTTAGGAACTGGTAATGACTTTAAATTAAAAGTCAGATTGCTGAAATCCCAGGAGACAGAAGCTTATCCCAGCATCGCTGTTGCTGGAGAAGAATATATCCTTTCTCCAAACCTTCGCAGTGATAATGGAAAGCTGCTGGATAATGAAATCAATTCTAATCTTTTATCACTCCGGAATTTTTCAAAAGGTCAGAAGTTTAATGCAGAAATTTCTCTTACTAAGAAAAACGGCTGGCTGATTCAAAGAGTAATCAAGTAATTTTAACCTTTAACTACCAGGAGGCAAAATGAAATCATTATTAACCTTTGTGGTTGCCATTGGTGCAATCATACTCGGCTTTCAGATTTTTACACCTGAAAATGTGAATGAAGAGACCTATTCAGATTACCTCTCTTACAAAATCAAAATGAAGAAAGAGCGGTCAAATCTGAAAAATGATCAACCGGATAAAGCAATGCTTTGGTATTATGAACAACGAGCATATCCAACCGGAAATATTCCTGATAATTGGCGTGAAGAAGCGTACAGACACATTCAAACATATAATCTTCAGACAGAACTAAATCCAAATTCAGTGGTCTGGACACAAGTTGGACCTGTAAATGTTGGTGGAAGAATCCGTGCAATCGCAGTTCATCCAACTGATCTGAATAAACTTTATCTTGGAGCTGTTGCTGGTGGAGTGTGGATGTCAATCAATGGTGGATTATCCTGGACTCCTTTGAATGATTTTATGGAGAACCTTGCTGTTTGCGCACTGGTGATTGATCCCAATAATCCAAACATAATTTATGCTGGCACAGGAGAAGGATTCTTTAATCTCGATGCAATCAGAGGCGCTGGTATATTTAAATCAACTGACGGTGGTTATAGCTGGTCCAGATTAGCATCAACAAACAATTCTAATTTTTATTATGTAAACGATCTCGATATCAACAGCACTAATGGAACACTTTATGCAGCTACTAGAAAAGGTTTATTTGCTTCTACTGATGGTGGAAATTCATTTACCGGCATACTTGTTGGTAGCGGTGGCGCAGATGTTCATTGCACTGATATTGAAATTGCTTACTCATCGCCTGTAAGAATTTATACAGCTTTCGGTTTGTTTAATCAGTCTGCAATTTGGCTTTCTTCTGATGGTGGTGTAACATTCACTCAGAATTATTCTCAAACCAATATGGGAAGAATAGAAATTGCAGTTTCAAAATCCAATCCATTGGTAGCTTATGCTTCATTTATGAGTTTAAGTACTTATGGTGCTGGTCATTTCGTAGTTACTACAAACGGCGGTTCGAGTTGGTCTGCAATCAACATTCCCGGTCCTTCATTTTCAGGTGCTTCGACATTTTTAGGCGGACAGGGCTGGTATGATCATATTCTTGCTGTTGACCCTGATAATCCAAACAACCTTCTTGCAGG
>CALHAB010000050.1 GCA_937934185.1 uncultured Ignavibacterium sp. | reverse complement strand
ATGAACTGCTCGGTGAAAGATTACTCTCCACTCCTTCGCACACAGCTTATCTGAAAATTTCAGAAGGTTGTGATCATCCCTGTTCTTTCTGTGCTATTCCTTTGATGCGCGGAAAACATCAATCAAGATCAATGGAATCATTAATCGAAGAAACAGAATTTCTTGCTACAAACGGAGCTAAAGAACTTATCCTTATTGCGCAGGATACGACTGATTATGGTAAAGATATTTACGGTAAAAAGAATTTATCAGAACTTCTGAATAAACTGAGTGAAGTTAAAGGAATTGAATGGATAAGACTTATGTACGCGTATCCGTCTCATTTTCCCGATGATATTATTGAAGTTATTGCTGATAATCCGAAAATTCTTAAATATGTTGACATACCTTTGCAGCACATTTCAGATAATGTACTTAAATCGATGAGAAGAGGTGTCACTTCACGACAAACTTATAACCTTCTTTATAAATTGAGAAAAAGAATTCCTGATATTACATTAAGAACAACTTTTATTGTTGGTTATCCAAACGAAACTAAAAAAGATTTTGAACAGTTAGTTGATTTTGTAAAAGAAATAAAATTTGACAGAGTGGGAGTTTTTACTTTCAGTGTAGAAGAAAACACAAGCAGCTTTATACTTGGTGATCCGGTTCCAAAAGTAGAGAAGGAAAGAAGAAAAGAAACTTTAATGGAAATTCAAAGCCAGATATCACTTGAGAAGAATAAATCCTATGTTGATAAAACATTAAAAGTTCTTTTGGAGTCTAAAGAATCGGAATACTATGTCGGAAGATCATACAGAGATGCACCTGAAGTTGACGGAGAAGTTCTTTTCAAATCAGAAAGAAAATTAAAACCAGGCAACTTTTATGATGTGAAGATAACTGATTACGATGAATATGATTTGTATGGTGAAGTAATCTTAAAAGAGGAGAATTAAAAAATGAAATATTTGTTATACCTTTTGCTCTCGTTCAGTTTCATAGCTTTCGGACAAGAGCATAATTTTGAGAGAAACTTCAAAATTTCTTATGAAGCTTTCTTTCATCAGGATTTTGTGAACTTCCGATCTGATAAACCCGGAATGACAAGAGTTGATGTTTACATTCAGGTTCCGTATAAAAGTCTTCAGTTCATTAAAACCGGTCAGGGATTTACAGCAAAATATTCAGTAGTAGTTTCTGTATTTGATGAATCGAAAGACAGACTGATTGTTGAGAAAACCTGGAACGAGACTATTAATGTTATTGACTTTGCTCAGACAACTTCCAGACTCAATTACAATGTTGGATTCAAATCTTTTGATTTAAAACCAGGAAATTATTTTTTCAGAACAGCCGTAATCGACAGTGATTCAAAAAAAGAAGTAAAATCTGAAAACACTTTCAAAGTTCGGGAATTTAATCCTGAGTTGGATTTAAGTGATATACTTTTGGTTATAAAATCAGATTTAAAGAGCAATCAGGTAATGCCTAATATCCCACGAAATGTAACTCTATCTGTTGGTGGCTTACAATTCTTCTATGAGATTTATTCGAATGACAGCGTTAAAAGAAATTGTACTGTTGATTACGAGATATTGGATAAAGAATCAAAAGTACTTTACAAGAAATCTGTGCTGAAAGAATTAGCATTTGGTAAAAATCAGTTTGTTGAATCACTTGATGATCTTCGACTTGATTTAGGCACTTTTATTTTAAGAACAACTCTTAAAGATGAAAACTTCAAGACAATTACAACAATAAATAAATCATTCTTTTCGCGTTGGGTCGGACTTCCCGGAAGTGTAACAGATATTGATAAAGCTATATCGCAGATGGTTTATATTGCCACTCCGGATGAGCTAAGTAAACTTAAAGATTCGAAGACCAACGAAGAAAAGCTCAAAAACTTTTTAGAGTTCTGGAAGAAAAAAGATCCTTCCCCAAACAACGAAGAGAATGAAGTGTTTAATGAGTACTTCAGAAGGGTTGCTTATGCTAATGATAATTTCTCAAACTACAACGAAGGTTGGAGAACTGACCGGGGAATGGTATATATAATTTTAGGAGCTCCGAATAATATTGACCGTCATCCATTTGAGTATGATTCCAAACCTTACGAAATATGGGAATATTACGAGTTAAACCGAAGCTTTATTTTCCTTGATCAAACAGGTTTCGGTGATTATCGCCTGATAACCCCATTAACAGGTGATCTGTTCAGATATCGGTATTGATATATTTTGTGAAATAATATTAACATCTTCACTTAATCTGGCTTATAATGATATTAATCATCACCCTTAATCCGCTTCTCGAACGCAGATTTTATTATTCTCAAATTCTCGAAGGGAAAGCAAACAGAAACGGAAAAGTAGTCTTTCAGGCAGGTGGAAAAGGAATTAATGTATCACGGCAACTAAAAAATTTCGGAATTGATTCATACAACTTGTTCTTCTCCGGCGGTAATGATGGAAAAATTTTCAGGGAATGTCTGAAGCAGGAAAATCTGCAATTCACTTCTGTCCATATTGAAGATGAAACAAGACAAGCAGCGGTTATAATTTCACAGAATGATAAAAAGATAACCTCATACTTCTCTGAAAATCCGAAATTATCTGGCAAAGAAATCAGCGAAATGAAATCACGAATTGAAAAGATGATTTTGAATTGTGAAATGGTTGTAATTTCAGGCAGTGCGCCTTCACCTCTTGCAGAAGAGATTGTTCCTTTCACAATTGAACTTGCCAATGGGCTTGATAAAATTTCTGTTAGTGATTATTACGGTTCAAATCTTAGTGAAGTTATAAATGCTGCACCAACGATTCTTCATAATAATATGGAAGAAACTGAAACTTCTCTAAATATTAGTTTCAAAAGTGAAAATGACATAGTA
>CALHAB010000049.1 GCA_937934185.1 uncultured Ignavibacterium sp. | reverse complement strand
GGTAACCCAACTTATGCAACTCAGTCAGGGAACGATATTGCGCTTACAATCACAAGCAAAGGGAATTTCGGATTCAACGATTATCCTAATAATCTTCAGGGCGATGGTTTCAAATATCTTGGCGGTTCAAATCAATTATTTGAAGGTGCTTTGATTTTAGGAACATCTTCAACAAAAATTTCTGATGCAGCACGGGGCGCAAACCAGAATAATCAGAATAATGATTTTGCCGTTGTTCAACCTTTCCTGTTAAATGTGCCCGGCAATATTGCTGATGCAGAAGGGACTCTTGTTTTCAATGATAATAATGCCGGCACGAGTAAGATAGGAGTTACAGCGAAACTAAAAACATATTCATTCTCAAATTCACCGAACAATAATTTTATTATTCTCGATTACACTCTGACTAATAACACAGCATCATCAATTTCTAATCTTTATGCGGGATTATTTTTCGATTGGGATATGATTGATGGCAGCGGCGCTGGTGACAGAACAGAATGGGATAATGTTCTAAATTATGGTTTCGTAAGAAACACCTCGGGCGGTCCGACTAATTACAATGGTGTTGCATTACTATCTGGAAACAATTACGGATTTTATGCAATCAAGAATGACGGTGGTGATGGAGGATTTCAGATTTATGATGGATTTGATGATGCAGAAAAATGGCAGGCAATTTCCGGCGGCATAGCAAAAGCCACAGCCGGACCCGGTGATGTTTCTAATGTTACATCGGCAGGACCTTTTACAATAAATGCCGGTGATAGTATCAAAGTTGCTTTTGCAATTCTGGCTGCTGATAACAAAGCATTGCTCGATGCAGCAGTAAATCAGTCGCGAGTAAAGTATCAGGAAATATTAGTGCTTGATGTTGAAGATAATAATACGCTGCCGACAGAATTTTCACTTGCTCAGAACTATCCGAATCCATTCAATCCAAGTACAAAGATCAGTTGGCAGTCGCCGGTAAGCAGCTGGCAAACTTTAAAAGTTTATGATATACTCGGGAATGAATTAGTTACATTAGTAAATGAATATAAACCGGCCGGGAAATACGAAATTGAATTTAATGTAGGACAGACTATTAGTCTGTCAAGCGGAGTATATTTCTACCGACTCCAGGCAGGAAATTTTTCAGCTATAAAGAAGATGATATTGATCAGGTGATTGAAAAGCTACTCAAACAAAAAGCGAGTCAAACCTGACTCGCTTTTTTTATATTAAATGTGTCTGCTATGTCAGTAGAAAAAATTTTATCCTTCTGGTAAATTCTTTTTTGATTTAACACTGAAAGAACATATTATCAGCTAAACAAATTATTTTTTTAAGGAGGCATTATGAAAACAATTTTGTTTATTCTCATTTCTGTAGTTTTTGCACTCGGGTCTATAGCCAATAAACTCCTCGATGACAAAATTCATAAAGTGCTTACTCAGTTTAATATCTCTGAAGATTTTGCAAAAAGACAGATTCTTTCAAACATCACAGGACCATCTTATTACATTCCGAATTTAAAAGTATTAAAAAATCTTGCGCTTGGTGAAAGAGCCGAGATCGTAAAAACAATTGGCACAGGAATAAAAGAATTTGTCAAATCAGAAGAGTTTATTAAAAATTATAATCAGTACCTTGAAGACAGAAAACCAAGTCCTCCCGAAGCACCGAAATATTCAGAACAATTAAAAAAAGAACACAAAGAAAGTTTAACAAAAAGTATTTCGGAGATGGAAAAGCAAATGACAACACTTCCCACTGATCAGAAAGCGATGTTTCAAGATGTTATCGGGCAGCTTAAACAGCAATTAAAAGATGTTGATAACCCAAACAATCCAATGTTTTCATCTGATATGGATACATATATCAAACAAAATTATGATATGCAGATTGACACTTACAATGCTCAGATTGCTGAATGGGAAAAGAATTATCCCTTGAATAACCCATATCCTATGATTAAAAATTGGTTGGAAAGATTTCTTGACAATTCAAAAGACATTGATTTCAATGCACAGCTAAAGAATGAAAAAGGTAAACAATTGTTTGTCAATTCTGCGTATGAAAGAAAAGATAACCAATGGAAGCTTTATTTTCGTGCCGGGAAGGAACCGGTTGAAGCCGCAAGAACTTTTGCACGGCAATGGCTAACAGAGATACAATAAATTTTATAATAAACTTGAAGGTAAATTTTATGTCAAACAAAAAAATTCTTCAGGGTATTGATACAGTAATTATCCGGGTGTCGGATATAATTGCTTCAAAAAAATGGTACGAAGAAATGCTTGGTTTAAACCCGGTTTGGGATGACCCGAATTTGAGACTTGTTGTAATGGATACTGATGGTCCGACGAGTATAACTTTGTGGCAGACGAATAGTGAAATTAAAAACAATAAAGACACTGCTTCATATCCGATATTCAGGGTTATCGATGCTGATGAATCAAGAAATGAATTGATAAACAGAGGCGTAAATGTAAGCGAAATAATTGAGGATGAAGTTGTGAGATATTTTCAGATTTTTGATCCTGATGGCAATGTGTTGGAAGCTTGTCAGGTTCACGAATAAATTTTTTTTGTAGACTATTTATTTGAAAGCCGTCATTCATTTCTGAAACTTTTTTAATACTAAGGTTTATCGGTGCTTTTGAATAAATCTCTTAACCTTACTCTGTTTTCACGCATAGGTTTATCCGAAAAGTTTTTCTGAATTATCGCCAGTTTTTCTTCAAATGGTCCAATTGTCCAGCAGTCCTCAGCTTTCAGGTTTACTATTGGTTCGCCTTCTTCATTAAGCGGACAGATATCACGCATTTCAATCAGCTCCTCTTCATTAACTTCTTCAATCCATCTTAGAGGCAATCCCTGTGTTCTGCATACATAAGGACGATGTTCATAAATTCTGCATTCACCTTTTTCATTCAGGAATGCACAATAACCCTGCTGATACGGCAGTTCATTATCAATCAAATGCTGATGATGTTGCTTGATATTTTCTGCTTCAATTTCAAAAACAGTTATGTTATCAACGCAGCAGGAAAAACAACCAGCTTTACATTTTAATCTTTTCTGGTGTTTATGATTCAAAGCAGAAGTAAGATTATCTACTTCGTCATAAAATTTCTTTAATTCAGCGAATGCTTTTTCCATTAAAATATTTTTTGTTAATAAACTTAACACAAATTTAAGATTGCTTGTGATTATAAGCTTATCTTTTCTCGGATATCAGCAATATTTTTGTGCCGTATATTTTAATTTGAAAATCACGGAGCATAAATGCAGTATAATCTTATAAAGAAAACTGAATTTGATAAAGTTAAAAATCATAACGGCGACTGGGCAGCACGAATGAAATTGTTCGCTGATATGTGCAGATATAATACCCTTGTTGCAGTAAAGAAAGCCGGCTCAGGTCATCTTGGATCATCGCTCAGTGCAATGGATATCGTTACTTATCTCTATCTGAATGAATTGAATGTTCTTCAAGTCGGACTCGATTCACCTGACCGCGATATTTATTTCTCATCAAAAGGTCATGATGTTCCGGGACTTTATTCTTTATTCTATGCACTTGGAATTATTCCTGAAGAAAAATTATTGATGCTCAGAAGATTGCACGGACTTGATGGTCATCCCGAAGTTCGTCAACCCGGAATTGAAGCAAGTACCGGCTCGCTTGGAATGGGAATTTCCAAAGCAAAAGGAATGGCCTGGGCAAAAACTTATAACAAAAACAAAGGCAATGTTTATGTAT
>CALHAB010000048.1 GCA_937934185.1 uncultured Ignavibacterium sp. | reverse complement strand
GAGTTAAATAATTCTGGTTTTGATATAGAAAGAAACCGATTATTCAGTAGTCAATCTTCAATTGGTGATAATTATTGGGAAAAGATTAGTTTTATCCAAGGCAATGGAACTACCACAGAAAGACATTCCTATTCTTTTCAGGATAAAAATCTATCTTCGGGTAAGTATCAGTACAGGTTAAAACAAATTGATTATGATGGTACGTTTCGATATTCAAATGTAACTGAAATAGAAATTGGAATTCCGGAAAAATTCTCTTTAGAACAAAACTATCCAAACCCATTTAATCCAAGTACAAAAATAAAATATACAATTCCGGCCTCTTCCCTAAATCCCTTCTCCAAAGGAGAAGGGACTTTGGCAAGTCTTAAAGTTTATGACATTCTTGGTAACGAAGTTGCAACTTTAGTTAACGAAGAAAAGCCCGCCGGAGTTTATGAGATTGAATTCAATGCTTCTCAACTTTCATCAGGAATTTATTTCTACAAACTCAGTGCTGGTTCTTTTACAGAAACAAAGAAGATGATTCTTGTTAAATAGTATCAAACTAAATATAAATCATAATCAGAAAGGAACTCAAAATGAACAAATCTAAATTGCTCAATTATTCATTTGTGATTTTTTTAGCAGCATTAAGTTTTTTCTCCTGCTCAAAAAAATCAGATAATCCTGTTGGACCAACTACTCCAACAGCTGAACTTAAGCTGACTTTCGGAACACAGCAGATAACATTCACTCAGGGAATTGGTGGTTATGCCATTCAAGAGAATTTAACTTATGCTCAGTTCACGAAAGCTGAAGCTGGTGATACTCTGCTATTCTTTTTAGTCACTTCAGGCAAGCAGACTGGTAATCAGGCGTGGAATCCAAATCAGGATACCGGCGTGCTTCTGCTTCAATATGGTAATTCAGGTACTATCATATATTCACCTGCACAGGGAAGTACGAACCTGACAGCTTATGGGAATGTTGGCGGCGCTATTACCGGAACATTTACCGGATCACTTGAAGATAACAACCAATCTCAGGTAAATATTAGCGGAAATTTTTCTGTACAGAGAAGCGCGGATATTAATACTATTGGGAAAAGTATATCGTTTGATTTTCTGGATTTAATTCAAAAAAGTGAATAGTAATCAATTAAAAACAATTTATTATCCTGTTAAATGAGAAAATGACACAAAATAACTAAACTTTGAAACAAAATCGGAAGAAGCGGCGATGGAATTAAGATATTTTTCCAGCATAAAATTTTAGAATATGAAACTCTTATTCAGAAATAACGCTTTTAATTCAACTTTACCAGAAATAATTCTATCAATTCTGGCGGTTATATTTCTAAGTACAATTATCATTCTAATAATCTAAGTACAATTATCATTCTAATAATTATCTGATGGAAATGAAATCCTTTTTGTGTAAAAATTGCTTTAGTCTGCTTTATCTGATCTTACTGATTTTAGCATTCATCAGCTTATGAAGATTATTTTGTTGCATTTGCTTGTTTCAGGAAAAACAATCTCACTGATTGTTGAAAGAAAGACACAATGAAAAATTCAAAAGAGGACGAAAATGTTGCTGAACAGAAGGAAAATGATGAGGTGAAGAAAATAAACAGGTTAGTTTCATTGATAATCTTGTTTTTAATACTTCTGATTTTAATAATCATGTTTATGTAAAAATCCTGCCCGGAAATTATGAGATTATTATTGGTAATGATTTAGATGCACAACCTTCACTACTATTGCAAGGAGGGAATATGGTGAGGGTTGTTGCCTGTTAAAATTTTCCGTTACTTCAGATTGGTTAGTTGGTAGGTGCAGAGGAATAAAGTACTCTGCACTTACTTTACAATTTTTGAAATCTCTTTGAATTCAGGTGTTCCGCACACTTCCAGCAACTCAAATAATATTGATTCTGTAGTAGTTATTTCTGCTCCCAGAGTTCTCATTCTTTCCAAAGCAATCATAAAATCAAGTTCTCTTCGTGAGGAAACCGCATCTGCTGCAACATTTACCTGAAAATCATTTGCGATTAAATCAAGAACCGTCTGCTGAACACAAACATGTGATTCAACTCCGGTAAGCACTATCTGATGTAGCTTTTTACTTTTTAACTCATTAAATAATTCTTCGGCACCAAAACAACTAAAGCTCATTTTCTGAATCGCTTTGTTTCCTTCAAGTTCAGAAAGAATTTTTTTTGAAGTTGGTCCTAAACCTTTGGGATATTGCTCGGTGTAATAAATTGGCAGCTGAAGAATCTTAAATCCTCTGATTAATTTTATTGTGTTTTCAATTACCGAGTCAATATTTCTGATTACAGGAAGAATTTTTTCCTGCAAATCAACAATTAAAAGTGCAGTTGATTCTTTTTTTAAGATGATAGGATTTCTCTTCATAATGTTTCTCCATATATCTTTTACATTAACCTAAACTTAAACTTGAACTTAAACTTAAACTTGAACTTGAACTTGGTCTAATAAATCTCATCCATACCATATTTACCGCAGGCATACATCATCAGAATTGATGCAAGATCAATAAGGGCTTTCTTCTGTTCATCAGCGTGAATAACAAGGTCATAAACTTCAGCCATAAACTGAAAGTTACTGAGTATTTTCTTTAATTCTCTTAATGTAGGAGTTCCATGCCAATAAGCTACCTGTTTGATCAGGAGTTTTTCATACCTTCTTAGAAAATCTTTGAAAGAAATTAAATGAGTTGTATTTGCGTGTCTTGGATGACAAATTGAAATCAAGTCGTTAAAATATTTATCCCATTTTTTTGCGAGCTCCTGATTTCTCGAATCCATTACAAAGCGTGCTGCTTCAAGAGAGAAGTTTGCTTTAGTAGTAACTTTATACTGAGGAATTATTGCGTAGCCGTCGTAACTGATATCATCTTCATCTTCATCATAATATTTCCATCTTTTGACTAATTGATTTGGAGTGTAAATAGTAATTACTTTGTCAAGAGAGCTGTCAGTTACGATAAATTTTCTGTGCTGATAATTTACGACAGTTAGCCAGTGCTCCCAGTTATCAACGCTTAAAATGCATGGATAGCCTTTCTTCAGTTGTTCAATTAATGCTTTAATCGCATCGGCAGGTTTTTCCCGTCTGAAGTATTTCATTTTGCAGCCGTAGAATTTTGCCGCTTTTGCAAGTCCGATTTCATCAGTACCATACCACCAGGTACTACCGGCTTTAACAGCAATCTGATTTTCGCTCTCGAATCTTCCGAGCATTACAAGTGCATATTTTAATGCAAATGGTCCGCATTGATATTTATAGGGTTGGGGATAGAAACTCATATCTGATATTAAATGAAAATTGCATGCAAACATATATAATCAAATGGTTTTTTATGCAAACTCTGGTAGGTATTTTTGTAATATGAAAAAGAAAAATCTTAAAGTCGCAATAGTTTACAACGAGCCACATCCTGAGATGTATAAAATTCCCTCTAAAAATGAGGGAAACATTGATTTTGAGCCATACTTTGAGGTAGAGAAAATTACCCCAATGGAAGAGTATGAAATTATGGCAATGCGGTTGACTAAAGCAGGGTTTTATGCCTATTCATTAAATATTAAAGATAATATTTTCACTTTTATTGAAGATTACAAAAAGAGTAAGCCGGATGTGGTTTTTAATTTTGTAGAGATTTATAAGGACAAACCCTATCTCGAGATGAATGTGGTCAGTCTTTATGAATTGTTGGGTGTTGCTTACACTGGTGCTCCTCCAATGGCTTTGGCTAATTGTCAGAATAAACAAATGGCAAAGAGGATTTTATCTTCAGCCGGAATTTTAACACCTCACTTTACATATTTTGATAAACCGCATAAAACATATAAACACAATTTAAGATATCCTTTGATTGTCAAACCTGCATTTGAAGATGCAAGTGTTGGTATAGAAAATTCAGCTATTGTTACTGATACCAAATCATTGAAGAAAAGAGTAGAATTTGTTTTTGACCATTTCAAGCAGCCGGCATTATGTGAGGAATTCATAGACGGAAGGGAATTGAATGTTGCTGTACTTGGTGATGAAAATCCGGTTGCTCTGCCGATAAGTGAGATAGATTTTTCTCAGATGCCTGAGCATCTTTATAACATCGTGAGTTATCAGGCAAAGTGGGATCCTTTCCACGAAGCTTACCATAAAACTATTCCAATCTGTCCGGCTAAACTTTCTAAAAGAATTGAAACTCAGGCAAAAGAAATTGCAGTCGAAGCATTCAGAATTATGGGTGTAAGGGATTATGCAAGAGTGGATATGAGATTGAGCAAAGACAATAAACTTTATGTTCTTGAAGTAAACCCAAATCCGGATTTAACTGAGGATGCAGGATTTATGAGATCATCCAAAGCAGCTGGTTATTCTTATGTTAAAACACTTGAGAAAATCATTATGCTTGCGTATAAAAGGGCAAAGAGAAATAAGATTTTTAACCAGAATCATTACTAATAATTTCAGATAAAACTGGAATTGCTTCTGAGAGTGAGTTAACAACAAAATCTGGTTTTGAATCTTTAATGTCTTCTGGTTTAGTCTTACCTGTTAATATTAAAATTCCGGTTGCACCGATTTTTTGAGCGGCGAGTACATCGTTTTCAAGGTCATCACCAATCATTATAAACTTACTATTACCTGAAAAACCAAGTTTTTCTAAAGCTGTATTGAAATAAAGTGATGAAGGTTTTCCTATTACAATTGCCTGTTTTCCGGTTGCAAATTCAATTGCAGTTATAAAAGCCCCGGCATCAAGAATTATTTTTCCCTCCGGCTGCCAGAATTTATTTTTGTGCATTGCAATTATCTCTGATCCGTTCATTACATAATTAAAAATCTCATTCATTGTTTCATAATTCCACCTATCTCCAATATCACCAATAACAACTGCCTCGGGTTTATGTTCATCAATGATTCCTTCAAAATGGTGGAGCAAATAATCACGGCAATAGACTTTAACTTTTGAGTAATGTTTTTTAACATATTCAAGTGTTACATCAAAAGCAGTGAAGGCCGGAATTTCCAATTTCAAACCTCTCTCAAGTAAAAAATTTTTCATCAGCTCTGAAGTTCTCAAAGTTGAGTTACTTAATATGCAGGCAGGAATGGATTCTTTTTTAATAAAAGTGAAAAAGTTTATAGCATCAGGTGCAATCTTATTTCCGAGTTTAATTACACCATCAAAATCAATCAGTAACGGAATGTTTTTCTTCATATAAAAAAAGCCGGACAAAGCCGGCTGATAAAGTTTTTATTTTTAGTTAAGCTTTTGCTTCGGATAAAACCGGGAGTTTTGTTTTTGCAAATTCATAAACTCCGAACATTATACCACTGAAGAATAAATCCCCAATTGTAGTATTCTGTATAAAAGGAATTGCGGCTACATAACATTCGATTAAACCTGCAATATTTTTAGGATACATTGTTCCGAATGCCCAAACACCGAAGTTTGTAATGATAAAGAAACTGATTGAAGCTGTAACCGAAGCAAGCACAACATTTTTAACACTTACTTTCTTTAAAATCAACATTCCGATTACTACAATCAATGCAAAACTCAAATAGACAATCCACATCCCGGAATGAAAACCAATTATTGAATCAGTTAAAAACATTGCAGCAAGAGGAACCGCAAATGCAAAAGATTTTTTATTGAAGTAAGCTCCTCCGAATAAAGCCATTGCAGCAATCGGTGCAAAGTTTGGAGGATGCGGTATAAGTCTTACAAATGCAGCAGCAAATACCATAAGAGTTAAAATCCAGAACCTCGGTGTAATCTTTCCCATAATATTTTCCTTTCAATTAAAAATTTCTGAAAATTTTTTCATTTCCAACTAATCAAAGATAATCTATCTAAAAGAAATTCTGAAAAACATTCAAGCACTCTTGAGTAAATTCTATGTAATATCAGTAAATAGTGTCTTGTCAGAAAAAGCTAAAAGGGATTTAAACTTACTCCAGCATAAAATGATATTCCAGAGGTTCCGTAACCATAAACTTCTTCATAATCTTTGTCTAAAATATTTTCAATACGACCAAACAACTGTAAAAAATCTGTTATCTTGTAGCTTGCTGCTATATTCAAAAGCAGATAAGAATCAAGTGTAACTCTTTCTGCAGGAAACACACTGAAATCTTTGTCGTATCTTTTTCCGACAAATATTGCTTCAAAGGATGAATTAATTCTGCTGTTAAAATCGTAGCTTGTAAATAATCCGGCTTTATGTTCAGGTCTTCTGAGTAAAATTTCGTCCTCTTTTGATATTCCCTCGGATTTATCAAATGCTTTCGTAAAAGTATAATTTGCTTTAATGTAGATATTGTCCAAAGGTCTGAATTTTGTGAAAAATTCAATTCCACTTGTCTGAGCTTTATTGATGTTGATTGTTTTGAAAGTATTCGGATCGAAACCAAACATTTCTTTAAAGTTATTAACAAAAAAAGTTGTCCCAAAAGAAAAATTTTCTTTCCAGAAATATTGTTCGAATCCAAAATCAATTCCGAAACTCTTTTCAGGTTTTAATTCACTGTTTCCGAATGCAGGATCATATAAATAAAAGAGTGATGGCGCCTTATAACCAGTACCAAATGTAGCTTTAACTTTTGTACCGGTTTCCCAGAACATTATAGCCGGTGCAATCTGATAAGTTATAGAAGTTCCGAATTTATCGTGTTTGTCAATTCTGATTCCTGCAGAAGCAAAAAATGATTCACCAACTTTAATTTGGTCAAGAATATAACCCCCAAAAATTTTATTGTTAACCTTTGGAAAAAGACTTTCAAAGTTAAAGGATGAGAAATAAAGATATTCCGATAGAGCTTCATCATATTGAAAATCAATTCCTATGGACAAAAGATTATTTTCCGATAATCGAATATTATTCTGCCAGTCAATTTTGTATTTTCTGCCGTCATAGAGACTTCGTGATGAGGCAGGATTATTCGGAGTTTCGTCAAATTTATATTTGCGAACATTTCTTATGAAAGAAAAATTTAATTTTTGATTCCACTTATCACCTAACAAATTAATTCTGGTTTCATTGCTCAAATTGATTTCCTCGAGGTTGTAGATATAAGTCGGATCATCACCTGATTTTCCAGATTGATCCAAATCAGATTTCGATTTAATAAATCTGAAAAGGAAATTATTGTTTATTTCATTAGAAAAACTATAACCTAAGTTTGAAATGAATTGATCTTTCAGATAACCATCTTTCTCAATGTTTCCATATTTTTCACTTGCGGAAGAAAATCCATCACTTCCGTTTCTGCTTAATGAAAATGAATAATTCAGTTTATTGAACGAGCCACTTGACAAAGCGTTTAGTTTGTAAGTTTTATATGAACCGCCTGATGCATTAAACGAAATCCCTGGCTTACCAATGCCTTTTTTAGTTATAATATTAATAACACCTGCCATTGCGTCTGAACCGTAAAGTGTTGATTGAGGTCCTCTCAGAATTTCTATTCTTTCAATATTATCAACCGGAAATGATGAGAAATCAAATACTCCGCTTGGATCATTGTTAAGATTTAACTCAACTCCATCTAACAGTACCAAAACATAATTTGTATTACTTCCTCGTATATAAACATTTGTTAAACTGCCGGCTCCTCCTTGTGAGGTTAAACTCAGACCATATTCATTATTCAACAGGTCGTAAAGATTATTAACATTTTTGGCGTGTATTTCAACCGAATCAATTACTGTTATTGAATTCGCCAATTCGAGACTACTGACAGTAGTTCTTGTTGCGGTTACTACGACTTCAGATAAACGGTAAGATTTTAGAGAGTCCTTTACCTGAGTAAATGATTCTGAACAGATCAGAAAAATTGCAGAAAGCAGAAAAAGTTTTTTGAATATCTCCATAGAAGTTACTCCTTAAAATTATAAATAGTTAAAAGTAACTTCGTGGGATTTTGTGTTAGTGAAAAACGAACAGCTTTTGATTGGAAAGCATCGTTAATCTAACCTCACCCGCGAAGGTTGATTACATAGCTGCTTACGGCAGGTCTCCTGGCTTTACCCAGTAGGCAATTTGCAATAGGCAGTAGGCAAAATTGCATACTGCTAACTGCCTCTTGCTTACTGATTTTCACAGTTGCGCGACAGCGCCGGATTTTCACCGGACTTCCCTCTAAAGTTTTCTTGTCCCGACAGGTCGGGATGAAAACACCGTAAACAGAATGAAAAGAACTGATGCTAAAATAAGACTTAATTTTTTAGTTTCAAGAGTTTCAAAAAAAATTTTTCAACCCTTTTCATACAAAATAAAATTTCCTAAGTTTAGAACAATAAATATTGTCTTTTAGCAAAAAAATATTCTTATAGCTTTCAATGGAATTTATATCATTTCTCTTTGAACTGCGCATCTTAAAAACTTGTTTGATAAATAAATTTCCTATTCAATCATTAAGTGAATTAAAAGGAGTTCTTTAATGGGCTGGTTTATATCTTTCGCAAACTCCTCTCTTGGTAAAAAATTTATTATGGCAGTAACGGGGAGTTTTCTTATAATCTTTCTTATTATTCATTTAATAGGAAACATAACACTCTACTTCGGGCCTGATGCTTTTAACGGCTATGTAAAAACTCTTGATGTAATAAAGCCGCTAATCAGAGTTATCGAGCTTGTTCTTCTTTCTGTATTTGTATTTCATATTGTTAACGGAGTTCGGCTCTGGTGGGAAAATAAACAAGCGCGTCCGGTAAATTACAAAGTAAACGGTTCGCCTGAGAACACTACTTTGTTCTCACGAACTATGTTTGTTTCTGGCTCAATCATTTTCATTTTTTTAGTACTACATCTCGGTACATTCTTCTGGCGGTTTAATGTTCACGATCCTCAGCAATTAGCTGATGCTCATCAATACTATGAAATAGTTGTCGGTTTCTTTCAAATCTGGTGGTATGTTTTATTGTACATCATTGCAATGGTTCTGTTAGGATTCCATCTTAATCATGGTTTTCAGAGTGCTTTTCAGACATTCGGATGGAATCACAAAAAATATACTCCTCTCATCAAAAAAATCGGAACTGCTTATGCAATTATTATGGCAGCAGGTTTTGCTTCAATGCCGATTTACTTTTTCTTTTTCTACGGAGGTAATCAATGACAAAGTTAGAATCTAAAGTTCCTTCAGGTCATATTTCTGAAAAGTGGACAAATCACAAGTTCAATATGAAACTTGTGAATCCATCCAACAAAAGAAAATACACAATAATAGTTGTTGGAACCGGATTAGCAGGTGCTTCTGCAGCAGCAAGTCTTGGCGAACTTGGTTACAATGTTCTTGCTTTCACTTTTCACGACAGTGCAAGAAGAGCACATTCAATCGCTGCTCAGGGTGGTATCAATGCCTCAAAAAATTATCAGAATGATGGCGATTCAACATTCAGATTATTTTATGATACTGTTAAAGGCGGAGATTTCAGAGCAAGGGAAGCTAATGTTTATCGGCTTGCTGAAGTAAGCGGAAACATCATTGATCAATGTGTTGCTCAGGGTGTGCCGTTCGCAAGAGAATACGGCGGTTTGCTTGATAACAGATCTTTTGGCGGTGCTCAGGTTTCTAGAACTTTTTATGCAAGAGGTCAAACGGGTCAGCAGCTTTTGCTCGGAGCAGTCTCTGCACTTAACAGACAGATTGATAAAGGAACAGTGAAACTATTCACCAGAAGGGAAATGCTCGATGTTGTAATTGTTGATAGTCAGGCAAAAGGAATAATTGTAAGAAATTTGGTTACTGGTGAAATCGAAAAATATTCAGCACACGCTGTAGTACTCGCTACCGGTGGATATTCAAATGTATTCTTTCTTTCTACCAACGCAATGAACTGCAATGCCACTGCAATCTGGCGTGCACATAAAAAAGGGGCTTTCTTTGGTAATCCCTGTTTTACTCAGATACATCCTACTTGTTTACCTTTGCATGGTGAGTCGCAGTCAAAGCTTACCTTGATGAGCGAATCCCTTCGTAACGATGGAAGAGTCTGGGTTTCGAAAAAGAAGAATGATACCCGTCATCCAAATGATATTCCTGAAGATGAAAGAGATTACTATCTCGAAAGAAAATATCCATCATTTGGTAATCTGGCTCCGAGAGATATTTCTTCCAGAGCTGCAAAAGAAGTCTGTGATGAAGGCCGTGGTGTTAATGGTGGTGATGCTGTTTATCTTGATTTCAGTGACGCAATTAAAAGGTTAGGTAAAAAGGTTATAGAAGAACGATATGGTAATCTCTTTGAAATTTATGAAACAATCACAGGTGAAAATCCTTATGAAGTTCCGATGAAAATTTATCCTGCCCCGCATTATACAATGGGCGGCCTTTGGGTTGACTATAATCTTATGAGTACAGTTCCCGGATTGTTTGTAATTGGTGAGGCAAACTTCTCTGATCACGGTGCAAATCGTCTTGGTGCATCAGCGCTGATGCAGGGTTTAGCCGATGGTTACTTTGTTATACCATACACAATGGGTGACTATCTCGCAACTTACAAACCTGCTGCTGTTAAAACTGATCACCCTGAATTTGAAAAAACTGCAAAAGAAGTTAAAGACCTTACAAATAAACTTCTATCAATCAAAGGCAAACGAACAGTTGATGATCTGCATAAGCAACTCGGCAGAATTATGTGGAATAAAGTCGGAATGGCAAGAAGCGAACAAGGTCTTAAAGAAGCGATTCAGGAAATCAGGCAACTCAGAGAAGAATTCTGGAAAAATGTAAACATACCCGGCAGTGGTGAAGATGTTAATCAAACTCTTGAAAGAGCCGGCAGATTAGCTGATTATTTTGAACTTGGCGAACTTATGGCAATTGATGCTTTGCACAGAAATGAATCCTGCGGCGGTCACTTCAGAGTTGAATATCAGTATGAAGATGGTGAAGCTAAGCGTGATGATGAAAACTTTTCTTATGTGGCTGCGTGGGAGTTCAAGGATGTTGGCAATTGGGAACTTCACAAAGAGCCGCTTGTTTTTGAATATGTGAAACCATCTGTAAGGAGTTATAAATAATGGAAGCAAAGAAATTAAATCTTAAGCTTAAAATCTGGAGACAGAAAAACTCTAACTCCGTTGGAAGTTTTGTTGATTATGATGTTCAGGTTTCACCTGATGCATCTTTTCTCGAAATGCTTGATGAATTAAACAATCGACTTGAAGCTAAAAATGAAGAACCGATTGTTTTTGAAAGTGATTGTCGTGAAGGAATCTGCGGAACCTGTGGACTTGTAATAAACGGACATCCGCACGGCCCTTTACCGAAGATCGCAACCTGTCAGCTTCATATGAGAAATTTCAGAGACGGAGAAACAATCTGGGTTGAGCCATTCCGTGCAAAAGCATTTCCCGTAATAAAAGATCTTATGGTTGATCGTTCCGGCTTTGATAAAATACTTCAGGCGGGCGGTTATATTTCAGTGAATACAGGTGGAGCACCGGATGCAAACTCAATTCCTGTTCCCAAAGATGCAGCTTCAGAAGCTTTTGATGCTGCTGCCTGCATTGGTTGCGGAGCTTGTGTGGCTGCCTGCAAAAATGCCTCGGCAATGCTTTTTGTATCAGCAAAAATTTCTCATCTTGGTTTTCTGCCGCAAGGTCAGCCGGAAAGATATATCAGAGTGCAAAGAATGATTAAAGTTATGGATGAACTTGGTTTTGGAAGCTGCACAAATACTTATGCCTGTGAAGCTGAATGTCCGAAAGGCATTTCAGTTACTAATATTGCGAGGATGAACAGGGATTATGTCCGGGCAAAGTTTACTTCAAAAGTTATTGAAGTGTGACTAACCCCAACTAACTAACATAACTTACAAATCCCGGTTATACTTTATAATCGGGATTTTTTTATTTTTCAGGTGCATTTCTAAGAATTAAGAGTAAAACGATGTTTCAGAATGAAATAAAATTTATTTATGATTTTGTTATTAACAGAATTAAAAATCTCGGCGAAGTATTTACAATTGAAAAACTGCTTGAAGCCGACATTCATCCGGCAATAAAAAAATATATTGAGGCTGAAATTGATTTTCTGATATATGATGACAGAAAAAAACTATTACAAAATTCTATTTTCGATTATACCGGTAATAAGATTGCTAAATATTTTGAACTGATTTCACAGGAGATAAAAAAATCCAAACGGGTTAATGTTGAAGATATTCAGAAGCTTGTGCTGCAGGCAGTTTCATTCAATGCAAATTATGTAGTTCGTCCCAAATGGTCTCTTACAAAACTTATATTCGGGAACAATAAATCTGTTTCGAACGAAGAACTTCAGATGATGCTCAATTATATTTATTATTATGACTATCTGAAAAACATCATCGAAGCGTATCTCGAAAAAAGAAAACTTCTCACAATCTCTGTTACTGAATTTGAATTGATTCTCAACAAGATTGACAGAGAACTTTTTCAGTATGATAAACAAAAACTTATTGATAACTCACTCGCCTCAATTGCTGACTTCTTCAGTATTGGTGCATTGAACAGATCGTCTGTTACAATTGAAGGTGTAGAAAACTTTTTAAAGGAAAAAAATCTTATTGATGAACTAATCAAATTAAAAAGATCTTTTGCTGATGATGTCAGGAAACCTGTTCCGATTGAGGATATTAAAAAGGTTATCTATTCGGTAGTTCCGGTAATTGAGCAGGCAGAAAAAATTGAAAAATCTGAAGAAGAAATTGAAACAAACGGGGAAGAGACCTCGTTCTCATCTAATGTTACTTCTGCTGAAGAATCAAAGCCGGCCAGCGAAACTAGTATAGTTGAATCATCTTCAAATGAAATTAAAGAAGAGCAAATCCATCCTGAAGAAGAATCATCTGAAGTTGAAGAGATTCTAGATGAAATTGAGGAAGAATTAGAAACGGAAAACGACACAGATGAAATAAAACCTCTTACTGAAAAAGAAGAACAGGAATTACTTTCATTTTACGATCAGGAACTTAAAAAAGTTGAAGAAGCTGCTGAAGAAACAAATGAAATAGATTCATCATTAAAAGAACTTGAAAACGAAATGCAAAAAGCTCTGGATGATGATATTGAAATTTCAGATGAAATAGAAATTGAGGAAGTTATTGAATTTGAGAATGAAACTGTTGACAAAAATATTCCACTTGAAGTAACAGAATCTTCTGAAGAAGAAATTTCTGTTGAAGAGAAATCAGTTTCAGAAGATTCACATAAAACATCAAGGAGGGAAAAAGATATTTTCAGCTTTTTAAGTAAGAAAGAAATTGACAGAATAATTGATGCTGTCTTCAATTCTGATAGTGAGGACTTTGCAAGCACTATTGAAAAAATTTCTGATTGTAACTCCTATGAAGAGGCAACTGAAATTCTAAAAACAGTTTTCACTACTTATAAGGTTGGTGAACTATCCAAAGAAGCAGTGCTTCTCACCAATGCCGTTGCCAGATATTTCAGTCAGGATTAAATATGTTTATTGATTATGCAGAAATTGAAGTTAAAGCCGGTGATGGTGGAAACGGTGCAGTAGCTTTCAGAAGAGAAAAGTATGTACCGAAAGGTGGTCCGAGCGGAGGAAACGGCGGCAATGGTGGAAGCGTTTATCTTTTAGCTGATGAAAATTTATCTACTCTTCTCGACTTCAGATATAAAAGAAAATATCACGCAGGAAAAGGTCAACCCGGCGGAAGCTCGCTAAAGGATGGAAAAAATGGTGAAGATGTAATTATTAAAGTTCCGGTCGGAACTATTGTCAAAGATGCTGACAGTGGAAAAGTTCTGTTTGATTTAACAGAAAACGGTCAGAAAGTTTTAGTTGCTAAAGGCGGTAAAGGAGGAAAAGGGAATTCAAATTTTGCAACTCCTACCAGAAGAACTCCGCGATTTGCCGAACCCGGAAAGCCCGGTGAAGAAAGAAGAATCATACTCGAACTAAAATTAATTGCTGATGTTGGTCTGGTTGGTTTTCCAAATGCTGGTAAGTCAACTCTGATTTCTACGATCTCTGCTGCACGACCAAAAATTGCTGATTATCCTTTTACAACGCTTGAACCGGTGCTTGGAATTGTTCAGTACAAAGATTTCAGAAGTTTTACAGTTGCAGATATTCCCGGAATTATTGAAGGTGCACATCAGGGTAAAGGTCTGGGTTTGAAATTTTTACGACACATTGAACGAACTAAAATTTTATTATTTATGATTGACATTACCTCTGATGATTATCAAAGGGATTTCAAAACACTTTATAATGAATTAAAAAAATACAGCCGGAAACTTGTTGATAAAAAAATTCTCGTTTCATTATCCAAAGCAGATTTAGTTGAAGAAAAGGAAATTAAAAAGTTAAAGAAATTAAAGTTTAAAGGTATTGAAGAACCCACACTTATTTTTTCAGCTGTAAGTGGTTATGGAATTGATGAATTACTCGACAGACTTTGGAATTCATTAAATTTATCAAGTCCAAAATAGTCCTTCATATGCTTGAAAACTTGGAAAATCGGTCAATGACTGATTATATTTGTAACCCTGAATTTAACAGGGCGGGGTAGCTCAGTAGGTTAGAGCAGTGGAATCATAATCCACGTGTCGGGGGTTCGAATCCCTCCCCCGCTACAACTTTTAAGGAGAATTATTTTATGTACACATTACTTGTATTGCTTGCAACAATTGACGCAATTTTGCTTATAATCATCGTTTTACTTCAGGCGAGTAAAGGCGGCGGTTTGGCTGGCACTTTCGGCGGTGCCGGTAATATCGGTTCAATGTTTGGCACAAGACGAACTGCTGATTTCTTGAGTAAATCAACCTGGTGGCTTGCAGGAATTTTAGCTGTGTTGGCTCTGGCAATTAACTTATTCTTTTTACCCGGTCAAACAACCAAAGAGCAGAGAAGTGTTATTCAGGAAAGCGGCAGAACCACTGTTCCGCAGCAGCCGACGCTTCCTCAGCAAATGCCTCAGCAGCAAAATAACAATAAGTAATTTTACAAGCTCCGGCTAATAATCGGAGCTTTCTTTTTTCCATTCAGCTAATGCTTTAATAATTTCATCCTGAATATCACGATAAAAATTCCAGCTTCCTTTTGTAAACTCAAACATAATTGTTACAATCAATTCATCTTTATCATCAGACATTAAATAACCTGTTAAAGCAATTACACTGTTGAGTGTTCCGGTTTTACCACGGAAACTGAATCCAGCGGGTAAATTACTAAGTCGGTTTCGTAGCGTACCGTCTATTCCGGCGTAACTTAATGAATTATAAAAGGGTTCGAAATTTTTTAAATCAAAATACATTGTTTCCAAAACTCCATTTACTGAAGCAACTGTAACCATATCTGACCTTGAAATTCCCGAACCATCAACTATTTCAGTATTAACTGAGTAAATATTGTTCTTCTTTATAAATTCCTGAATTGCCTGTTGTGAGTAAAATGAATTTCCCTGTTTACCGGAATAAAAAGCTCCGATTGATTTAAAGAGACATTCAGCTAAAAAATTATCACTGTATTTATTTATCATTGCTATTAAATCAGTAATTACAACTGAAGCCTCTGCGATTTCCAGAACATTATTCGGTGTTATACCGACTTTGGCAGAACCTTTAACCGTTATATCATTCTCTTCAATAAGCTGCTTAAATTTCTGAGCGATATTGAGAGGTGGATTTTTGAAAGTTTCCGTTATATATACAGTTCTTCTGCCCTTCTTTCTTTTTACAACAGTTTTATTTCTATCCAAAACCAATGCAGAAATCGGAGGCAATTTTACATTTGCTGATTCATTAGGTATCCAATCTTCTCTGTAATAGATATTATCAAAGTAAGAATCATCACCAATAATATTTCCAGTGATTTCTTTAATGCCAAGGTTTTTTAGTTTAAAGATAAATTGAAGAAGATCTTCTGAACTGAAAGTTGCATTTCCAAAACCCTTAAGAAAAAGATTGCCATTAATAATTCCATCTCTAATATTTAAATCATCTGTAAATAGAATTGTTGAAAACCTGTAATCCTTTCCCATCAGAGATAATGCTGTTGCAGTAGTAAATATTTTCGTAACCGATGCCGGAATCATTGGTGAAAAAATGTTCTGCGAATAAATTGTATCCTGAGTCAAAGGATTATATATCAAGATTGCGGTTTTTGTATCAGACGGGACTTTTGAAAGGATTATTGAAATTTGACTATCTAATTTTTGTTTTGAGTCGGCAAAAAGATTTGTTAATTGAGCTATTAAGAGAAAAATAATTAAGAGAAAAATTCTAATCATTAATATTTTTTTCGGTATTTTTAAGAGAAAATTTTTGAAAGCAATTATAACTTAAAATCATTTTTAATCACAATATAAAAACACTATGGCTAAAATAACCAAACCACCTAAAGCTTATCAGAATCCGGAATTTATTTCTTCCTCTGATGCAAGAGTTCTGAGGATACTTGCAGAATATCTTGAACCTCAGGCAAGATTTAAGAAACATAAAATTCTGGATACAATTGTATTCTTCGGATCAGCACGACTAAAGTCAAGAAAAGATGCAATGGCTGAGCTGAATAAGTTCAAATCTATGAACCCAAAAACTCCGGGTTTTGCAAAAGAATTACGATACGCTCAGAAGATGCTTGAAATGTCAAAGTATTATGAAGATGCTGTAGAACTTTCGAGAAGATTAACCGAATGGTCAATGAATCTTGAAACAACAGCAAACAGATTTATTATCTGTACCGGCGGTGGGCCAGGCATTATGGAAGCAGCAAATAAAGGTGCTAAGAAAGCAGGCGGATATTCTATTGGTCTGAATATCAGTATCCCTTTCGAACAATTTGTAAATAATTATGTTACAAAAGAATTAAGTTTTGAATTTCATTACTTCTTTATGAGAAAATTCTGGTTTGCATACTTATCAAAAGCACTGATAGTTTTTCCCGGCGGTTTTGGAACAATGGATGAATTTTTCGAAATACTTACTTTAATTCAAACAGAAAAAATCAGAAAAAAGCTTGCTTTAGTTGTATATGATGAAAAATACTGGAAAAGCGTTATCAATTTTGATATGCTGATTGACTACGGTGTAATTAGTGAAACAGATATGGATTTGATTTACTTCTGTAACGATGTTGATAAAGCTTTTAAAACAATCACAACTCATCTTGAAAAATATTTTATGAAAGAGAAAGAAGTTGCTTTGATTGAACCGAAAATTAATATTAAGTAGTTTTGCCGAGTAAGAATACTGCAGAAAAAAGCCCCTTCATTTAAGGGGCATTTTTAATTACATGCTCTCTACAGGTCTTTGAGCTCTTCTGATTGCTTTTAGTTTTTCCATTCGTTTCTTAACAGAAGGCTTTACATAGAAAGTGCGTTTCTTAAATTCTTTAAGAACGCCGGATCTTTCGTATTTCTTTTTGAATCTTCTGAGAGCTTTATCGATGGATTCATTTTCACCGATCTGAATCCCTACCAATTATATCACCTCGCTTTGTGGTTTTTGTGTAAATGATTCTATTAGTTTTTTATTTCCGGATTTTTGAAACTCTACTATTATTGAACTTTGTCCGTCAGATGTAATAACTTTATTCACAACTTTGCCGAAATCATCCCAGCTCTTATGGTAAATGTTATCACCTATTTCATAAGTGTTTGCTGGTGAATAGTTTTTTACAGTTAGTGATTCAATTCCTTCAAGATTTGGTTTAGTTTCAGTTTTAATATCTGCTAAATCAATAATTCTTGTTTGTTTACAGGTCTTACATTTTGCCCAGCGCTTATTCTGGTTTTCTTCTCCCGCTAAAGTTCCGGTAATCTCAAACTTTTTGACCGAACCGCAAATAGTACAAAATGCTTCAACATTTTTAATTCTAGCCATATCTCTTCCTCTCAATGATTAAAAATCACCTGTAAAAATATCAAAAATCAGAGCATTAACCAAAAATTATATGCTGGATGTTTACTTGCGATGTGGAGTTATTACTAAAACGGGAGTTTTTGAGAATCTGATCACTTTCTCAGCTACACTACCCAATAAAGTGTGCAATAATCCTGTTCTTCCGTGGGTGGCGATTACTATAACATCAATCTTCTTTTCTTTGGAGTAATTGATGATTTCCTCGTAGTCTAAACCTTTTCTTATTACAGGAATTATTTCGACATTACCGTGCTTTTTAATTTTTTCAATTGCTTTTTCGAGCTGCGCTTTAGCATCTGATTCAATAGATTCGAGTATTTTTTCTCTTGAAAGATCGAGTGTTCTTATTGTTAAAATCGGAGGAGTTTTTTCAAGTACATGAAGCAGATGAATTTTTGCTCCATATTGTAAAGCCAGATTGACTGCATATTCTGAAGCTGCAAATGAAGTTTTGCTGAAGTCAGTTGGCAGAAGAATGTTTTTAATTTTAATCATAAGCTTTACTCTGATTAAATGTTACAAAAATTGTTTTGAACTTCCTGAGTCGGAGCGTTTGATACAACAGCACAAATGTTATGACCGATCTTTTTGAATAGCAGTACTTTATCATTTTCAGTTTTTACATAACAATTGCCCTGCTCAAGATATTGTAATAAACTTTCGTCAAGAGAAATTATATCATGACTTTTCAGATAAGATTCGTCAACCTGAAAGACATAGACAATTTCACCTTTTTTACCAGTATAAACATGATGAGCAAACTTTTCTCCTTTATCTTCCGAAACTACTGCACCAAGCAGAGACCATTCAGCAAATGTCGGAACTAAAGTAGAGTATTTAACACCGCTTGATTCAAAAAAGCTTTTTATCTGGTCGGGATTATCTGCAACTAACTGAGGACTAAGCTTTCCCTGAATTATTGCTTCAAAGTTATTTTCTGCCTGATAAAACATGTTGTCAGGAGTAAGTTTATCCTCAGCAATAACCGGAGGTTGTTGAGGTGTTCTGTTAAAAAGAATAAGAATAACTGAAATTACAATTATAATTGCAGTAGCAAATGAAAAAGCCGGCTTGGAAAAAAGTCCAGCCCAGAAAGAAGCTTCTTTTTGCGGTTTGACTATTTTCTGCTCCGGTGCAATCTGATTGAGAATTCTGATTCGCAAGTGTTCAGGTGCAGAAGTTCTTTTATATTTTTCTTTAGCTATTCGTTTAACAAGTGATTGAACCTGATATTCAAATCTGAATTCATCATCGGTATCAATAAGATGCTTTATTTCATTCTTTAACGAGGCATCTTTTATTTCATTATCAACGAATGCTGTAATGAGTTCTTTATTCATAACTATTTTTCATCTTTACTGATATAGCCACGCTCGCTGGCGTATTTTTGTAATTTTGTGAATAACATTTTCCTTGCCCGATGTAATCTTGATCTGACTGTTCCAACAGGAACATCAATGAAGTCGGCAATTTCTTCATAAGTGAAACCTTCAATATCACAGAGAATGACCACTGTTTTAAAATCGTCGGGAAGCGAATTTATTGCTTCTGAAAGTTCGTCATCGAGAAGATTATCGTATATATCTTTCTCGAGGTGTGCGCTGTCTGTAGATGATGGTTTGACATTTTCATAAAAATTTTCTACATCTTCATAGTCAACTTTATCTGGCTCCTTCGTTTCCTTACGATACTTATTGATATAAGTATTTTTCATTATACGGAACAACCATGCCTTACAATTAGTTCCTTTTTCAAATTTATCGAAGAAACGGAAAGCTTTAAGGTAAGTCTCTTGGACAAGGTCATCAGCTTCGTCACTGTCGCCGGTCATTTTTAAAGCAAAATTGTAAAGTGCATCCATATGAGGAACTGCTTCACGCTCAAAATCCTCATAAAGCTGTCGTTGATTTTCGTCGGGTACTACTAATCCAAAATTGAATATAAATGGGAAAAACATATAAGATTATAATTTTCTTTCTGAATAATATGAATATTATGACTTTTCTCAAAGTCTATTTATAAATCAGACCGTTGCCTTTATAGTCAGAATTATTACTAACTCTTTGTAAAAATCCATTAACCACAACAAAATCTATTTTTCCGTTTTTCTTAATTACAAAATTTGGTCTGGCACCGATTGAAATTTTAGTCCTGATTTCTTTCTTTTCGTTTGATAGAAGATTTACTGGTAGATCAACCCAATCTTTATCAATTGATTTCTTAATCAAAAAATTTACAAAACCTTTTTTGTAAAATTCGGTCAGGTTTAATTTTTTCAACTCATCAATAGTAATGCTTTCATCTGTGTAAGTTTTTATATCACTAATTTCATAGCCCGTAAAATCTACATCTGTATATCCATAGAATACTGATAAGTCTCCGATATCTTCAATTGTAGCTTTCTTATAAACTACATTTTTATCATCATCAAGCACTTCCTCGAAGTTAATTCCAATATCAATTTTTATTTTACTTCCATTTTTTTCGTACAAAAGATTTCTGAAAACAACATCGAATATTTTTTCTTCATTAAAAGGGATGGAATCATAAATCGTCTCAGGTATGTTCTTAAAAGAATTTTCAGCTATTTGCTTAATGGCTGAAAGTAAAAGAATAAAATTAAGTTTTCGAATAAATTGTTTTTCCTGATCATCCTGCCATCCGCCAGACTCAACAAGAATAGTACTTGTACCTTTTCTTTGAAATGTATCACCGAATGCTCTTGGCTCATAATCATCGGAATACTTCGCAATGTGTCCGGGTATAAATTTATTCAGCATCTTATACAAACTTCCGATAAGTTTTATAGCATTCAGTCTTACACTGTCGACTTGTTTTTCGTAATTAATTGGTGGAGCTAAAAAAGAAATCGCAGCAGTTTTAAATGAATTACCCGCCGCGTATCTGTGATTTTGATCATGAAGATTAAATCCGAAGTCAGCTTTAAGCGAGTCAAAAACATTCATCAGAATTTTGGCTTCGGGAGTTTGTAGTCGATTTGCATCTCTGTTAAGGTCAATTGAAAGTGCATTTCTTCTTTTGAACAATTCTGCACCATCGGGATTAACCATTGGCATAAAATAAATTTTTGCGTTGGAGAGGATAAATTTTTTAATATCCTGATAATTTGAAGTATCAGAAAAAAAATTAAATATATCAAATAAAGCCATAGTTGCAGTCGGCTCATCACCGTGCATCTGAGACCAGAGAAAAATTTTTTTGTTTCCGTTCCCGATTGATAAAAGAAAAATTTCTCTGCCTTCAAAAGATTTTCCTGCAACATTCACATCGAATAAATTATTTTTCTTAAGATTTGATATAAGTTTAACAATATCTGAGTGCTTGAAAAATCTGTTTTGAAGAGATTTCTCCTTGAAAAATTCATAGTTGTAATAAAGACTTTGTTCGAATTCGTAATTTTGTAACATAGCAGTTCCGTTAAAAAGTAATATTAATAGGATTGTTATAATTTTGTTCATCGTGAATTGAAAAGTTATTAGAAAATCTAAGGAGAAAATAACATGGCAACTGATAAACTTAAAATAGGTTCATCAGCACCTGATTTTAATCTGCCTGGTGTGGATGGAAAGAATTATTCGTTAGACAGTTTTTCTGATAAGAAAATACTGATAGTAATCTTCAGTTGTAACCATTGTCCTTATGTTCAGGCATACGAACAAAGAATTATTTCTATTCAAAATGAATTTGCTGATAAAAGTGTTCAGATAGTTGCAATCAATTCAAATGAGGATGTGAATTATCCTGAGGATTCATTTGATGAAATGATCAAAAGAAGTAAAGAGAAACGATACAACTTTCCGTATTTAAGAGACGAAACTCAGGAAATTGCAAAAGCTTATGGTGCAACTCACACACCTGAAATTTTTCTGTTTGATGAACAGAGAAAACTTCGTTATCACGGAAAAATTGATGATAACTGGAAAGAACCTGAGAAAGTCAAATACAATTATCTGCGTGATGCAATTAAAGAGGTATTGGAGGGGAAAGAAGTTTCCATTCCGGAAACTTTCTCCATTGGCTGCACAATTAAATGGAAACAATATGATTGATAAATGCATCAAATAGAAGGATATAACTGATAAGCTTAATAATTATCGTTTAAGCATTTATTCTTATATTTCATATCAGAATGACAATCTTTAATTTTCAATTCAAATTTAACCGGAGAATAATTTTCAGATGATAAATCTTATTAAGAAAATATTTGGTGATAAAAAAGAACGCGATGTAAAACTACTCTGGCCAATTGTTGGAGAGATAAATAAATATTATGACGAATTCAAAAAATTAACTGATGACGAGCTTCGAAATAAAACTAAAGAGTTTAAAGAAAAAATAAACGAGAGAACTGCTGAAACACGAAAGAAAATTGATGAAATCAAAACGCGCCTTCATTCAAACGAAGATTTTGACCGCAGAGCTGCTTATGATGAACTTGATGAACTCGAAGAGCAACTGAATCAGGAATATGAGGAGATTTTAGATGAACTTCTTCCTGAAGCTTTTGCTGTTGTTAAGTCAACCTGCGAAAGACTTGTTGGTAAAAGCTGGACAGTTGCGGGTCATAAAATTACCTGGGATATGATTCCTTACGATGTTCAGTTACTTGGTGGAATTGTCCTTCATCAGGGCAAAATCGCTGAGATGGCCACTGGTGAAGGTAAAACTCTGGTTGCCACTTTACCGCTTTATCTGAATGCACTTACAGGAAGAGGCGTCCATCTGGTTACAGTTAATGACTATCTTGCTAAAAGAGACAGTGAATGGATGGGAGAAATTTTCAGATTCCACGGTTTAACAGTTGGCTGCATTCTCAACACAATGGATTCAGCACAAAGGCAACAACAATATGCCTGCGATGTTACTTACGGAACCAACAATGAATTTGGTTTTGATTATCTCCGCGATAATATGGCAATTGATAAATCTTATCAGGTTCAGCGCGGACACAATTATGCAATTGTTGACGAAGTTGATTCAGTTTTAATTGACGAAGCAAGAACTCCTCTTATTATTTCCGGTCCTGTTGACAGAGATGATCAGTTGTTTGGTGAAATGAAACCCAAAGTTGAAAGACTCTATCGTCTTCAACAAAATCTTGTTGGTAAAATTGTTTCCGAAGCAGAAGAAATTTTGAATAACAACGGAACAACCAGAGAAGCTGGAATTCTATTGCTAAGAGCTTCGAGAGGATTACCAAAAAATGCAAAACTGATGAAAGTTCTTTCTGAACCCGAGTACAAAAAACTCTTGCAGGAAACTGAACTTGAATTCCTTCGCGAAAAAGGAAAGAATATGCATATCATTGACGATGAACTTTTCTTTGTCATTGATGAAAAATCAAATACAATTGATTTGACTGAAAAAGGTAGAGAAGAACTTGCACGCGGTACCGGAAAAGAAAAAGACTTTTTCGTTCTTCCTGATCTTGGAACTGAGATAAGTAAATTTGAAAATGATCCGGATATTTCTCCTGAAGAGAAAGTAAGAAAAAAAGAAGAACTTTATAAACATTATTCCGAGGCAAGCGAAAGAATTCACGCAATTCACCAGTTACTTAAAGCTTATACATTGTTTGAAAAAGATGTTGAGTATGTTGTAACCGAAGACGGCAAGATTGCAATCGTTGATGAGTTTACAGGAAGAATTCTTCCCGGCAGAAGATACAGCGATGGACTTCATCAGGCAATTGAAGCGAAAGAAAATGTTAAAGTTGAAAGAGATTCACAAACTCTTGCTACAATTACACTTCAGAATTACTTCAGAATGTATAATAAACTTGCCGGAATGACAGGTACTGCTGAAACCGAAGAAGCAGAGTTCTATGAAATTTATAAACTTGAAGTGGTGGTTATTCCAACCAACAAACCTGTTATAAGAGAAGACCTTGATGATGCTGTTTACAGAACCAAGCGTGAAAAATATAACGCAGTAATTGAACAGATTGAAGAATTAAGAAAACAGGGAAGACCTGTTCTTGTTGGTACTACATCAGTTGAAGTATCAGAAACTATTTCCAGAATGTTGAAAAGAAAAGGAATTCCCCACAATGTATTGAATGCAAAGCAGCATCAGCGTGAAGCAGAAATCATTGCACACGCCGGCGAAATTGGTGCAGTTACGATTGCAACAAATATGGCTGGTCGCGGAACTGATATTAAACTTGGTGCTGGTGTTCGCGAAAGAGGCGGGCTTTATATTCTTGGAACCGAGAGACACGAATCAAGAAGAATAGATCGTCAGTTGCGTGGTCGTGCAGGTCGTCAGGGAGATCCAGGAACTTCAAAATTCTTTATTTCACTTGAAGATGATTTAATGAGATTATTCGGAAGCGACAGAATCTCTTCCATAATGTCCAGAATGGGAATTAAGGAAGGCGAAGTTATTCAGCACCCGATGATAACCAAGTCTGTTGAAAGAGCACAGAAAAAAGTTGAAGAAAATAATTTTGCAATCAGAAAAAGATTACTTGAATATGATGATACAATGAATCAGCAGCGTGAAGTAATTTATGCCAGAAGACAAAAAGCTTTACAGGGGGACAGACTTAAAAGTGAAATACTTGAATTACTTGATGAATGGGTGAGCGACATTGTTGAAAAGAATTTTGAGGATGCAAATGCTCAGGCAATTCACGATGAGATATTGCAGCATCTTTTAGTTGATATAAAAATTCAACCCGAAGACTTTGAAAAATTGGGCGAGCAGGGAATTAAAAACAAAATTGTTGAAGCAGCAAAACAATTCTACAACAAAAAAGAAGAAATGCTTGGCTCTGAGTTAATGGCTCGATTGGAAAGATACGCAATGCTTAGCGTGATTGATCATAAATGGAAAGAACATTTGCGCGAAATGGATGACCTGAAAGAAGGAATT
>CALHAB010000047.1 GCA_937934185.1 uncultured Ignavibacterium sp. | reverse complement strand
TTCTTTCATTCGTTTGATGTAAATAGAGTTAAACTTGGTTTGCTACATGAATTGTGGGGCATAAAAAGTATTCAAAAATTTAAGATTCAAAATGAAGAAAAATTCAAAAAAATAGAAGAACTTGCTTTTTTGTTAGCTTGTCTTTGTACGCACCCGTTAGAAATTGATGGAGAAATTAAAACAGTATTACCACAAGGTAGCCCTACTTCACCGACTTTAACCAACATTCTTTGCAAAAAGCTCGACCACAGACTTACCGGACTTGCCAACCGTTTTGGGGCAACTTATACAAGATATGCTGACGACATTACATTCTCGTCACCGCACAACTTCTATACGGATGAAGCTTTTAACAAGGAGCTAAAGCGAATTATTGAAGAAGACCAAAAACTGGTCATCAACCCTAAGAAAACACGTTTACAAAAAGCCGGGTATCGCCAGGAAGCAACAGGATTGATTGTAAACGACAAGGTAAATGTGCGCAGAAGATATGTGAAGCAAATACGCATGTGGCTATATTATTGGGAAAAGTACGGCTACGAAAAAGCGGAACAGATTTTTAAACGTGATTACATTGCCGATAAAGGACATGTAAAAAACAACAATGCTCATTTGGTTAATGTTCTTGCTGGGAAATTGGAGTTTTTGAAAATGGTGAAAGGGGTTGAGGATGGCACTTATAAAGGATTGAAGGAGAGGTTTGATAAATTAACCGGGAAATCTCAAAATACACAAAACAATCAAGCCGATTTAAAAGAAGTTATTCCTGATAAATATGAAGGAAATCCAGAATATATTGAGACTAAATATCCTATTATCCATCACCCTAAAGAAACCATCAGATTATTAAATTTTTTCACACAAAACGATAAAAATTTGAAGTATTCAACTCATAGTTGGGAAAAAGGGAAATATAATAGTTATGACCATTTCATGGAATGTTTAAAAGAAGATTGGAAGAATATAAACAAGTCTCTTAAACAAAGCAGTTCTCGGTTACATGCAAAAATTTCAAATTTTTTGTTTAACGAAAAATTAGGACAAAAGACCGAAAAGGGGTATAATGAGTCCTGGGGCGAATATAAACTTCAATTTGGTTGGTCCTCACCCAAGCTTAAAGCGTACATGGATAAAAACCCTGATCATGATCCTTTTACTTACCAAATTCCTAAAGAAATAATTGATAAGGAAGAGTTAAAACTTTATTATTTTAAAGATTATGCAGAAGTTTTTAAAAACGAAATTGAATTTAGAGAGGATTCCAAAAATTTAAGAAAAGTTGTATCTGATCTATGGGAAAAGGAACTTGGTTATGATTTCTCTTTGGATGGGCTCAATCAATTAGAGGGTTGTTCTTTTTTTACAGACGTTTCGTGGGTCTCGGCCTCACTCAAATTGATATTTAAGATGTTTGCCCAAGGCGAATACAGACATTTTAATGAAATAAAAATTGAGCGAATATCCTCATTTGAAAGTAGTGGTTCTTTTCATTTATTCAGATTCACACAATTGGAATCTTACATTAAAAGAGATTATAAAGACCCGAAAATTAAGAATCCAACTGGTGATTTGGGAACGATAATAAAAAATCTAGAAAATCTTTGTGATTACTCTATTGTTTCAAAATTTAGAGATGGTAGTTGCTATCGAATTAACTATCTGACTTCATCATCTGACATTCAATTTGTAGAAACTGTTGATTGTTCAAAGGTTCATGGATTTACGCACGAACTAAAATTTTATATATGAATAAGATCATTTTGATAGAAGATAGAATTAACCGACAGAAAAATATGTTGGGAAATTTATTTGAAAAACTAAACGACTTCCCTGATTTATCAAATAAATCCGGGGGCACTGATTTTGAAGAAATTAAGCAGCAGCTTAATTATGAAAAATTTGGAGATATTTTTAATGATTTCAAAATTATTATGGTTCATCGATCAGCTCTGGAAACAAGTGTGAGAAACAAATTGATTGATTTCTGTATAGAAAATGGAAAAACACTGGTATTATTTTCGGGGGGAGTATCTAATGCTACTATAGAAAAAAAGAAGAATAATTCATTCATTGTATTACTAAATGCTCAAACCTTTTATAGTCATAATCTGATAGATTTCTTAAATAATAAAGAACATAACCCTTACATCTTGGCTTTTGGTAAAAACTGGGAGATTAACTTATTATACGAAGCTTTAGAAGTATTCAAGAGAATCCTATTGAAAGAACCCGAAATTAAAAAGCCTTTTGGTGCATTTGAAACAGAAATTCCCAGTACTTTTGTTAAAGAAAAATATTTCAAAGACTTTTTAAATCAAAATTTTATTGACAAATTAATCCTGGAAAAAATATGCAATACACTAATTCATGATATAAATCAAATAATATGAGCACATTTTTTATTGATAATTTAAAAAGATACCTAAACGGTGAGTTTAAAATATTAGAGATAAACTCTGAGAACTTTACTCCTCAAAGTTATGATGAGAATATTGATCAAAGATGCCATAGGTTTATTAATGATAGATTAAAAAAAGAAATTTCAGACGATTGTAAATTTATTATTTTACCTGTCAGTGTTACAAAAAACTTTTTAGAGTTTAGCGGACTTCAATTAGCTCATCATATACGCTTAACCCCTGATTTTAATAATAATGATACACCCATTCTTGTTTATGGTTATTTAGATATTATTCAATTGCAAAAACTAACCCCGTTAGCGAATATTTTATTAACGGATAATGTAGAATATGTAAATCTAAACAATTATACGTTGGAGCAAATTGCTCAATTTATTTCTAAATATCAATCCAAATCTTTCAACCTAGGTAAATTTATTGATACAATACGAATTGATCCACCTGCAAACTACGATTCACACCACAGCATTGACAATGAGTATGCTATAGTACAATGGTCTAAATATATAGGTTGCTATAAGGATTTACCAGAAGATTTTAAAAAGGAATTTGATAGTCAATTGTATTTCAAATATTTAAATGTGAGGCATTCAATAGAAAAAGTCTTAGACAGCAAAAAGTTTTTACTTAATATCAATCAAAAAACAACAATTCTTCTAATTGATGATGAAGAAGCCAAAGGCTGGAGTACGTTTTACAAATCTTTTTTGAGTTTTACTCCAAACATAATATTTGAAAACTCTAATCTTGATTTTAAAAGTTTAAACAATCAAGATGTTGTACTTGCAAAAATTGTTTATATAATTAGAAATATAAACCCTGATATTGTACTTCTTGATCTTCGTTTAATAGATTCCGATTTTGATGAAGAAACAAAGCCTGAAGAACTCACTGGAATAAAAGTTATAGAAAAAATTAAAGAATTTAACAATGGCATACAAGTAATTGTAACTACTGCTTCCAATAAAGCGTGGAATTTTAATCTGGCAAAACAAAAGGGGGCTTATGATTTTATAATTAAAGATGGATTTGATAACCCCAAAAAAAGTATTGATAGGTTAAAAAGTACTATTGAGATTTGTGCAAAGAAAGCAAGGTATTTAAAACCTATTTCAGAAAAAATCAGAGTAGCGATTGAAAATTGGAAAGAATATAATATTCATGAAAGAAAAAATTTAGAAGACCAAATGCATGATAAATTTTGGCATATAGCTGTTAAGCAATATGTGTCAGATTTTTTAATAAATGCATACTCTACTACTGAAAATGAAACTCAAAAAGAAAGATTCACTATATCCGTTTTATTACTTTACAGAATTCTTGAAATAATAAAGGAATTTTTTGTTTATCAAAGGGGAGAGTACTACACTAAAACCCTTAAATACTTTTTTGATCAAGACAATTCTGAGTTAAGTAAAATATCTTTTGTAAAAGAAAATTATATAATTTCTGATTCTATACAAGGTGAAATAATGTCAACTTTGAACCAAATTTATGCTATTTATTACAAAATAAATAATAATACAAATAGACAATTATTTGAGAATTTATACCATATCAACAATTATAGAAATAATGTAGCAGTTCACCCCGATAAGAGATTTAAAGAAGAATCTTTAGAATACCTCTATGTTAATGATTTTGAAAAATTTTCAAGAAATATCATAGATTTTTTTGGATGTGTGTGTGAATTTATTTCTTCTTTCAAAAATGCAGATTTACAGCACAGATAATTATAACCTTTGCATAAAACAATAACAGCCATGAAAATTTTTGAGCATTTCCAACATATCAATCTCACCAACGATCAACGCAATGCCCTGGAAAAGCTACATGCTTTTTTAGAAAGCGATGAGCATATTTTTATCCTTCAAGGATATGCAGGAAGTGGCAAAACAACCTTGTTAAAAGGCGTTATTCATTTTCTGAAAGAACAGAAAAAAAATTTTGATGTAATGGCACCTACCGGTAGAGCAGCTAAAATATTACGCGAAAAAACTGGTTACGGACAAACGATTCATAAAACCATATACAATTTTAACAAACTCACAAGCATTAAAAATAGTGAAGTTGAAAATGATTATTCATTTCATTACATGTTTCCAATCCGTGAAAATGATGCGGTAGAAAATATTATGATTGTAGATGAAGCTTCCATGATTTCAAGTAAGCAGTCTAAACATGAACTACTCACTTTCGGTACGGATGTTTTATTAAACGATTTATTAACATATAGTAAAGTGCCGCATTGCCGGAATAAAATCATTTTTGTAGGCGATCCGGCTCAGTTACCACCCGTGGGTGATACTGATTCAAAAGCTTTGGATGCAAATTTCTTCCAGCAATTAGGGCTAAAAACCCAAGTGGTTAGTTTACAGCAAGTAGTTAGGCAACAAGACAATTTAATTCTTAAAAATGCCCAAAAAATTCGTTCATTAATAGGTAAGCAAAATAAAAATGAGCTTGTTCCAATTTATGATGAACAATGTTTTATAAAAATCAATGGTGAAGATATTCCATCGAAATATGTTGAGCTATTCCCCTTGCCTGAGCAAAGGCAGGGGGTAATCATCGCTTTTAGTAATGAACAATGTTTGGAATACAACAGGGCCGTTCGTAAAAAACTATTTCCTAATAACGATACAGTAACAAGTGGTGATATTTTAATTATCAATAATAACAATTACCATTCGTATGGCGTAGAATTGATGAATGGAGAAATGGCAAAAGTAATGTCTGTTAGTCCGAATGTGATTAGCAGAAAAAATATTCCTGTTTACGAAATCATTAATGTTAAGCGAGTAAAAAAGCATGTAACACTAGATTTTAGAGAGATAAGCATTCGAATTGAAAATTATCCTGAAGAAATATCATGTCTTATTATAGATACATTGCTTAATTCATCGAATCGGGATTTGACAGTGTCTGAAATGAAAGCGCTGTACATAGATTTTGTAATACGTTTTAAAGAGAAACAACAAAGAAATAAAGAAAGGGGAGTACCATATTTTGAAGTAGATTCTGAAGAATTTAAAAATGAACTTAAAACCGATCCATTTTTTAATGCAGTACGCGTTAAATATGGTTACGCCATAACTTGCCACAAGGCTCAAGGGGGGGAATGGCATACAACATTCGTTGATTATCTTGGTAGAAACAGTTTAAAAGATGAGCCTTTGCGTTGGTGTTATACTTCCACAACTCGTGCTGTAGAAACGTGTTATGCAGCAAATGCCCCCTTTGTAACCTTATTTTCACGCTTCAGCATAGCAGAAATACTGCCTTTGACAAATATACCTGATAACGCCTTAGCTCTTGAGCACGTTCCAATATCACCTTTTCATAGTGAAATACAACACAAAGCTAAAAGCCTAAAATACTGGGAGGTGGTTCAAAAACTTGAAGATTCCCCCTTTCAACTTGTATTAGTTCAATCGTTAGGTCCATATCATGAGCGTTATACCATTGCTTATGAAGATGAACAAAGCCTTTTTGATACGCATCACAATAAAGTCGGTATTTTTAACTGGTTTCAAGCGGTTTATCCCAATCAATTTTCATGGCAACAAGAGGTGTTGGATTTATTAAACCGTCCACATACAATTATTTACAATATCGATTACAATCCCTCGCTTCCTGTTTTGGAAATGCTATATGGACTTATGCAATCAGCCTGTGCAGATGTAGATGTACATATAACCAATATTGTAGAAAAAGTAAAAGATTATTATGTAATCTACTTTTTAAAAACTGATGCTACATGTTCCTTGATCCAATTTTACTTTAATGGAAAAGGACAATTAACCCGTGCTTTGCCTAAATCTACCACTTATTTTGACGACTCAAAATTAAAATTACTTATCTCTAAAATAAATGAGTATGTCATTTAAACAAATTAAAGAACTTAGACAAGCCGGCAAACTTGATGAAGCTTTACAACTGGCAAATCAAGCTATACAGGAAGAACCAGAAAATATATGGAACAAGCGTGCTGCTGTTTGGGTGTATTATGATTACCTAAAGAAATACACTCAGCCGGAATCATTTGAAGCATTCAAGGAAAAACTCATCAAGATAAAAAATTTGCAATTGCCAGAAGACGAAAAAATGGTGTTTGACAATTGTGCATGGCAAATAGGCAAATTGATTTTTGCATTACAAAACAAAGAGCAGATTGATTATGGTAAAATCAATGAGTTATTTGAAATTATCAGGAACTTTCATTTCACCAAGCCATCTGAAGCCTACTCTTTCATTTACAAGGCTTTTCACAAAGGCTATCAAAACTGGTCAAACTATTTGGCTTTTGCGGACTGGTGGAATTTTGAAAACTTTCAATCCATTGACTTTATAAAAGAGGAAGTTAATGGTAAGAAAATTATGTCGATTGCCGAACAGGCATACATTGCTTATTCCAAGAAGCTTTTGGAAGAACCTTTAGATAATTTTGGACAGCAAAGAGTTATTAACAAGGAAAAGATCCAATCATTCTTGCCAAAACTTGATTCGTTGATAGATAAACATCCTGACTATCAATATCCGCCCTATTTCAAGGCAAAGCTCCTTTTGGCACTAGGAAGTGAAGAAAATGCGATCTCTGCATTTTTACCTTTTGCTAAGCAAAAAAGAAATGACTTTTGGGTGTGGGAATTGATGGCAGAAATATTCTCAGAGGACAAAGATATTCAGTTTGCTTGCTATTGCAAAGCGTTGAGCCTAAAAACTCCGGATGATTTTTTAGTTAAGTTAAGACAGACTTTTGCTAAAATACTTATTGAAAAGAAAATGTATAATGAAGCCAAAATAGAAATTCAAAGAGTAATTCAAACAAGAGAAAAACATCAATGGAAAACACCAAACCAAATATCGCAATGGACAGAACAAGATTGGTATAAAGCTGCCACAGCTAAAAAGGACTATCAAGATTTATATTCCAAGCATTTAAAACAAGCTGAGGAAATATTATTTCGTGACATACCCGAGGAAATCGTTGTAGTTGAGTTTGTAAATGAGCATAAAAGCGTATTGAATTTTGTGAAAGACAAGAGAAAATATGGATTCTTCAATTACTCGGGCATCTTGACGAAACCCCAAATTGGCGACCTTTTAAAAGTACGTTTTAATGGAGAAGGACAAAATGGTTTTTATAAAATTCTGTCTGCTAAAAAAGCCGACTCTAATGTGACATCTGATGCAATTAAAGATTTTGAAGGAAAAATAAAGGTAATTTATCCACAGAACTTTGGTTTTATAGAGGACATATTTATTGAGCCCAAAATTGTAGAAGAGAGTAAGCTAACTGACGGTCATACGGTAAAGGGAAGAGCAATACTATCATTCAATAAAAAGAAAAATGAATGGGGATGGAAAGCAATAGATATCAATTAGCCAACGCTAAGACACACACTTTGTCTAGTAGCACAATCCGACACTCAAACCAAAACTTGGCAAAGAGTGTGTCTTTCCCTACCGTGCTAACGAAAATAGTGGACGAAAGAACAGAAGGGCTGCACACAACAACCGCTTGCCGCAAGTGGCGGT
>CALHAB010000046.1 GCA_937934185.1 uncultured Ignavibacterium sp. | reverse complement strand
AACAAATGAAGTTAATTCAACCTTAGTATATTATGATCTTAATTCATTTTCTCCACCTAAATTAGATAGCTTAACATCAGTGACTTCTTTTATCGATACATTACTAAGCTATTTAAATGAGTGTTATAGCTACACCTGGCTCGGTGATCAACAATTCGAAAATGAACTACAATCCATCCTCCAATCAGCAAAATCAAACCTGCAAACTGGAGATTCTGTTGCTTGCGCTGTTCAGGTAAAAGCTTTTCAGGATTTAGTGGATAATGTTTACAAAGATTCTCTCAATCCAGACCCGCGTTTTGTAACAATAGAAGGCTGGAAGTTTCTTTACTGGAATGCACAATATATTCTTGACAGACTTCCTCAGTTACCAGTTAATGCTGATATAGAAGAAATCAACCCGGCAATGAGCTTGGTTAACCCCGGCTCATTCACAATGGAAATAAAGGGAACAGGATTTACAACAAGTTCAGTTGTTTACTTCAATGGCAATGCCAGAGCAACAACTTTTGTTGCAGATACAATACTAACGGCAGAGATACAAAGTTCAGATGTAAGTGCAGCAGGTAATTATCCAGTTTGGGTAAGCGATGGAACAACAAACAGTGATACACTAACATTCAGTGTAGTGAGCACATTACCAAAACCAGTAAGACCAGTGCTTGAGTGCGTAAGAAATAACGGCGACGGAACATACACAGCATTCTTTGGCTACAAGAATGAGAACGATGTGAGTGTTTACATACCAGTTGGAAACAAGAACAAGTTTACGCCAACACCACAGGACAGAGGACAGACGAGAGTATTTCTGCCTGGAAGAAAGTATAAAGTATTCACAGTAAACTTTAACGGCAGCAACCTGGTGTGGACACTGAATGGCAGGACATCAACGGCAAGCAGTAACTCAGCGCCGTGCAATTAGCGCTAAAGAATTAACAATGAACAGTTAAAAATAAAGAAATCCTAAATGTTCAATATTCAATGTTCAATGCTCAATTAGGGTAACAATAAAACAATTGAACAATTAAGCAATAAAACAACGGTACGCTGATCTGACTGATTAACTAAGATCAGTTAAGATCATAAACAATTATAAAAATCAGTGTACAATGAATTGGAGATGAAAATGAGAAACAGAATCATAAAACTCTCACTGATAATCTTAATGACAATCACAAACTACGCACAAAACATCTACGAAGTACAGCCGGGAATAAAGAACAATCAGATAGTGCTGGAACTAGCCAACATATCGCAAACCGAAGAAGCGAGGAATCTTAAGATAGAGCTAATAAAAAAATCAACTAACATAAAATTCAATCAAACAGAGAAGCTGATAGAGAAAATAACAGAGGGAACAAAGAAAGAGGTATCATTTAGTTTTGATGTTGAATACAACATAGGAAAAACGAAGACAGACACGATAGAATTTATAATCACAGATAACAACACAATAAACATAACCAGGCAATTCATCTTCAGTTACACAGGCCCGAAGGAATACAAATTAGAGCAGAACTTTCCAAATCCATTCAATTCAACGACAAAGATTAGATATTCCATTGCATCAACTCCCCTCTCCTTAGGAGAGGGGCTGGGGGTGAGGCTTATTGTTTATGATATACTTGGCAATGAAATAGCAACATTGGTAAATGAAAAAAAAGAACCAGGTTATTATGAAGTAGAATTCAATGCAGAACAACTATCAAGTGGAATATATTTTTATCGTTTACAATCAGGCAATCCTTCGACAAGCACAGGACAAAGCTATATCCAAACAAAAAAGATGATACTGCTGCGATAAATCTTCGTGTACCTTCGTGAAGTACTTTGTGAACTTTGTGGTAAAAAAGAAAGTAACCACAAAGGCGCACGAAGGAAAAATATATTGGATCTAACGGTTAGTCAATGCTTTTGATAAAATTATACCTGAAGCTATTGCAACATTCAGTGACTCAGCATTACCAATTCTGGGAATTGTTATAATATCATCCGCAATCTTTTTAACTGCCTCTGAAGGACCAGCAGCTTCATTTGAAAACGCCAGAACGATTTTTTCCGGAAAGCGATAATCAAAAAGGTTTTTTCCATCTAAATCTGAACAGATGATTTTATAATTTCTGTTTTGTAAATCGATAAGTACTTCTGTGTCGAGTTCCTCAAAAATGTATAAATGAAAAATTGAACCCATTGATGCTCTGATTGCTTTGGGATTGAGATAATCAACCGAGTATTTACTGATAAGAATTTCGTTTATTCCAAACCAGTCACAGGTTCTTATAATAGTTCCAAGATTTCCTGGATCGGAGATATTATCCAAATAAACTAAAATATTAGATTCAGTTTTGTCCGGATAAAAATTCAGTTTTGCATAATTAAATACTGCAGCAATTCCCTGAGGTGACTTTGTTTCGGATATTCTGATGAAGTCCTGTGAACGGATAATTTCAATTCTTATTTTCTTTTTTTTGGCATGATTAAAAATGTTTTTATGTTGTTCTGCAAATTCAAAAGTGACTAAAATTATTTCGCAGTTGAAATGGCTATTCAAACCTTCTTCAACATTTTTTAACCCTTCCACTAAAAACTTTAATTCGCTTTCACGAAATTTCTTTTGAGAAAGCGAGGAATAATATTTTAATTCATTCCTCGATATCATAACAACTTGTCATAATTCTGACGAGTGTTTCCCTTTTCTCCTTTTTCGAGCTCCTTTAAATATTCCCACGAGTATATTCCCGTATTATGACCATCCTTCCAGGTAATCTGAATTGCATAACCTCCAACAACCTCAATATTCTGAATTTCATACATACCTTCTTTAACAAAATTCAATTTTGGCGGACGGTAAGTTTTCAAAAGAATAGTTTCGCCTTTACAATTTGCACAAGGACATTCATCACGGAGATATTTGAGCCCAATTGTGGATTCAGTGTCATCATCCCATTTGATAAATAATTTCGATTTATCAAGAATTTTTATTTGTTTCGGTTTCATAAAAATTTTAATGTGATTTACTATGCAAATATAACTTATGATAAAGCAAAGATTATACTATTTTTGTGTAGACAAAATAATCTAAAGGAAAGATGCTTTTAGTAATATTATTTCTGATTCTGGTTTTTATAAATTTTTTATTATCAATTTCTGAAATCGCATTAGGTGCTTTTGGTGAAAATAAAATTGAAGAACTTCGTGAGACTAAAGATGAAACTGTCGCTCACTTCGAAAAACTAAATACTCAGCAGGAAGAAGTTTATGGAACTATTCAGTTCATCTATCATTTTTTACTGATTACCATAAGCATACTTGGTTATTTTATTCTTTCCAGAAATATTCTAAATATTTTATCAAGGGCCGAAGAACTGAGCGATATTGCTGATATTATTGCAGTACTTCTGACTGCTCTTATTCTCACTCTTATAGTATTGATATTCAATGTGCTTTTGCCAAAAGCGATTGCATTCAGATACTCGGATTATATTGGGAAAAAATCCGTAAGAAAAATTCTTTTACTTGCAGCTTTATTTAAGTACCCGATAAAGTTCATTTCATCTGCAGCAAATTTTATTCTGGTTCCGATGAAAGAAAAAATCGGTTTCTCTCAATCGAAACCATTTGAAGATGAAATCCTCGACATAATTTCTGATGGAGTAAAATCAGGAACACTCGATGAAACAGAGCAGCAGATTATTGAAAATGTTTTTGAGTTTACTGATCTGAAAGCTAACGAGGTAATGATTCCCAGAACCGAAATGATTGCAATAAATATTGACGATGATTTTGAATCAAACATAAAAAAAATTATTCAGACGGGTCACACTCTTATACCTGTCTATGAGAATTCGATTGATAATATAATCGGAGTTCTTCATACAAAAGATGTGATGAAATCACTGATCGAGAAAAAAAATGCTTCTCTTAAAGAATTAATGAGACCAGTATATTATGTTCCGGAATCCAAACCAATTTCTCAGATATTGAGAGATATGCAAAAGCAAGGTCAGCGACTAGCAATTGTTACAGATGAATACGGTGGAACCGAAGGAATGATTACGATGGAAGACATACTTGAGGAAATTATTGGTGAAATAAGAAATGAAGGCGAAGAATATAAGCTCTATAATAAAGGAAAAGATGGTAAATATTATATACTCGGTTCAATGAATATCAGTGACTTTAATGAAGTTTTTAATTACAAATTGCCGGAGTCGGAAGAATATAACACAATTGCTGGTTTTGTAGCAGAACGAACGGGCAAGATTCTGAATCCCGGAGAGCAGTTGGAATTTGAGGGATTAGTTTTTGAACTTATAAAGAAAATAAGACAGAAAATGGTACAATTCCGTGTCTATGCGATTAAAAATGATTTAAAGGAATTAGAAGAAGAAAATTCTTGATTAGAAGTAGAAATTAGTATAACTTTGCCTCGCAAATTTTGATTTGCTGGCGTAGCTCAGTTGGTAGAGCAGCTGACTTGTAATCAGCAGGTCGGGGGTTCAAATCCCTTCGCCAGCTC
>CALHAB010000045.1 GCA_937934185.1 uncultured Ignavibacterium sp. | reverse complement strand
ATTTCCTTCGATAGTGATTCTATTTTCTCCTGATAAGTTGAAGTTTTTATGAATAAGTAAATGTTCAGTATAATCAGCAGAAAAGTGATAGCATAAGAGAGAGTATTTATGAAATTAAATTTTCTGATATAATCAGAAGAGCTTTTCTTATTTTGTATTGTTCTGAAAATTCTTTCTTCCAGTTCTGAAGGAAATTCTTCCTGAGAATTATTTATTTCATTTCTCAGCACACTGAGCTGTTTGAAATAATCTCTGGCTTTTTGATCTGCTGAAAGTAAATTGAAAAGTGTTACTTCTTTACTTTTTTCCAACTCCCCATCAAAATAGCTATTGATAAGCTCTATTGTTTTGAGTTCATTATTCATATCATTCCTCTCTAACGGATTTTGTCTGAAATTTTATCAATTAACTTTTGTCGTGCTTTGTACAATCTGCTTTTAACAAGTTCTTCATTTATTCCTAATATGCAGGCAATTTCTTTGTAACTCATTAAAGCATATTCTTTCAGTATAAAAACCTCTTTGAAGATATCCTGCATTCTATTCAGTTCATCCAGAATGATTTCTTTAATCTCATTTTCTTCAAAATTTTCTGCCAGTGAATCAGTTAACACCAAATTTTCAATATCTTCAATTTCTATTGCCTCTTTGAAGAGTTTCTTTTCAGTTTGGTTACGATGATAAGAGAAAATTTCATTCCTGACTGTTTTAATTAACCAAAACTCTATACTTTCTTTTTTTCTTATTTTATCCAGATTATCAAAGAGCTTTAAAAAAACATCCTGAACGATATCTTCAGCAATCGTTTGATTACTTAACATCCGATAAGCATAATTATAAACTCTGGTTTTATACTTATTGAATATTAAGGTAAATTCTATCAGCTTGCTTTGGTTTTCCAAATAAAATAAATCGCTTTATTAAAAGATGATTTACAGAGCAAAATGTTTCCGGATTTTCTAAATAAAAAGTTATTTTCTGCTTAAATGGAATTTTTCTCAAAAATGATTGTTAATCTGATATAAGCATATCATAAATACATTGATAATCTTTGCATTCTTTGATACTTTTCACTGTTAAATTATAATAAAATGAAGAAAGTTTTAATTTTAGGTTCGACAGGTTCTATTGGAATTAATGCTCTGAATGTGATACGGAGATTTGCGGATAAATTCAAAGTAGTAGGATTAACTGTTAATTCAAATATCTCTGTACTACGAGAGCAAATTGATGAATTCCATCCGGATTTTGTTGTAGTTAAAGACGAAATAAAAGCCATTGAATTGGCAAATTCCAATAATTCCAAAACTGAAATTCTCTCGGGTGAATCTGGTCTGATTGAAGCAGCACAAAGAACAGATTATGACATTCTAATTGGTGCAATGGTTGGATTTGCAGGATTGATTCCAACTCTCGAAGCAATTAAAAGAGGGAAAAGAATTGCTCTGGCTAATAAAGAAACACTTGTCGTTGCCGGCGAAATTGTAACCCGATTGGTTGCTGAAAACGGTTCAGAAATTATCCCCGTTGATTCAGAGCATTCTGCAATTTACCAATGTCTTATTGGTGAAAACTTAAAGGAAGTTGAAAAGTTAATTCTCACAGCTTCAGGCGGACCATTTCTGAATAAGGACAAATCATTTTTTGACAACGCTACTGTTGATGAAGCACTAAATCATCCTAACTGGAAAATGGGAAGTAAAATTACAATTGACTCGGCAACAATGATGAACAAGGGTCTTGAAGTTATAGAAGCACATTGGTTATTCGGGCTGCCTTTCAATAAGATTGATGTTGTAATTCATCCGCAGTCAATAATTCATTCAATGGTTCAGTTTGTTGATGGTTCGATAAAAGCACAGATGGGTTTGCCTGATATGAAATTACCTATTCAATATGCTCTTTCTTTTCCTGAGCGATTTGAAAATGATTTTGTCAGAACCAATCTTCCTTCAATAAATAATCTGACTTTCTTTGAGCCGGACTTTGATAAATTTGAATGTCTTAAACTTGCTTATCAGGTTCTTGAAACAGGCGGAACAGCACCCTGCATACTAAATGCAGCTAATGAAATTGCAGTTGATAAATTCCTGAAAGGTTTTATAAAATTTTCAGATATTCCAAGATTTATCAACACAGCACTCAATAAAATTGAAAATCATTTGAACCCTGATATTGAAACTATCATCGAATGTGATAAATTAACACGCAAATTTGTAAATACTTTGAATTAGTTAAGGAGATCATCTTTTAATGGATTACATAATTTATTTTGCTATAACAATCGGAATCCTGGTATTCATACACGAATTCGGACATTTTGCTGCTGCTAAGTTGAGTGGAATGCGCGCTGATGTTTTTGCAATCGGATTTGGTAAACGATTGTTCGGCTGGAACAGAAAAACCGGTTTTTCATTCGGAGAACTGCCAAAAGATTTTGACGGTGAAGGTCATACTGATTACAGATTATGTCTGCTTCCGCTTGGCGGTTATGTTAAAATAGCCGGTATGGTTGATGAAAGTATGGACTCTGAATTTGCTGACCGTCCTCCGCAGCCGTGGGAATTTCGTGCAAAGCCATTGTTATCAAAAGTGTTTGTTATTACTGCCGGTGTTATAATGAATTTGCTTCTCGCCTGGTTGATATTCTGGGGTGCAAATTTCTTTCAGGGCAAACCATTTACTGAAACTACAACTATTGCTTATGTAGAAACTAATAGTCTGGCAGACTCACTTGGATTCAAAAGTGGTGATAAAATTATTAGCATAAACGGCAAGCAGGTTAATAATTGGGAAGATGTACGAAATGAAATTTTCATCAATACTCTCGGCGAGGATTTAAATATCTCTTTGTTGAGAAATAATGAAACAATAAATCTTTCAATTCCAAGAAACAAAATCCCTGATGATGAAACTCAGGCAGCATTTCTTTTACCTGAAGGAGTGAAACCAGCAGTTGGCGAAGTACTTAAAGATTCACCCGCAGAAAAAGCTGGATTTAAATCAAACGATATTTTGATTTCACTCAATGACGAACCAGTTTTTACACCAAAACAGGTTACAAATATTATTACATCAAATAAAGGTAATGAAATAAAAGTCAAAGTGCTGAGAGATAAGGACACAACAACTTTGGCAGTTGTTCCGAACGAAGAAGGAAAAATTGGTGTTGCAATTGGAACTGTATTCACCGGAAAAGTTCATTACAAAACTTACGGCTTCTTCGAGTCATTTTATTACGGATGGTTGGATATAGTAAGAATGACTGATCTAACTTTCAGTATGCTTGGTAAGGTTTTCTCCGGAAATATTGAATTCAAAAAAGCTTTTGGCGGTCCAATAAAGATTGCGCAGTATGCAGCAAAATCTGCTGACAGCGGACTTTCAAGTTTCCTTTATTTCCTTGCACTGTTAAGCTTAAGTTTGGCAATACTGAACATAATGCCATTTCCTGTTTTGGATGGCGGACATCTTGTTATGATAATAGTAGAATCCATTATCGGAAAAGAAATTCCTGTAAAGATTAAACTTGCAATTCAACAGGTTGGAATGGTTTTACTGCTTCTTCTTATGGCATTCATAGTTTATAACGATATACTTTCATTATAATAAAATAATTCACAGCTCAACTCTCCGGAGTTGAGCTGATTTTATGAATCTTTACAAATGCATCTCTCCCCTCTCATCAAATTTTATTACCATTCATAAAAAAATAAAGCCACTCACTTTCTTTGTTATTTAAGTTAGCCAGGAAACTTTAATTCTATATTCTGATTTGCTGAATTATATTTGTCTTAGAGTTATGATTACTAAAAAAATCAAAATAAATTTTTACAAAACTGAATGGACTTAAAAAGAAACTGGGTTTATTGGATTTCGCAATTTTCCGGCTGGACATTATTTGTTCTGTTGAATATTATAATTTCTTCAACATTTGAAGAATTCAAAACTGATTACATTTATTCGTGGATTTTTATTGGCATTACCGGAATAGCACTCAGTCACATTTACCGAAATTTTATAAAAAAACGCGGTTGGAAAAATCTTTCCTTAAAATCAATTGTCCCAAGAATTTTTATAGCGAGTTTTCTTCTTGGTTCAATTCTTTTTTCATTGGTTTTTCTTTTTAATGTGAGCTTTAATATCATTCCCATAGAAGAATATAAGCTCGGTGGTGTTATTGCCCGGATAATTAACTCCAGCAGTTTATTTTTATTCTGGTCAGTTATTTATTTCGCTGTTCATTATCTGGAGAATTACAAGAAAGCTGAAATTGAATCACTAATCTTTGAAGCTGCTGTTAAAGACTTTGAACTTAAGACACTTAAAGCACAGCTTAATCCTCATTTTATTTTTAATGCAATGAACAGTATTCGTGCTTTAATTGAAGAAGATCCCCAGGCAGCAAAGAACGCTGTAACCAAGCTTTCAAATCTTATGCGTTATACTTTGAAGATTGAAAGAACTGAAACCGTACCTCTGGCAGAGGAATTAAGAACAATTAAAGATTATCTTGATCTTGAAAAAATAAGATTCGAAGAAAGACTTAACTATAAAATTAATTCAACTGCTGAAGCTGACAGAATTGAAATTCCGCCGATGATGATTCAGACTCTTGTTGAAAACGGAATTAAACACGGAATTTCAAAATCAACAACCGGTGGAGAAATAATTCTTGACTGTAGTATTGATTCTGATAAATTAAAAATCACAATCATCAATACAGGTACTTTTGATGAGGAACAAATGAAAAACTCAAAAGGATTTGGAGTAAGTAATACAATCCAGAGATTAAATTTACTATACGGCGAAGATGCATCTTTTATAATTAAAAACATAAATCACAATCAGGTAATAACTGAAGTAAAAATACCTTTAGGAGGAATAAAACATGAAAGCTTTAATTATTGATGATGAAAGACTGGCGCGAACCGAATTAAGAAGACTTCTCGAGCCTTTCAAGGAAATCCAAATAGTTGGTGAAGCAGTAAATGCAGATGATGCAGCAGAGAAAATTGCACAGTTTAATCCCGAATTATTATTCCTTGATATACAGATGCCCGGCAAAAGCGGATTCGATTTGCTTGAGATGCTTGACAAAGTTCCAAAAGTAATTTTTACAACAGCTTATGACGAATATGCATTAAAAGCATTTGAATATAATGCACTCGATTATCTTCTTAAACCAATTGAACCGAGAAGACTTGAAGAAGCAATCAGAAAAATTGTTGAGCTCGGTAAAAAAGATGTTCAGATTAAATCGGCTTTGCCTGATATTCTTTCTGCCGAAGATCAGGTTTTTGTAAAAGATGGTGATCGCTGCTGGTTCGTCAAACTTGAAAGAATAAGATTATTTGAGTCTGAAGGAAATTATGTGCGTTTATATTTTGAAGATAACAAACCGCTGATTCTACGAACATTAAATTACCTTGATGAGAGATTAGACCCACGCTCATTTTTCCGTGCAAACAGAAAACATATAATCAATCTCAAATGGATTGAAAGTATTGAGCCATGGTTAAATGGTGGATTGCTTGTTAAACTTAAAGGCGGACAGAAAGTTGAAGTCTCACGGCGTCAGGCAGTTAAGTTTAAGGAAATGCTGAGTCTCTGATTAGTTCAGAAATTCCCAGGCAACTCCAAATCTGAAATTTCGCTCTGGCATCGGATAATAAGGAGTTAAATAATACTTTTTGTCGAAAATGTTTTCGATAATAAAATATACTATTGCAGCTTTTCTGATTTCGCCCGCTAAAGAAAAATCCAGTCTTGAAACTGATGGAACTTTTATAATTGTTGTTTCAACTGAGCTGAAATTTTGTTCGCTGATATAAGTAAAAATAAATCCGGCTTTAAGATCAAGGTTATTATCAAAAAGGAAATCGTTATAGTACAATCCTGTTCTGCTGTTAAATTCAGGAACGGAATATATTTCACTTCCTGCGGGAGATTTATAAAAAGCATTTTGTGACTCAAAAAGAATGAATTTGTATTTTGCTTTTAGTGATAATGCCAATCCATTTACTTTATCTGCCTGTTTATAGTATTGATACTTAGCTAGTGAGTTAATTAAGTATTCATTATATACATAGAATAAATTTGCATTCAGAAATTCATTGGAGAAACTTAATCCTGACTGAAACAATAATGGTTCTTTGTTTGTTGATGAGTTTGAGTATTCACCAAGGAAAGATCCGCCGACATAAAATTTCAGATTGTCATTAAACCTGAAAGATAAATCCATTCCCATTGCTGAGTTAGCTGGATTTGTAGAATAGCTAAAAGAAGAAATAATTATATCGTCGCCGCTGTAAAATATTTCTCTTTCAAAATTCTTCTTTAAATCTGAGTATTTATAAAAAAGACTTATATTCAGTTTGTCCTGTAAAAGCTTAGTGGTGAGAATTCCTCCAAGCGACAAAACATTAACTTTATTCGATAAGACATAAGTATCAAAGACCGGCAATATTATATCGTTTCTTATTCTGGCTGATTGTTTCTGATTCTCATAATCAACAAACAACTTAAACTCAAAATTCTTCAATAATATTTTGTTGTTAAAAGAAAATCCCAAAACTTTCTCTTCGGTCAGGTCAAAGAATATATCTCTTTGATTAACTCTGCTGAATTGATAATATATATTAACATCTGATTTGAGCCAGGTGAAAAAATTCGTCAGCAAACTTAATCTTGGAAAATGTTGAAGCGTTTTGATTTCATCATACGGAAGATTTACTGGTGCGAGAAAATCATTATACAAGATTGAGTTTATATCAGCTGTTATAGAGGCAATGCTGTCAACATCAATTCCGCCATTAAATCCTATATTGTAATCATTATAGTTGTATGAAACGATAAGATTAATTTTATCAGAAAGAAAATATTTAAGTCTGGTTTTTATCTGCCAGATACTGAACTCTGTATTTCTGAAAGTGCTGTCTTTAATTCTGTTGGTAATATCAAATGAGAATAAAAATTTTCTTGAAACCAACGCGTGAAAATTTGCATCAACACTTGCTTCCCTGTTTGGACCCTGAATATACCTTATTCTTGAATACGGCTGTGTAGGGATAAAATCTCTCGTGATAAAATTGATAGTTACGGGATACATATAACTGCCATATAGAAATCCTCTCGTTAAAGGAACAACTTCAATTGAATCAATATCCTCTGTCTGAATAAGATTAAGATTATATGATTTGCTGAATCTGTCATTCAATGAAATACCATCTGACATCCAGTTAACAAAAGGACTTCCTATGCCATACAATAATATTTCATTCGGATAACCGACAAAGCCATAGTCTCTTTGAAATGATAATGGAAAATCATTTAACAAATCGCCTGCAAATCTGTAATTACTTTTAATTATACTTTCACGCGGAATAAAAAAGTTATTTTCATCAAGCTCAGAAGTTTTTAATATAAGGAGTGAATCACCAGGAGCAATGTAAGTTGTATCGGAACTAATTATTGTATCATTTGGAGTTTGAATGAATTGAAGTGAATCAATTATCTGAGCAATGGAATTAATTGTGAAAAGAGCGATGATAAAGAATAACTTCATTTTTATCCTGAGTTTTTCATTTCAAATATAAGTTGAATTAAAAAAGACAACAAGAAATAACTATTATATAGAAGATGCTCTGCTAATATATTAAATGGCTTATGAAACGATATTATATTGAAAAAATAATGTTGTGAAATTATTTCATTTGTTAAAAAAACTCTTTATTTTCGCTTGTGTAATTAACAAAAAATAACATTAACATAAAGGAGAGGGCATATATATGGCCGCAAAACCAATGACCAAAAATCAGATTCTCGATCATCTGGCAAAGAAAACCGGTGTAACAAAAAAATTAGCCGGTCAGTTTCTTGATGAGTTCGTTTCTCTTGCTTACAAAGAAGCAAAGAAATCATTTGTTATTCCAGGTCTTGGAAAACTCGTTGTTGTAAACAGAAAAGCAAGAATGGGAAGAAATCCTGCTACCGGTGAAACAATGAAAATACCTGCAAAGAGAGTTTTAAAGTTCAGAATTGCCAAACAAGCTAAAGATGCTGTGTTAAAGTAATTATTCCCCCTCACCCACTTTGTTATTTGCTTTCCACTTATATTTTGGCGAAGGATGCAGCCCACTACTGACCTTCGCCTTTTTTATTTTATGTTAACTGACAAGTTGAAGAATTATTTTTTTAAATCAACCTAATCTTAGTCCTGAATTCTAACTTCCGATTTCTTATATTTTAAACAACAAAATCACATCTTTATTTATATGAAACCAAGATCAGCAAAAATAAAAGAACTCAGTCTGGAAAATGTTTTTAGTGCACGCATCAAAAAATTTCAGAAACTGATGCGATATAAAATCCGTGAGATTCTTCTTGTCTCAAGTATTTATGATAATTATTTGTTTGAAGAAGACGGAAGACTATATGAACTTATCAGAGAAGAGTATCAGAACCTAAACCTAAGTCAGGCGCCAGAAATTACTCATGTTACAACCGGCGAAGAAGCACTCGAGCTTTTAGCGTCCAATGAATATTCGTTCGATCTGATTATCACAACACTTCATATTGAAGATATGCATGTAATAAAGTTTGCTCAGATGGTACGGCAGTCAGGCAACAATATCCCGATTATTCTGCTTGCCTATGATAATCGCGAACGAAAAGATCTTGTTATGAATTATGATACATCAATCTTTGAAAGAATTTTTATCTGGAGCGGTGATTACAGATTGCTGATTGGAATGATTAAACTTGTTGAGGACAGAATAAACATTGATAACGATACCAAAAATATTGGTGTGCAGGTAATTATTCTCGTCGAAGATAATGTAAAATTTTATTCGTCTTACCTGCCCATTATTTACACAGAAATCTTTAAACAATCACAGCGATTGCTTGAGGAAGGTGTAAACCTCACTCACAAATTTTTACGAATGCGTGCAAGACCCAAAATTCTTCTCTGTACAAATTATGAAGAGGCATGGAATTATTATGAAAAATATCAGGAATATATTCTGGGAATAATTCTGGATATTAATTTCAGGCATCAGGGCGTAAAAGATCCTGAAGCAGGAATAAAGTTTGCGCAAAATGTTAAAGCACAACACGATGATATTCCGATTTTGCTTCAATCAAGCGATCTGAAATTCAAAGACAGAGCTGCAGGTGTTGGTGCAGCATTTCTTCATAAAAATTCTCCAAGATTATTACACGATTTGCGAGACTTTATGCTGGATAATTTTGGCTTTGGGGATTTCATCTTTCAGACGCCTGATGGAAAAAGAGTAGGAAGAGCTTCAAATCTTGATGAGCTTGAAGAAGCCCTCGAAAAAATTCCTGAAGAGTCATTGGCATATCACGCACAAAGAAACCATTTTTCAAAATGGTTAAAAGCAAGAACCGAATTCTGGTTAGCCCATAAATTGAGACCCCGGAAAGTAAGCGATTTCCCCTCTGTAGATGGTTTAAGACTTCATCTTATAAGCTCAATCAGAGAATACAAAAAACTTCAGAGACGAGGTGTTACTATTGATTTCTCAAAAGACAGCTTTGATCCCAAAAATACTTTTGCAAGAATCGGCGGCGGTTCACTTGGTGGTAAAGCTAGAGGGCTCGGATTTATCAACACACTCATAACCAATTATGAAATTTCACGAAAGTTTGAAGGTATAGAAATTTCAGTTCCTTCTGCTGTAGTTATTGGTACTGAAGTTTTTGATCAGTTTCTTCAAATGAATAATCTTGAGGCTTTTGCCTATCAGGAAACTGATGATCTTTTAATTACACAGAAATTTATAGATGCGGAAAAATTTCCTGAAGATATCCTGGTCAGACTATATGATTTTCTGGAACTGGTTAATACTCCACTGGCAGTTCGTTCATCAAGCTTGCTTGAAGATTCTCAGTTTCAGCCATTTGCTGGCGTCTATGAAACATATATGATCCCCAACAGTAATCCGGATATAAAAGTAAGACTTGATGAGTTGCTTCAATCAATAAAATCGGTTTATGCCTCAACTTTTCATCAGCGTGCTAAAGATTATCTCAAAGCAACTTCGTATCGGCTCGAAGAAGAAAAGATGGCGGTGATTGTTCAGAAACTTGTTGGTTCAAGTTATGAAAACAGATTCTATCCGGACTTTGCCGGTGTGGCAAAGTCATATAATTTTTATCCATCACATCCTCAAAAATCCGAAGATGGAATTGCACATGTTGCTTTAGGATTAGGGAAATTGGTTGTCGAAGGGGGAAATACTGTAAGATTTTGTCCGAAATATCCGAAACATTTGCTGCAGTTTTATTCAACTAAAGAAACTCTCAGAAATTCCCAATCATATTTTTATGCACTTGATTTGAAAGGCAGGCTCTCAAAAAAAATTGAAAGCATTGAGGATACACTTGTTAAAAGTTACAAGCTTGAATTGGCTGAAAAAGATGGAACACTTTCAAATGTAGCTTCCACATATTCTCCTGAAAACAATACAATCTACGATGGAATATCCAGAGATGGAATTCGTGTTGTTACATTTGCTCCAATACTTAAGCATCAGATTTTCCCTTTACCGGAAATTCTTGATTTGCTTCTTGACTTAGGTGCGTGGGGAATGGGAACACCTGTCGAAATTGAATTTGCCGTTAATCTGAATGTGCCCTCTGGTCAACCAAAAGAATTCGGGATGTTGCAAATGCGTCCAATGGTTTTAAGTCGTGAGATAGATGAACTGAGAATTGTTGATGTGAAGAAAGATGATTTACTATGTAAGAGCAACCAAGTTCTTGGCAACGGAGCAATTGATGGAATTTATGATATAGTCTTTGTTGATAAAGAAAAATTTGATCGCTCGCGTAGTAAAGAAGTTGCTGTTGAAGTAAGTAAGTTCAACCATCTTTTGTTTAACGAAAGAAGGCCTTACATTCTAATAGGTGTAGGACGGTGGGGCTCAATTGATCCCTGGCTTGGAATTCCTGTTACCTGGGATCAGATTTGCGGTGCCTCGGTTATTGTTGAATCGGGCTTTAAAGATTTCCAGGTTGCGCCTTCACAAGGTTCTCACTTCTTCCAAAATCTTACATCATTCAGAGTTGGCTACTTTACCGTTAACTCAATAGATAATTCCGATTTTATTGACTGGGAGTGGTTAAAATCTCAACCATCGGTATCAGAATTGAATTTTACTAAACACCTTAGATTTGATAAACAAATAGCCGTGAGAATTAACGGCCATGAAAATCGTGGAATAATAGTTAAACCCGGAGTGGATATTTCAGAAAAATAGTTTTTGAATATTCTATCAATTATATGAAATATAAAAACCTCAATCTTGCTTTCCTTTATGAAATTATAGTTGGCTTTGGATGCATTTTATCTGTTGCTATCTGGGGTCAGAATGGCCTGGCTACAATTGGCTTTATTGCACTTCGGCCGTTTCTACTTGAGAAAGAACAGATTAAAGACGAGAAATATTATTTCAGTTTATCATATAAAGTTCTTTCAAACAGCATTGTAATAGTTGCAATGTTAATAATAGCAATTTTTATAATTCTAAACTTCATTCCTCATTTAATTCCCAAGCTCCCTCCTCGGGATAAAATACTTTTTCTTCTGCTTCCGTTTTTTCTTATGACTCACGGTGTTGTTGGATTTATGTATAATCAAAAGAAATAAGTGCATCTGATTTTTTTAGATTTATTTCAATATCTTTCGACATAAAATCTGAGTAATAAATGAACGAATTTCTTGTAATACAGGATATAGTAATAATTCTTCTGGTATCTTTTCCAATAATTTTCATTTTCAGAAAATTAAATTTGCCCTCATTGGTTGGATTCCTTCTGGCAGGAATGATTATAGGCCCATATGGATTTAAACTGATTAAAGCTGTCGATGAAATAGAGGTTATGGCAGAAATTGGTGTAATTCTTCTGATGTTCACAATAGGTCTGGAGGTTTCTTTCAGTCAGATTAATAAAATTAAAAAGTTTCTTCTTACTGCCGGCGGTTTGCAGTTTTTTATCACATCTGCCTTTGCTTTTTTTATATTCATTATTTCCGGAATTTCAACTAACCAATCAATTTTTCTTGGATTTTTACTTACTTTGTCAAGTACTGTAATCATTATGAAATTACTTTCAGACCGGAATGAATTGGAAAGTCCTCACGGAAAAATTTCAGTTTCAATCTCATTATTTCAGGATATAATGATTGTTCCGTTGTTTTTAATCTTACCAATCTTAAGTACAGGCAAAGATATCAACACTTTAAATGCGCTGATGAAAATTTTTATTGCACTTGGTGTAACAGCGACTCTCATTTTCACTGCAAAATACTTTATGCCCCCAATCGTTCATCAGATAGCAAGGTTGAGAATGCGTGAAGCTTTTACTGTTGGAATAATACTTTTAATTCTTGGAACAGCATACATCACTCATCTTGCAGGATTGTCTTTTGCTATTGGTGCTTTCATAGCAGGTCTAATTTTAGCTGAATCTGATTATAATCATCAGATACTTGCTGAAATACTTCCCTTGCGTGATGCTTTCAACAGTATATTTTTCGTTTCAGTTGGTTTGTTACTTAATGTTCAATTTGTAATTCATAATCCAATACTTATTTCCGGGATAACAATATCAGCATTTATTTTCAAAGCTCTTATTATTGTTTTTATAGTTCTTATGCTCAAATATCCGCTGCGGGTTGCAATACTTTGTGGAATCGGGCTTGGACAGATTGGTGAGTTTTCCTTTGTGCTGGCACAGGCAGGAACAAAATTTAATCTGATTGGGAATGATATCTATAATTCTTTTCTCGCATCTTCAATTTTCACTATGATTCTTACTCCTGTTATTTTTCAACTTGAACCCTGGATCACAAAGCAAACAGCTAAACTTAAATCCAGAGTGGATGATGAAGAAATAAAGTTTGCAGAAAAACTCTCTGCACATGTTATAATTGCCGGATATGGTTTGAATGGAAAAAATCTCGCAAGAGTTTTGAAAGAAACCGGAATTAAATACATTGTTATTGAATTGAATCCCGATACAGTCCGGCAGGAAAAAGCAAACGGCGAAAGGATTATGTTCGGAGATATTAGTCGCGAAGATATTTTAAAAATTGCCGGTGCTGAAAGAGCTAATATAATAGTTTATGCTATCTCCGATCCTCTTATTACAAGAATGAGTCTGAAAGTTGTCAAAAGTCTTAATCCTCAAATCTATGCTTTGGTAAGAACACGATACATAAAAGAAGTTGATGAACTTATAAAACTTGGTGCCGATGAAGTAATCCCTGAAGAATTTGAAACTGCATTACAAATATTCCGCAAAGTTCTTGAGAAGTACCATATTCCTTTGAATGTAATTATGCAGCAGGTTACTTTATTAAGACAGGAGTCGTACAAACTTCTGCGAAAAGAAAGTATGGATATAAGTGCATTTACTCATCTTGATGAAATTCTTGCACAGGGACTAACGGAAACATTCTTCGTAAATGAAGAAAGTCCGTTTATAAACAAGTCGCTTGCTGAAATTAATCTTCGGGCACAAACTGATGCAACCATAATTGCAATTGTCCGCAACGGAAATATGATATCAAATCCTTCAGGAAAAGATGTATTATTAGCTGGCGATACAATAATACTCTATGGAACTCATAAATCAGTTGACAGAGCAATTGAATTGCTGAATGGCGGAAAGTTCGAATAAACAGATTTCTGATTTTCTCGATGCCAAATTTTTCCTTTCATCAGTAATATATTCTCTTCAAATAAAATTTACTCGCTCTCATCGAAGAATCAGTTATTTTTCAACAGCTATAAATTAATAGGTGAACAAAATGAAAAAATTTTTAACCATAGCGTTACTCCTCATTATTACATCGTTCAGCAGTTCTTGGGCATTTAATCAGATTAAAAAGGATTTGCAACTTATCCATCATAAAACCTTCAAAATTGAACCCGGCAAATTTCTTACACTTTCCACTGAAAGTGGTTATGTTGAAATTACTCCCTGGAATAGAAACGAGATCGAGGTTAAAATATACGGCAACGAAAATGCAAAAGAGAAATATGATTTTTATTTCGATGCCGATAACCAATCCGTCAAAATCCAGGGTGAAAGGAAGAAGAAATGGAATTTCTTTTCAAACCTCAGATTGAAGTATGAAATTAAAGTACCTGCAAAATTTAATTTGAAAATTTCCACAGCAGGCGGAGATATTAAAGTTGGTGGAGTTGATGGAGAAATTTCACTCAATACTTCTGGTGGTGATATCTGGACTGACAGAGTTAGTGGTTCTCTGAAATTGAACACTTCTGGCGGTGATATTAAAATCTTTTCTGATGATGCATCAATTGATGCTAAAACTTCCGGCGGTGATATCACTCTTGAATACACTGGCAAAAACAAAGGAATAGAGTTGAGAACTTCCGGTGGTGATATTGATATAAATTTACCTTCAGACTTCAACGCAAAGGTTGAGCTTTCAACATCAGGCGGGAATGTATCCTGTAACTTCAAACTTAACAATATTGAGAAGATGAGCAGAACAAAAATTTTTGGTGATATAAATAATGGTGGTAACAAACTTATTGCTACAACTTCAGGCGGAGATATAGAAGTTCGTAGTAAGTAATCCTTTGCTGATTTTGAATTCTCAAGTCCGTTATAGATTTTACAGAAGGAAAAATTTTTAAATGACTAATGAGCAAGAGAATTATTTACAATTATCTTAATGACGATGAGTTACTGCGAATTTCAAACACAATTAAAGAAGTTGAAAAGAAAACTTCTGCGGAAATTCTGGTAACAATTAAAGAAAAAAGAAATTTCTTTGAAAAAAGAAAATCAATAAAAGAGCTTGCTGAAAAGGAATTTTGGAAATCGGGAATTACCAGCACAAAGGAAAGAACAGGTGTTCTGATTTTTATTTTACTTTCAGAAAAACAGTTCTACATTCTCGCTGATAAAAGAATAAGTGAAAAGATTGAACAAAAAGTTTTTGATGAAATTGCAAATTCAATGAGTAATACTTTTAGAAAAGGAAATTTTTCTAAAGGAATTATTAACTGCATCATTTCTCTTTCCGATATCCTGTCGAAACATTTCCCGATTTTACCTGATGACATAAATGAAATATCAAATAAGGTAAGAATATCCTGACAAACGAAAACATATCCACATCTTAAAACAGGTCATCAAATTTTCCCTCTTTTTTTTGGAACTATAAAATCTCTCTGTTGTTTTTGATTTTACATTCATCAACTAAACAAAGGAGTAACTATGCAAAAACTCATTGCACTTCTCGTAACCTTTCTGTTTCCTATAATATCTTTTTCTCAGACAGATGTTCTTTACAGTTCAAAAACTGCCGGAACATCTAAAGGAGAACCAATTAAAATTGATCGAACAGAAAGCACAGTCATATTTCAGGATGATTTTAACGGTGATAATACTCAAACAGGATTAAATTCCCGCGGATGGATTACATTAAATGTTGATGGAGGAGGAACTACCTCTTGGTTTCAGGGAAATCCGACTGTATTTAATGCTTATGAAGGTCCGAATGATGGTTATGTGGGACAAAATTATAATGGCGCAAATGGATTTTTAATTGATCAATGGCTAATCTCACCACCAATTACAGTTAATGCTGGTGATACACTTAGTTTCTGGCATCGTTCACCTGACAACACACCCTTTTTTGATTCAATTTATGTCAGATACTCTACCACGGCCGGAACAAATCCCGGCGATTTCGATGTAACCTGGGGAAGATATAAAGTTAGTAATACCGGCTGGGCAAGATGGACAGGAACATTTCAACATTCAGGAACTGTTAGATTTGCTATTCAATATTATCACACCAATGGCGGACCAAGCGGCAACTATTCTGACTATTTTGGCTTAGACTATTTACAGGTTATTTCATCATCAAGTACTGCAAGAGTTCAGGTTGTGCACAACTCAGCTGAAGTTTTGGCAGATTCAGTTGATATTTACATAAACGGCACATTAGCCCTGGATAATTTTGCATTCAGGTCGGCAACACCGTTTATTGACTTACCAGCTAATGTAACTCTTAACATTGGAGTTGCCCCCAAAAATAGTTCTTCAGTAAATGATACATTAAAGAATTTCCCGGTTGTTTTAAATGCTGGTGAGAAATATGTTGTGTTTGCAAATGGTGTATTAAATCCCGGATCATACGCTCCAAATCCCGATGGTAGACCCACTGCATTCACTTTATTTGTAAAACCACAGGCAAGAGAAACAGGAACGGGTAGTGGAGTAGATCTATTTGTATTGCACGGTTCAACTGATGCACCAACTGTTGATGTAAAGGTTCGTGACCTTTCAAACCTCACAATAGTTGATAACGCTGCTTATGGTGATATTACTCCATATTTAACAGCTCCTGCTCAGAATGTAACATTAGATCTTTATTTAGGCGATGGACAAACATATGTTGCTTCTTTTAGCGCTCCACTTTCACTTCTTAGCGGTGGTGCTGCTGCAGTTTTCGCATCAGGATTCTTAAATCCTGCAGCTAATCAGAACGGAGCTGCTTTCGGTTTATTCGTAGCATTACCAAACGGAACAGTCATTCAATTACCAGCCGCTTCTGCACCACAGGCAAGAGTACAAGTTGTACATAACTCTGCTGATGTATTGGCCGGCTCTGTAGATGTTTATATTAATGGTACTTTGGCTATTGATAATTTTGCATTCAGGGCTGCAACTCCATTTATAGATTTACCCGCTGGCGTTACTTTGAATATCGGAATTGCACCTGGTAACAGTACTTCAGTAAATGATACATTAAAAAATTTCCCTGTAGTGTTAACTGCAAATGAAAAATATGTTGTATTTGCAAATGGCGTTCTGAACCCTGGTTCATATGCACCAAATCCTGACGGCAGATCAACTGCATTCACTTTATTTGTAAAAACTCAGGCAAGAGAAACTGCTGCCGGCAGTGGTGTTGATATATTTGTATTGCACGGTTCAACTGATGCACCGACTGTTGATGTAAAAGCAAGAGAAGCTGGTAACCTTGTTCTTGTAAATGATGCTGCATACGGTGACATAACTCCTTACTTCACTGTGCCTGCCGGTGATTATACACTTGATCTTTATTTAGCTGATGGAACCACTTTAGTCGCTTCATTTATAGCACCGCTCACAGGATTAGATGGCAGCTCTCTTTCAGTTTTTGCATCTGGATTCCTAAGTCCTTCTGGTAATCAGAACGGCGCTCCGTTTGGATTATTTGCTGCACTCGCAAACGGAACAGTCGTACAGCTTGTACCGGGAGTAGTTCCTGTTGAACTTTCTTCATTCACAGCAAGTGTTAATGGTTCAAGTGTATCATTAAACTGGACTACAGTTACAGAAACAAATAACCGCGGCTTTGAAGTACAGAGAAAATCTTCTTCAGGTGAATTTGTTTCAGTAGGTTTTGTTAACGGAAGAGGAACAACAACTGAAATTCAGAACTACTCTTTCACTGATTCCGATTTACCAGTCGGGACATACGCATACAGATTGAAGCAAATTGATTTTGATGGAAGCTTTGAATTCTCAAATGTTGTTGAAGTTTCAGTTGTTGCTCCAAAAGAATTCTCTTTAGAGCAGAACTTCCCTAATCCTTTTAATCCATCCACTCAGATTACTTTCAATCTTAAGACAGATTCAGATGTAACTTTGAAAGTATTCAATCTCTTAGGTCAGGAAATTGCTACATTGGTCAGTGGAAGATTATCAGCCGGAACTCAGCAGATTGAATTCAGAGCAGATAATATAACCAGTGGTGTATATTTCTACAGAATTGATGTTAAAGGAATCGACGGAACAAATTTCACATCAACAAAGAAAATGATTTTGAGCAGATAGATGATGGTTAGTTAGTGTGTGAGTAGTCAAGCCGGCGAAAGCCGGCTTTTTTATTTCAGTTGGCTTTCATCTCGGATTCGTAATGATCACGATATTTTTTAATGGCATCAAAAATATAGGATGCCATTTCCTTTTGCCCTGATTTTGAAGCAAGATATTTTGCATCTGATACATTAGAAAGAAATCCGCTTTCAATAAGAACATTTGGCATTGATGCACCAACAAGAACATAAAACCCTGCCTGCTTAACTCCTCTTGAACTAAGCTTCGGATGTTTTGTGAATTCATTATGCAAAAGCTCTGCAAATTTTTCTGAGTAACGCATATAAGCTGACTGAGCCATAGAGACTAAAATAAAATTCTCATCAGTCAGTTTCTGATATCGCTGCGGATTTTCTTCGTATTGAATTACACTGTTCTCAAACTCTGCAATTGCAATTGCTTCTTTGGTTCTTCCCGGCCGAAGCAGATAAACTTCAAAACCATTTGCATCGGTCGGTTTCTTCGGAGTTGAATTGCAGTGAATTGATATAAAAAGCTTTCCGTTATGTTCATTTGCAATTTTACCACGCTTGTATAAATCAACGAAAGAGTCATCTTTTCTTGTAAAAACAACCTTAACATCTTTCATCTGACTTTGAATTAATTTTCCCAGTTCTAAAGCAATTCCAAGATTTACATCTTTTTCTTTAACACCATTAACTCCGATTGCTCCTGCATCTTTTCCACCGTGTCCGGGATCAATTACTATTACATCAAATTCCCATTTTTCTTTTTTTGGTTTCGTATCTTTCTTTACAAAAAGTTTATTGTGAATTGTTATTAAAATATCGTTGCTCTTTTCAACATTAATAACTTCATTAGTTGTATATTCAGGACCAACAAATATTTTCAGTTCAAGGTCATTTCCAACATTTCTTGACTGAATTTTTTTTACAACTCCACCAGTGCCTTCAAAGTTTGTTCTGGAAATATCAGCATTTACTTTTCTGAAAATAAGAGTTAGCACACCATCTTTGAATGAGCTTGCATAAGAAGGAATTCTTTTGTTGGATTTCAGTCTTATCAAAGTGCCGTTTGCTTTTTCATCTATCTCCAATGCGGTCACATCAAATTTTGTATCTGGTTTATCTTCAGATATTTCCGTAGGAAATTGTCCTCGCTTAATAATAAGCTTGTTTGGCGCTTCATAATTAAGATCTGAACCGATAAATCTCTGTAAGATATCGGAACTATATTTTAATGGAATAAAAATTTTATCAGCCACATAATATGTTGAAGTTGCAAGCTGAAAGACTTTCTGAGAGTTAGTTTTTCTTTCTGTTAAAATTACGAACGGATTTCTTGAGGAAACTTTCAGCAGATATTTATCATTCTTTAATTCAATTTTTTTTGCGGCCTGATTGTAGTAGTAGTTTATCTGCAATTGATCAGCAAAATCCTTCAGAGACAGATAATAATTACCTTCTCTTATAAATGCAGGAACAGAGTATGTTTTTGTTCCATCAAAAACAATAATTTGATTCTTCTCCTGAGCCAGAATATTGTTAAAGTGTAAAATTAAAATCAGAAAAAATAGAATCTTGTACATTTTTTATCCGATGAATGGTATCATAAATCCGGATTTCTTTTTATAAGATTCAAATTCTTCCGGAAGATATTTTTTGAAAAGTTTTTCTTCTTCTCTTGCGCGAAGTATAAGAAATGGAATTTGAATTAAAGCTAATGGTAATAGTATGTAACTAAGAGTTGCTGATGCTCCTGCAAGATCAACGAAAATTTGTGAAAGATATTGAGGATGTCTTATGATTCTGTAAGGACCAGCTGAAATAATTTTATGTTCTTTTCTTATCGCAATTTCCTGTGAATAATAATCACCCAAAGATTTGAATGACCAGATTTGTATCCATGAGAAAATCAGATAGATGATCAAAGCAATAACTCTTAAAGAAAAATATTTTTCTTCATACTCAAAGGTTCCTATTTGAAAAACAGCGAGTATAAGAATAAGTAAATTAACAGTGGAAAGGACTAACGGAAGAGTCTGCAGATAAGTTTTAGGTTTATCGCGGAAAACTGCGAGCTTATCCTTTACACCTTTTTTAGCAGCGCCAATATTGGCTGCAAAGGTTGCTACTATATTTATTGCTATTAAAATATTTATTGGGTCCATATAAATTTGATAATTGTTTCGGGCAAATTTAATGATTATTGAACTTAAAGGAAGAATAAATCGTCATCAT